>JBEKFF010000076.1:0-14739 GCA_050013455.1 Acidobacteriaceae bacterium | reverse complement strand
GATCAGCATCGCGGGTCCGCCCAACACGACCAGAGCGTAGCCAGGCTTCATCGCGCCCTTCTCTACGTGTTCCGCGCGGATATTTCCCAAACCGCCCGCGAGCATGATCGGCTTGTGATATCCAAAGACGGTACCGTTGCTCAACTGTTCGTAAGTTCGGAAGTATCCGGCCAGCGCCGGCCGTCCGAATTCGTCGTTGTACGCAGCGGCGCCAAGCGGGCCTTCGATCATGATGTCGAGCGGCGAGGCAATATGCGAGGGCCGGCCATATGCCTGCTCCCAGGGCTGCATCGCTTGCGGCAAGTTGAGATTCGACACGGTGAAGCCGCACAGCCCAGCCTTTGGCTTGGCGCCGCGTCCGGTGGCACCTTCGTCACGAATCTCTCCGCCCGATCCCGTCGCCGCGCCTGGCCACGGCGAAATGGCAGTGGGGTGATTGTGGGTTTCCACCTTCAGCAGAATATGTACATCTTCGTCGTGGTACTTGTACGTCGCATCGGCGGCCTCAGGGAAGAACCTTCCTGCGGGTCCTCCGCGAATCACCGCGGCATTGTCGCGATAGGCCGAAAGTACATTGTCGCCAGAGAGTTCATTGGTGTTGCGGATCATCTGGAACAGCGACCGCGGCTGCTTCTCTCCATCAATCGTCCAGCTCGCATTGAAGATCTTGTGGCGGCAGTGTTCACTATTGGCCTGCGCAAACATATACAACTCGACGTCGGTAGGATTGCGTCCCAGCCGCCTAAACTCAGCCACCAGGTATTCAATCTCGTCGCTCGCCAGCGAGAGCCCCAAGGAACGATCTGCGGCAACAATCGCAGCTGCGCCGAGGCCCAGCACGTCGATGTGCCCTAACCCTTTGCCTTCGCGCGGCGCGAAGAGTGCCTGCAGTTCGTCGGCACTCTCAAAAAACACACTCTCGGTCATGCGGTCATGGAGTGCCGCTGCCAGCGTCGAAATATCCCCGACAACGCCGTCACCTGACGAGACGATTCGCACGACGCGCGCACGCTCGATCCTCTGAATCGCGGGGAAGCCGGTATTGTGCAGAATGTCGGTGGCCTTGCTGGACCAGGGCGATTGCGTCCCAATCCGCGGCCCAATCCATACCCGCTGCCCCGAAGAAATCTCGTCGCCCGCTCCCAGCAGTTCCGCTAAACGCTGGTGATCCACCGTGTCTTCGGCGTCCTTGCGGAGTAGGAGCAGGTATAGATACGACGACTCAACGGCAACGACTTTTCCCGCCTCGGCAGGATAATTCGCGCGCAGTTTTTGTACGACGCGCTCAGCCTCAAACGCCGTCAATGCCGACGGCCCGGGCAGCACGCGCACCGTCGTTCCGCTAGAGGTGGGCTGAGAGATTTCTTGTGATATGGCTTGCGACATCTTCGGTATGTTTGGCAGCGTCGTTCCGTTTTTGTTCCAGCGTGTTGAGATATTCTTCGGTGATGTCTCCGGTGACATACACTCCGTCGAAGACAGACGTATCAAAATGCGTGAGACTGGGGCAAGCGTCGGTAATGGCCTGCTTCAAATCCTCCAGGTCTTGAAAGATAAGCTCATCCGCTCCAATATTCTTTGCGAGTTGCGGCACATCGCGACCGCTGGCAATCAACTCCGACCGTGCCGGCATATCGATTCCGTAGACGTTCGGGAAACGCACCGGGGGCGCCGCCGAACAGACGTAAACATGCTTCGCGCCTTGTTCCCGAACCATCGCGATGATCTCGCGGATCGTCGTTCCGCGCACGATGGAGTCGTCCACCAGCAACACGTTCTTGCCTTGGAATGCCTGCGGAATCGGATTAAGCTTGCGCCGGATCGACTGCTTGCGCTGGGCTTGTCCGGGCATGATGAATGTTCGCCCTACATATCGATTTCTCACCAGCGCATCACGATAAGGAATGTTCAATCGAGTCGCAATCTCCTGCGCGGCCACTCGGCTCGTCGAAGGAATCGGGATCACTACATCAATGGGAAGGTGAGACCACTCGCGCTGAATCTTCTCCGCAAGCTTGGTTCCCATGTTGATGCGGCACTGATATACGGATGCACCATCAAGGACAGAGTCCGGTCGCGCTAGGTACACAAACTCGAATAAGCAAGGAGCTTTCTCGTGCGCCTGCAGGCTCTGATGCTGGTAGACCGTGCCTTCCTTATCAATGAAGATCACCTCGCCCGGAGCGAGGTCGTGGTCCAAATCGAAGCCGCTCACCTGCAGCGCCACACTCTCCGAGGCGATCATGAACTCCGCCTCTTTCCCCTCGCCGCGCTTGCCGAACACCAGTGGTCGAATCCCGTGCAAGTCGCGGAACGCCACCATGCCCACGCCGGCGACCATGGCGATCACCGCATAGCCGCCCTTACATCGTCGATGAACCTCCTCGACGGCCGCAAATACATCAAACTCATTCGGATGCACGGCTCCGCGCCGAGAGAGCGCATGGGCGAAAACATTCAGCATGACCTCGGAGTCGGAGCTGGTGTTCAGGTGGCGCATGTCCGTCAGGAACAGGCTCTCTACAATCTCCGAAACGTTGGTGAGGTTCCCATTGTGCGCGAAGATGATTCCATAGGGCGAGTTGACATAGAACGGCTGCGCCTCAGCTACCGACGCGCAGCCCGCTGTCGGATAACGCACATGCCCAATGCCCATGTCTCCCAACAGCCGTGCCATGTTTCCGGCCTCGAAGACATCGGTGAGCAGGCCATTTCCCTTCTCCAGGTAGAACCGGTCCTCAAAGCACGTCGCAATGCCCGCAGCATCCTGGCCGCGGTGCTGAAGCATGGAGAGGCTTTCGTAGATGACAGAGCTAACTGGACTACGCCCGAAGACGCCGACAATACCGCACATGATTCCTCACTGCCTGCCTGATGCTGCACGAACTACTTGAATCACCGCGAAGTTCACCAGCGTGGGTAAAACAAGCTGAAGACGTCTGCCTGCAACCCTATAGAACGTCTGCCTGCTTACTTATATTTAGAGTCCGGTCCAGCCCAAAAGGTTCAAGGAGAGGAATCCGCAAGGCCATGCAACTGCCTGCATTCAAGGGAAATTGCTCTCTATCCATCATCTCCCATCCTGATGAGGAAAATCGCGCAAGCGTGCGTCGACCACGACGAAGACCGCGAAAAGTTTCGATGATTGAACCGTTTAGCGAAACAGCTGTGGCCGACGCGCAGCCTAGAAGTTGAAGGATAAGCCACCCTGGATTGCCCGCGGAACCTGCGCCAGGATCAGCGTTTGGCCGTCCGGCGCGAGCACGGGCTGATAGCCCTGCTCCAGCAGGTTGGTCGCCTCCACCACGGCATCCAGTCCCTGCGGCAGGAAGTTCCCGGACCACAGCCTCTGGCGCACGTAGAAGGTCAGGTAGGCCTCCTCCGGCATCACGTTATAGGCGTTCACCTGGGTGAGCGTATCAGCCGGCTGCCAGCGATATTCCGCCTTAAGCGACGTGCCGGTACGAAGGATTTTCCCCCGGAGAGCCACGCTGGCTGCCGAAGCGGTCTGGGGCGTCAGGCCCGCAGCCAGATTAGTCATGACCAGGTCGCCGTTGCTCTGAAGAGCGGTTCCGAGGTCATACTCCGCCCATGCGGATAGCGCCGGGGTCAGCGTCTGCATAAGCGAAACGCTCAAACCACGCGCAGAATATCCCGGTCCCCCGACCTGAAACGTTCCGGTAGTTGGATCGGCCACGGCATTCGCGAGCTGCAGCGAAGTCGCATTCATCAGCCCACTGCCTCCAATGGCTCCATACGAGAGCCTATCGATATAGGCGGAGGCGCTGATCACGCGGCTGCCCAGCTTACGGCTCACAGAAAGCTGTTGATGCATTCCCCGGTCGCTCAGCGGCTTGCCATTGGCGTCCGGCACCACGGTCAACGCCTGCTTCAGTTGATCGAGATCATCGGAGCTCTGCAGTTCACGGCTGGAGGCATAACGATACTCCACCACCACGTCATTCCCGGGGCGGGCGGTGAAGCGCAGGAATGGCTCAGCTTCCAGGCGGGTCTGCTCCAGGCGCTCTGCCTCCATCAATGTCCCCGCGTCAATCAGGAACATGTCCCCCAGCGCGAACTGCTGGGTACTCGCCAGCCGCAGCACCTGGAAGCCACCCGGGGCGCCGTCGGTCAACTCCGGATGCGATTGGAAGCTGGAGACCAGGCGCGTGCTTCCACCCAGCAGGCTTCGGCGTTCATAGCCTGTAATCAATTCGAGGGACGGCTGCGGGGAGTACCCACCCGTCTGCACATCCCCAACATCGGCGCGCAGCACAGCTCCATCTCCGTCCTCCATTGTTCTGTCAAGAACGAGTGCCTGGTGCAGGCCGCCGTCACCAAAGGCTCCGTCGCCGTTTGTCAACATGATCCTTCCCTGCGAGGAGACACGGTGGGCCTGATCGGCGCTTGAAGAGATCGGCGAACCATCCTCGGGATCGACCAGCCGCAGCAAAGGCCGATTTGCGGCCGAGCGCAGGGTCCATTTCCAGTCGTCCACCGGCTCATCGGCCCTCCGGCGTTGCGCCGGAAGCCAGTTGTCGGCGTCGAACAGGTTGTTCATTGTGAGATTGACGATCGACTGTACACCCGCCCGCAGGCGCACGTCATTGCGTAACAGAGGAATAAAGAAAGCGGCGGTCGCACGCAGCTGGTAGCGGCCCGGCGTTACCGTGGCCATGATGTAGCGGCCGTGATCGTCACTGACTGCGGTTGCGATGGTTCCGTCTTCTGCGCGCATCAGTTCAATGAGCGCACCCATCTGGGGCGTACCGCGAACGTCTCGGACTGTGCCTGAGATGATGGCAGAGGTCTGGAGGGCGAATATCTGCCCAGTACCTGCAACCATCATCAGTAGCAACAAACCTGGTAAAACTCGTTTCACCGCGCTCAAACCCTCATTCGCGCGTCTACGGCTCTCCGATGGACCGCCCAGTCGGGAAGCCGGACGGCTGTCTACCTGGTGGAGGCTGCTATCGCGGTCGTGTCCTGCGTAGCTTTGACTCCTCGTGCGCCGGAAGATCGGCTGAACTGCCCTACCTGCCCACGTTCGAACGGGCCCTGTTGCGTCTAGTGCTTCGCGTGGGGTTACTGCTCCCTCGCGTTTTCTTCCCAACTCTACTGCTCGAACCTACTGCTCAACGATGAACGGCGCACTCTGATCGATCGTCTGCTTCAGAATCCCGTCGTTCACCTTGATGGTCACCTGATACTTGCCTGGCTCAAGGCCCGCCAGCGGCATCGTCTTCTCCAGGGTCAACTGGTCGGCATTGGGGTTCAACTTCGAGGCCGACTCCTGCATATCCAAAACCGACTTGTTCGTCGCCATATTGAGAATCTGGTACTCAATCGTGGCGTCATTTCGCTTGTTCTCACCGATTCCCAGATTATAAACCTGCATCCAGAAGTTCAGGTTCTGCGCCCGGTGGAAAGTCACAGGGGCCGCGAACGTCGGTGGAACTCGTGGCACAACCTTCGTGTTTCCAATTACAAAGCTTCCGGCACCCACGTCCTTCGACGGTACCCGCTCCATCTCCCCCGCCAGGATCAGCGAAGAGGAAGCCAGCCGGTCATCATCGAACTCGGGCACATCCACACTCCGTCTCCATGCGCCCATGTGGTCAGGATTGTTTACATCCTTGATGGCAATCTCCAGCTTGTAACGTCCCGGCGGCAGCGGAATGGCATTCCAGTAGACCGACATGTTGTTCTTGGTGCGCTGCAGAAGATCACTCGGCGTCTCAACCTTCACCGTGTCTTCAAACGTGTACACGATGCGGTGGGTAATGGTGCTCACGCGGCCAAGGATATTGACCGTTCCGACCGAGTCACCTTCCTTGGTGTTGTACGTGATATCGCCGTTACGAATCTGCAGCGTGACGGGGACCATGACCGTCTCATTGGTCAGCTTCACGTAATCCGTCCGCACATCGAAAAGGAATGGCGGCCCGGAGAGCACCTTTGAGGTCGCCAGGAAATCGTCCAGATCCGCGAACTTGACCGGCGGAGGCGCAAACAGCTTGGCGAACGTATCCAGCCGATCAAACTCCTTGCTCTGCTGCGAAGACGACATTGGACCATTGCCGAGTTGCTCGAGTCCGCCGCCCGAGAAACGGTCCTTTTTCGAGGCCTGACCCATCTCCTCGTACTGCGTCAATCCAGCTCCGGGCACATGCTTCAGAGCGTCTTTCTCGGAGCGGTCGATGGTTGCCTTATACGAACCACACATGCAGGTATCCACGAACTCGATGTCGATATTGTCGCCAACACCCTCGAGATAGCGGTAATGCCACACCTCGAAGGGGAAGGTCGATGTCTCGCCGCCGCCTTCATCCATTGGACGCTCGTAGCTTCCACCTGACGGGTGCGAGTCGACGCTGTCCGCTTTTCCGTAGGCGATATAAATGTGTCCGCGGTCTGTCATCCATCCAGGCTCGCCAGCCGCAAAATGCTCGTTGGCATAAGCAATGCGCGCATAATATTGATCGCGATACTCGTTATCGTTCGAATCAGGATTCGGGTTGCGCCGTTGCCAGAACTGCTCGATGAACGAGTCCCGCTCTTCATCGTTGGAGAGGCTCTTAAAGGTCTTGGCCTCCTGGTCGGTGATGATCCACCGAACATCCTCATCCAGCCACTTCTTGTACGTGCCCTTCAACTCGATCTTGGTTGCCTTCAGGCGATCGCGTTCCTCACGGTCGCTCAAGCGCCGCTTCAATGGATCGGGCTTCTCCGCTACCGGAGGAGTCTTCGTCACGCTGCCGGTGTCCGGGGCCGTTTGGGTCGCCTGTCCCGGCGTGGCATCGGAGGGCGTAGTCTGCGCAACCACCCCCGTGGGGATACACGAGAGCGCCACAAAGGCCATACCTGGAACGACAAAGCGCGACAAAAACATTTTCATTGGGTGAGGCCCTGCTCCTGTTTCCTTAGACCCCCCATTCTAGTCTCGGTGAGCCGCCTGCACAAGGCTCCATGCAACCCACTGGTATCATCAGGTCATCGAATGGAGATTTTTTGACTGCTTGACCGCCACCGCCCATCCAGGCCTCCGTTTTGGCTTCCAAAGCATCTGTTCCCGATGCTACGGAACCGATCGCAGCCTGCCTGCGTATCCCCTATCCTTGAATCCAACAGCGGATCTGTGTCTTGTCGACTGGACGCCCTCCGCAAGAGAAAGCGTCCATGACCGGTAAGAAAGTTCTGCTGATCGTCGTCATCGTTCTCGTTGTGGCCGGTGTCATCGTCGGAACGGTGCTGCACAGCCGCTCGGACGTCCCTGCCGTAACCACTGCCAAGGCCGTTCACGGCGATCTTGTATCCACCGTCAGCGGCACGGGTCAGATCAAGCCGAAGACCATTGTGAACGTCGGTGCCACCTCCTTTGGCCGGATCACGCACCTCTTCGTAAAAGAGGGCGACCACGTGACCAAGGGACAACTTCTCGCCACCGTCGAGAGCGAGCAGCCGGCCAGCGCCGTTGCCGCCCAGCAGGCGACCATCGCCTCCTCGCGGACCAACGTCGATTCGTACATCGCCGCAGAGAAGACCGCTGAAGCCAACGTGGAACAGGCCCAGGCGGACCTCGAGCAGAAGAAATTCGACTATCAGCGTGCACAGGCGCTCTACAAGGACAATCTCATCGCCAAGCAGGACTTCGACGCCAAGAAGGCGGCCTACGATGTGGATGTCGCCACCCTTGCCCAGCGCAAGGCCGCCGTCAACCAGGCCAGCGCCCAGACCGCTTCCGCCCGCAGCCAGGTTCAGCAAGGCACTGCCACGTTGAAGGGGGACACCTATTCGCTCGGCCTCACCCGCAGCGTCGCTCCTTTTGACGGCCTGGTCACCAACATCCCCGTTCGCGAGGGCGAGACCGTCATCATCGGCATCCAGAGCTCCGCGGGATCGACCCTGATGACCCTCGCCGACATGTCCACCATTACCGCCGAAGTCAAGGTGGATGAGACAGATATCGTCAATGTTGCTCTCGGCCAAACCGCCACCGTCACCATTGACGCCTTCCCTGGCCAGACATTGACCGGCAAGGTCACCGAAGTCGGCGATCAGGCCCTCCTGCGCACCACCGGCCTCGCCACCTCGCAGTCCACCACCGGCACCGAAGAGGCCAAGGACTTCAAGGTCGTCGTCACTCTGGACCCAACCAAGCTCGATCTCCGCCCCGGCCTCTCCTGCACCGCCAAGATCACCACAGCGCATAAGCCGGACACCCTCACCATCCCCATCCAGGCGCTGGTCATGCGTGATCCCGTCGAGGAAGCCTCTCTCTTCAAGAATCGCGGCAAGGCACCCACCACGGCAGCTCCCGCGACCCCAGGCAAGCAGTCAAACCTCGTGCAGGGCGTCTATCTCCTCGTCAAGGATGACAATCGCCTCCGCGTTCGCTTCGTCCCGGTAACGACGGGCATTACCGGTACCACCGACATCGAAGTCCTCAGCGGCCTCAAGCAGGACGACGAGATCGTCACAGGACATTACAAAATCCTGCGTACGCTTCGAAGTGGCCTCGCTGTGAAACGCGATAATTCCATCACTCCTGTCACTGTTACGGACGACAGTTCCAGCTAACGTTTTTCTTCCACTGTTCTCACGGAGACACCCATGACCATCGACACCTCCGAAGTCATTGCACCGGCACAGAATCGTATCGGCGCCAACGCCGACGGCCCCCACCCCGGAGATGTAATTGTCACCGACAATCTCTGGAAGACCTACGAAATGGGCGATCAGCAGGTCCACGCTCTGCGCGGTATCGACATTCGGATCCGCACCAATGAGTACGTGGCAATCATGGGCCCGTCCGGTTCCGGCAAGTCCACACTGATGAATTTGATTGGCTGCCTCGACTCGCCCACCCACGGCCAGTACTGGCTCAATCAACATGATGTCTCCCAGCTCAACGACGACGAGCTCGCCCGCATCCGCAACAAGGAAATCGGCTTCGTCTTCCAAACCTTCAACCTGCTCGCCCGCGCCACGGCGCTGCATAACGTAGAGTTGCCCTTGATCTACAACGGCACCCCCGCAGCCGAACGCATTGCCCGCGCAAAGTTCGTGCTGGAGTCGGTCAACCTCGGCGAGCGCATGAACCACAAGCCGAACGAACTCTCCGGCGGCCAGCGCCAGCGCGTTGCCATCGCTCGGGCCCTGGTGAATAAACCCTCCATCATCCTCGCCGACGAGCCCACGGGAAATCTTGACTCCAAGACTTCGGTTGAAATCATGGCGCTCTTCGATGAGCTCCACGCCCAGGGCAACACCATCGTCCTGGTTACGCACGAGCCCGATATCGCCGACTACGCTCACCGCGTGATCTCCATTCGCGATGGCTCCGTGGAGTCGGATGGGCCGAGCGCCCGTACGCGCAACTCTGAGCGCACAATATCCTCGGTCCGACACGCCAGCGAGCAACCTCACTGACCATCCTCTATCTGCCGGGAAATGTGCGATGGGAACGCCCACCCAGCGCAACTTACTCACCTTGATCAATCAAGTTGACGTTTGCTGCCCGCGAATCATCCTAAGCAGCCCCACGAATGTTTCGCCGTCTTCTGTATGCGCGTCCGGGCATCTAAACTAGCAGCATGGATAAGCGCGTCCGATCATTGCTGCTGCCCCTTCTCTTCCTCTCCTGCTGCAAACTGGGCTACGCCGCTGATTCACGCTTCGATCTGATTGGACCCAAGATTGACGTTCGCGTTACCCGCGACGGCCAAACACTTCCCATAGCGACGGTTCCGAACCTGCAGCCCGGCGATAAGCTCTGGATCCATCCGGAACTTCCCGCTTCGCAGTCCGTCCACTACCTGCTGATCTGCGTCTTCCTCCGAGGCAACACCAACCCCCCACCCGACGACTGGTTCTTCCGCATCGAGACCTGGGATCCCAAGGTTCGCGCTGAAGGTGCGTTCGTAACCGTTCCTGCCGACGCGCAGCAGGCAGTGATGTTCCTGGCGCCAGAGACCGGCGGCGACTTCAAGACCCTCAAATCCGCCGTTCGCGGCCGGCCAGGAGCCTTCGTTCGCGCCTCCCAGGATCTTATTGAGGCCGGCTTCGAAGAGGCTCGCATCGAGAAGTATGTCGCCTCCATCCGCCGCGTTCCGCCAGCCGATACCACCGCGCTGGCCAAGCATTCCGACCTGCTCTCCCGCACGCTGGCCCTCAAGCCCAACGACGCCTGTTTCAAGCAGCCCGTCGACACGCAATTCACTTGCCTCACTCAAACTGGCTCACAGATTGTCCTCGACGACGGAAACGGCCAGACCCTCTCGAACGTGCTCAACGGTCCGACCTCCGACCTCATCTCCCAGGCAAGCTACACCACGGCGGCCGGGGGTGGCCTTTACTCGGCATACGTGGGTGCCATCGTCGACGTCGTTCGCATCATGAGCAACCTGCATTCGGCGCAGTACCAGTACATCCCTGCCATCAGCTTCCCGCAGGACGACGCCATGAACCTGCGCCTGAACACGCCGCCGTCTTTCCATAATCCGAAGTCTGTTCTGGTGATAGCGCTTCCTGCGGTGCAGTCTGTTGTTACGCCGCCTCTGCGCCCCGCGGATCCCAATGAAGTCACCTGCCTGATCAAGCCATCCGTCGTTCTTCCCATCGAAGGCGCGCCACTGGTCTTCTCCACGGACTTTGCCCACGACCTCGTTCTGCATCTCAACACCCCTCCCGGCGCGCCGTCCGAGCCGGATATTCCTCTGGTCCCTGACGCCTACTATGGCGGCCTCGTGCTGCAGAAGGATCAGCAGCATCACATCCCTCTGCATGACGCCACGCCGCTGCAGGCAGCCGCCTCAGCCCACGCCGAGCCCAATCCCTTCGCGGATCCCAAACTGGCTCCTCACCCCACCGAACCGCCGCCCAAGCCGCAACCAAAGCCGGCGCTGCTTACCGGTGTCATCCTGGGTCGCTGGGGCTTCGACAGCTTCACCGGTCCCACCGTCCAACTGCAGCAACTTCCCGGCGCAGACTGGACCATCGTCCCGTCCGCGGGCGCAGGCAAAGAGCCCACCTATGACCTCATCGCCGGCCATACCGCGACGCTCCTGCTGAACTCAACGGGCGCAGCCTGCGTCCACACCATCACGGCGAATCCAGAGGGTGAGAACCCGTTCCCGGTTCCATTCAAGCCGGAGCCGAAACCTGATCGGCCCAACATTCTCGCTCTTACCCTGCCACTCGAACATGACCTGACTCCGGGCGACCTGCACCTCGCCATCCAGCAGTATGATCAGCCCAAGGCGGACAAACTCTCAGCCCGCACCTTCTCCGAACCTGCCACCGTGACCGCTGTTGAACTCCATGCGGGCGACAAGACCCTGGTCGTCACGGGCACGCGGCTTGGCGAGATCGAAAAGATCAACCTCGGCGATCTTGTCTTCTCGCCCGCACCCGATGCCTCGTACGACACTCAGCCTCCCGACTCCGCCTCGGCCGGAACCCTTCACTTCGATCTGCGTGCCAACGCACCTGTCCCACCCACGCACGTCGGCGAACATCTCTCCGCCTCCATTGCACTCCGCGACGGCCGCAACCTTTCCGTGCCGCTGGTTGTGTCTGCGCCGCGCCCGGTCATCGCGCTGCTGCGCAAGACGTCCATTCCTGATTCGAAGAGTTCCAATATCAACCTTTCGGATCCGGACGATCTTCCTCTCTCTTCGCTGTTCACCTTCACCCTGAAGAGTCCGGATCGTTTTCCACGCAATGGCCAGATCGAAATTGAAACCCTCGACGGGACCCTGCGCACCGTCCTGACCCTTGCGCCCTCGGGCGGCCTGCTCCTGCAAGACCCGCATACCATCGTGGCGACGCTGGACCCGCTGCGGTCCTTTGGCCCCAGCGCCTTCGGTGCCCTGCGCATGCGCGCCATCTACCCGATCGCCGCCTCGCATCATAGCGACCGTCACCCCTCCGAAACGCCAGCCGAGGCCGGAACTGCGGCTGGTACTGCGGCCGGAACGGCGGCTGCGATCACCGAGACCGACACCGATGACCCTGCGTCGCCCGCCAGCGATTGGCTGCCGCTGGTAACCCTGGTGCGAATCCCAACGCTCTCTCAGCTCCAATGCCCGGCGGACCTAACCCAGTCCTGCACCCTCACAGGCCTCAACTTATTCCTCCTCCAGGCCGTCTCGGCAAACCCGGATTTCTCCGATGCGATCTCGGTGCCCGATGGCTACACCGGCACCAGCCTCTCCGTCCCTCACCTCTCGGCTGCGACGCTCTTCTTCAAACTTCGCGACGATCCCACGAGCATCCAATCAGCCGTTCTCCCGGCGCCCGCAAACCCGGCAACCCACGTTCATCACGCAGTGCACAGCACCCCGTCCGGCCAGGAGACGGTCCCGGCGACGACCCCGGACACGAACAACCCTGCGCCTTCCCCGACAACCCAGCCAGTTCCGGCGCCCCAAAAGGGAGAGAGCCCGCCGCCACCGGCGCCGAGCCCTCCTTCCAAACCATCCCCTACCAGTATCTGATCTGTTCCGCCATTCGCCGCCGCTTACGCGACGGGATCAATCAACGGCGCCTGTTCAGAAGCAGGCAGCTTCTGGACCTTGCTGTGCTTGACGCTGTACGTGAAGTAAATCACCAGCCCCACCAGCAGCCATCCAATGACCACAATCTTGGTCAACGACGGCAGCGTCCAAATCAGATACGCAGCGCTCAGGATGCCGAGGATCGGCACCAGCGGAACCAGCGGCGTTTTGAACGGCCGATGCAGGCTCGGATTCCGTCGCCGCAGGATCCAGACCCCGGCGCACACAATGCCAAACGCCAGCAGCGTCCCCATGTTCACCAGTTCGCTCAGCTTATCGATCGGCAGCAGCGCCGGCATGAACGCCACGATCAACCCAACCACAATGTTCGAGATCCACGGCGTCCGGAACTTCGGATGAATGGCGCTAGCCCACTTCCACAGCAGCCCGTCCTTCGACATCGAAAAGAACACCCGCGACTGCCCCAGCAGCATCACCAGCATCACGGTTCCAAGACCGAACACTGCGCCAATCTTCACCAGGATCGATCCCCACCGCACGCCCGTTGCGTCAATTCCGACCGCAACCGGGTCCGCAACATTCAACGCGTGATAGTTCACCAGGCCAGTCAAAACGCCCGAGACCAGGATGTACAGAATCGTACAGATCACCAGCGAGCCGAGGATGCCGATCGGCATATCGCGCTGCGGGTTCTTCGCCTCCTGCGCCGCCGTCGACACCGCATCGAACCCGATATACGCAAAGAAGATCGAAGCAGCGCCCGCCGTTATTCCGCCTATACCAAACGCTCCCGGCCCCTGGCTCTTCGGAATGAAGGGATGCCAGTTCGCCCGCGCAACGTCCGGATGATGTAGCAGGAAGCCAATTCCCAGGACCAGGAAAACTCCCACAACAAACAGCTTCACAATCACAATCGCCGAGTTCAGATTCGCAGATTCTTCAATCCCGATCACCAACACCGCGGTGATCGCAAGAATCGCCAAAAAGGCCACGAGGTTGAACACCCCGGTCACGTGCTGCAGCCCAGCCGAGCTGACTCCCGGCGGCAGCGAAGCCAGCGGCTGCCAGCGATCTTGATACAGAACCAGAATATTGCCCGGCGTGGTCGTCAACTGCGGTGGCAGATGAATGTGGAAGTCCTGCAACAATCCAACCAGGTATCCGCTCCAGCCGGATGCTACCGTCGCTGCGCCAAACGCATATTCGAGCACCAGGTCCCAGCCGATGATCCACGCCACGAACTCACCCAGCGTCGCATAGCCGTACGTATAAGCCGATCCCGCAATCGGAATCAGCGAAGCGAACTCTGCATAGCAGAGTCCCGCAAACGCGCACGTGATACCCGCGACGATAAAGCTCAACACCACTGCCGGCCCGGCATGCTTGGCAGCGGCCTGCCCCGTCAGCACAAAGATGCCTGCTCCAATGATGGCACCGATACCCAGCGTGATCAGGTTCAGCGGCCCAAGTACCCGCTTTAGCCCGGTCGCGCCCTCATTCTCGGCTTCCTTCAACAACATGGACAGCGGCTTGATCGCCAGCAGATTCGCCATTCGCTCTCGTTCTCCCAAATCCAAAAGTCTTAATTCGTTATCACTTACTCGACGGCCTGCTCCACGTTGCTTCGTCTCGTCCACACCCAATACACTGGCACGCCCAGCAGCACCAGAATTAACCCTAATACAGGATACCCAAACGCCTTGTATGGCCGTGGAGCCTCTGGCCGAGTCCGGCGCAACACAAACAAACCGCCAATCGTCAGCACATAAAACACCAGAACCGCAAAGATCACGTAGTCCAGTAGCTGCGAATAACTTCCGCTCAAACACAGCAGGCAGGTCCATGCCCACTGCATCCACAGCGAGTTCACGGGCGTCGAGCTCTTCTCGCTCAGCTTGCCGGCGCTCTTGAAGAACAACCCATCGCGGCTCATGGCATAGTACACGCGCGCCCCGGCAAGCAGCATCCCGTTCACGCATCCAAACGTCGATACCAGGATCGCCGCCGCCATCAGCTTCGCGCCTATCCCCGCAAATGCGGTTTGCATGACAGCCGTTGCCACTCTGTCTTGCGGCGCGTTCTGGATCGCTGACATCGGCAACACGCTCAGATAAACGAAGTTGCAAGCGATATAGAGAAGCAGCACCGCTCCCGTGCCAATTGCCAGCGACAGCGGAAGATTCCGCTTCGGATTCTGGATCTCGCCCGCCGTGAACGT
>JBEKFF010000075.1:0-14459 GCA_050013455.1 Acidobacteriaceae bacterium | reverse complement strand
GAGGACGAGTTGGATGGCGCTGGTAAGGCTGGTCCAGGTCGCGGCGAGGTCGGAGAGGCGTCGCGATCCGGCGGGGGTGAGGGAGTAGTAGATCCGGCTGCGGCCGTTGACGGGCTTGCGCTGGGCGGTGAGGGCGCCGTCGCGCTCGAGGTTGTGGAGGACGGGGTAGACGACACCTTCGCCCAGGGCGATGGAGGCTCCGGTGCGGTCGCGGATGGCCTGCACGAGCTCGTAGCCGTACATCTCGCCCTGCTGGAGGAGCTTGAGGATGAGGAGTTCGGGGACGCCATTCATGAAGCTCGGGTTGGTGTCGCGGGGGGCCATGGCGAGACAATACATCGGGGTTCTAGGTATTGGCAAGGGGTTTTGGTGAGAATTTTGGGGTAGACGGGAACGAGCCAGCGGTGCAGTTCGGTTGGGGGTTTGTGCGGTTTAGGCCGGGGTGTGGGCTTTGAATTTTGTTGACACTATCCCAGCTTGCGTCCAATGATGGGTTTTCCTTTTGCGGGCCCAAATTCTTTTGAGAGACGCGATGGAGGCTTCCATGAATGCAACGAATTACTACGTCATTGGGTTGATCGTGCTGATGGGCAGTTTGGGATCGCTGGTGAGTGCCTTCGTGGGGGACAACGGATGGCACTTGCCGATGAATGACAACGGCATTTTTCGGCCCGGTTACCTGGGAAACATGCTGGTGGGAGCGTTGGCGGCCCTGGCGTCGTGGGGCATGCAAAAGGCGGCTACGTTGATTGGCACTCCTGCGGGAACCCTGAGCTTTTCAACTGCGGATATGGCCAATGCGATTGTGATTGGGTTTGGAGGAGCGAGTTGGTTCAAGAGTCAGATCGAAAAGGTCGTTCTGCAGAGGACAGCGGTGGTGGCTGCCGGCAAACCGAGTGACCCGGCGGCTGCGAGTCAAATTGCAACGTCAACCCCGATGGAAGCGCTCAGGGCCGCTAACAACATGAAATCGTAGGGTTTCTCGGCCAACGGGGTGACTTTGGCGCCTTGCGTCCGGCTTGCGGGTGGGGGTTTCCAAAACGGGCCGAATTGGGGTAGAATTGCAGATGGTGCGTGTACCTTCCGCCGTCTGCTCTAGTGTGTCTGGCCGTTTGATTGGCGGGCGAGGCTAGAGGGGACTATAGAAGCCCACGAAACAGGTTCAAAAGGGAAAGCAGATGGAGCTGTTCTGCGTCGCGAGGCGTGGACTCTGTCGAATGGAGACTGTTTGTCGAAGGAAGATGCAATTGAAGTAATGGCGGTGGTCGTTGAGACGCTGCCCAATGCGTTGTTCAAAGTAGAGCTCGAGAACAAGCACCAGGTGCTGGCGCATGTTTCGGGCAGAATGCGCAAGAACTTCATCCGCATCCTTCCCGGCGATCGAGTTGCTATCGAGCTGAGCCCGTATGACCTGAACCGCGGCCGCATCGTCTATCGGTACAAGTAGGCGCTGCCGTAGGCCGGTAACAGACCCAAGCAACACGAGAAGGGAATTGCGATGAAGGTTCGTGCGTCAGTAAAGAAGATCTGCGACAAGTGCAAGGTGATTCACCGTCGCGGTGTGGTTCGCGTGATCTGTGAGAACGCGAAGCACAAGCAGCGCCAGGGCTAAAAGGCAGGGGTTAGGGAACAGGGATTAGGGATTAGAAAACTCCCCAATCGCGTTCCGACCTAATCCCTAATCCCTAACCCCTGTTTTTAGTGGCCCCACTGGGCGAGTTCGCCGAAGTCAAGGCGTGCGATGAACCCGGAGGAGACAGCAGTCAGGTCAGCCGCGCAACGATCAACCCCGCTTCCGGAGTGAACTCCGAAGCTCAACCGAAAGGCACACCATGGCCCGTATTGCCGGCGTCGATCTGCCAGGAAACAAGCAGGTTCGGATCGCCCTCACCTATATTTACGGCATTGGAGACCCTCGCGCTCTCAAGATTCTTGAGAAGGCGGGGATCGATCCGTATGCCAAGATGGCTACCCTCGATGAGGACCAGCTCAACAAGATTCGTCAAGTGATTGAAGCAGAAGGCGGCATTGAAGGAGATCTTCGCAAGGAGATTTCGCTCAACATCAAGCGCCTGATCGAGATCCAGTCCTACCGTGGTTTGCGGCATCGCCGCTCGCTGCCGGTTCGTGGACAGCGTACGCACACCAACGCTCGTACCCGCAAAGGTCCTCGCAAGGGAACCGTTGCCGGTAAGAAGAAAGCGACGAAGTAACCCATGGCAAAGTCACAGAATAAGGGTACCGGCGCGAAGGTCGGAAAGAATAAGAAGTTCAAGAAGCGCGAACGCAAGAATGTTCCGTTTGGTCTGGTGTTCATCCAGGCCTCGTTCAACAACACGATCGTGACGATCACGGACCAGCAAGGCAACACGCTGAGCTGGAAGAGTTCGGGTTCGCTCGGCTTCCGCGGATCGCGTAAGGGCACGCCGTTCGCGGCGCAGCAGGCAGCGGTGGGTGCGGCTACGGCTGCACGCGACCACGGTCTGCGGTCGGTCGATGTGCGGGTGGCTGGGCCGGGTTCGGGACGTGAGTCTGCGATTCGTGCGCTGGCTGCTGCGGGGATTGAGGTTCGCTCGATCCGCGACGTTACGCCGATGCCGCATAACGGCTGCCGTCCGCCGAAGCGCCGTCGCGTTTGATTTTCCCTGGTTGAGGCAGGGCGGCGATTCGTTCGTTGGCTCTGTCTCAGCTTGTTCCTGCAATTGGATCGCGACGAAGCGCTGCCAGCGTGTAAAGCGATCGACAACCGAAGTATGGAGAGATAGAAATGGCACGTTATACAGGACCCGTCTGCCGGCTTTGCCGCAGGGACGGAACCAAGCTGTTCCTCAAGGGCGCGAAGTGTTTTACGGATAAGTGCCCCGTCGAGAAGCGCAACTTTCCCCCAGGCCAGCATGGCCAGTCCAAGAAGGTGAAGAAGGTTGTGGGCTACGGTCTGCAGCTGCGCGAGAAGCAGAAGGCCAAGCGCATTTACTTCACGCTCGAGACGCAGTTCCGCGCGTACTACGAGAAGGCTGCGAATCGTACCGGCGTTACCGGCGAGCTGCTGTTGCAGCAGTTGGAGACGCGGTTGGACAACGTCTGCTATCGGCTGGGATTTGCGATGAGCCGTCGGCAGTCGCGCCAGATCGTTCGCCACGGACATGTTCAGGTGAACGGCCGCAAGGTTAACATTCCGAGCTTCCAGGTGAAGGTTGGCGACGTGATCGCGATCCGCGAAGGTTCCAAGCAGCTGGTGCTGCTGGAGACGGCGAAGGATTTCATCTCGGGCCAGAGCCGCGTGAACTGGTTGGAAGTGGCTTCGGACAATTTGTCGGGCAAGGTGATTGCGCTGCCGAAGCGTGAAGATGTGAACCTGCCTGTGAACGAGCAGTTGATCGTCGAACTTTACAGCAAGTAATGGCTTCTAGCCGCTGGCTCCTGGTTTCAGCCGGGAGCTGGCGGCGACGAGCGTTTGGCCTTGGCGAATTGCCAACGGCTCTTTATTCATAACCGCAGGTCCATCAGCCACGCAGAATGCTTCGCGTGTGCGATGAAGAAAGGATTCCCCATGCTTTGGAGAGGTTTTCAAAAGCCCAAGCGTCTCGCAGTCGATCAAGAGACACTCACGAACATCTATGGCAAGTTTTCCGCGCAGCCTTTTGAGCGCGGCTTTGGTACGACGATCGGCAATGCGCTGCGTCGCACCTTGCTCTCCTCGATTGAAGGCGCGGCTGTAACGGCTGTGCGCATCGAGGGCGTGCTGCACGAGTTTCAATCCATCACGGGCGTGGTGGAAGATGCGACCGACATCATCCTGAACCTGAAGCAGATTCCGTTCAAGCTGAACGGTGAGGGGCCGAAGGCTCTGTACCTGCGCGCGGATGCTGCGGGCGTGATTCTTTCGGGCTCGATCGAAGCTGATTCGGACGTTGAGATTCTGGATCCGAATGTTTATATCTGCACGATCTCCGAGGGCGGACGCATTGACATGGAGATGCGTTTGAAGCGCGGCCGTGGCTATGTTTCGGCTGACAAGAACTTTGATAGCGACCTGGGCATCGGGTTTATCCCGGTGGACTCGGTTCACTCGCCGGTGCGCAAGGTGAACTACCTTGTGGAGGCTGCACGTCTGGGCCAGATCACCGATTACGAGAAGCTGACGCTGGAGATCTGGACCAACGGAACGGTTCTGCCTGCGGACGCGCTAGGACTTTCGGCGAAGCTGCTGAAGGACCACATGACCATCTTCATCAACTTCGAAGAGGAGTTGGAGGCTGGGTCGGAAGCTTCGCACGATGGGCTGACGATTCGCAACGAGAATCTCAACCGCTCGGTTGAGGAGCTTGAGCTTTCGGTGCGCAGCTACAACTGCTTGAAGAATGCCAACATCGCGACGATCGGCGAGCTGATTCAGAAGACCGAAGCAGAGATGCTGAAGACCAAGAACTTTGGACGCAAGAGCCTGAACGAGATCAAGGAAATTCTTGCGCAGATGGGTCTTTCGCTAGGCATGAAGATTGATGAGCAGGGCAACCCGGTTCCGGGGCCGACGTCGGTACTGCCGGCGGCGACGCTGGCGGCCAGCTACGGCAACTTCGACGATGAGGACGAGGACGAGGATGAAGATGACCTCGATCTCGCCAGCGAGCCGGAATCGTTCTAATAAAACCCGCGGCGCAGCAGGGTTAACTCTGCTGCGCCGCACTAACTTGTAGCACCCGAGCCGGGCAGAAGTCCGGGTCGAAGGAGATCATCATGCGCCACCGTAATGGCGGATTCAAGCTGGGACGTAATACCAGCCATCGCCGCGCTTTGCTTCGCAACCTCGTTACCTCGATTATTTTGAACGACCGCGTTCACACCACCATTACCAAGGCCAAGGCTTCGAAGCCAATCGTCGAGAAGATGATTACGCTGGGCAAGAACGGCAGCGTTCACTCTCGCCGGCAGGCGTTGGCGTACATGATGACACCGGAGTCGGTGGATCGTTTATTCAACACCGTGGCGCCGCGTTATGGATCGCGTCCGGGTGGTTACTCGCGCATTGTGCGCACGGGACAGCGGCAGGGCGATGCGGCGGAGATGGCGTACATCGAGCTGCTGGGCGCCGAGCAGGAGCTGAGCGAGAAGGCTGGAAAGCGCGCTGAGGCTCGTGCGAAGCGTCGTGAAGAGCTGCAGAAGCAGATGGAAGAGAGCGGCCAGGCAGAGCCGCCCGCTGAGCCGGGAACCGCAGCTTAGGCTTCGGCTAGATTTGAGTTGTTTGTGAGAGGCGCATCCTTTGGGGTGCGCCTCTTTCGCGTCTGGTTGCGGCCTTTTTACCTTGGAGCTGCGTGGCTTTCGCGTTGCGATAGACTAACCGGAGTATCTCCCAGGAAAACGGAGTTGTCTCCGGAAGAAGGCGTCCAAGCGCATGCCGATTGTTGAACTCGAGAAGATTCGCAAGGTGTACGACACGAAAGTTGCGGTGGAGGGGCTGTCGCTCTCCATCGAGCCGGGAACGATGTTTGGGTTGCTGGGGCCGAATGGGTCGGGCAAGACGAGCTCGATTCGGATGATGATCGGGATGACGGTGCCGGACTCTGGGTCGGTGAGTTTGTTTGGCAAGCCGTTTGATCGGAAGGCGCTGCATCGGGTGGGGTATCTGCCGGAAGAGCGCGGTCTGTACAAGAAGATGAAGGTGATCGATCAGCTGGCGTTTCTGGGTCAGCTGCATGGGCTTAGTGAGGCGACGGCGCGGTCGCGGGCGCTGGCGTGGTGCGAGCGCATCGAGATTACAGAGGCGATCGATAAAAAGACAGAAGAGTTATCAAAAGGCATGCAGCAGAAGATCCAGTTCATTGCGGCGCTGCTGCATGAGCCGGAGTTGATTATTATGGACGAGCCGTTCAGCGGGCTGGATCCGGTGAACGCGGAGTTGCTCATGAACACGCTGATTGATCTGCGTAAGGACGGGAAGGCGGTGCTGTTCTCGACGCACCGGATGGACCAGGTGGAGAAGATGTGCGATGCGATTGCGCTGATCTCGCGGGGGAAGCTGGTGCTGTCGGGATCAATGCGCGAGGTGAAGTCGAGCTATCCAAAGAACCGGGTGCACGTGGTGTTCTCTGGCGACGAAACATTTTTGCAGAATGCAGAAGTGGAAGAGGCGAAGAACTATGCGGGGGTTGCCGAGTTGAAGCTGCACAGCGAGGCGGGCGCGCAGAAGGTGCTGGCCGAGGCGGTGGCGCGGGGGACGGTGATTCATCGGTTCGATGTGAAGGAGCCGACGTTGGAAGAGATCTTTATTGAACGCGTACGCGCGAGTTTTGGTGATGAGGAAGCTCGAGGGATCGTCGATGCATAATGTCTGGCTGATTGCGAAGCGCGAGTATACGGAGCGGATCAAGACCAAGGGTTTTTTGATTGCGACGATTTTGATTCCGCTGGTGATGGGCGGAGGGTTGTTTGGGGTTGCGACACTGGCGGCGAAGTCGAAGACGACTTCGCATATTGCGGTGCTGACGTCGCAGTTGCAGCTTGCCGATGATTTGAAGCAGGAGCTTCAGAATGGCAAAGACAGTCAGATGACGGTGGACATTTTGCCGGCAAGGACTTCGCATGCGGTGCTGGACCAGGAGATGGCGAACAAGGAACTGGACGGCTACCTGGTGATTGTGCCGGCGACTGACGCGGGGCGGCGGCCGACGTTCGATTTTACGCCACGGTCGACGGCAGATATTGCGACGAGCTCCGCGATTGAAGAGGCGCTGCATCATGTGTTGACGAAGGAGTACCTGGCGGCGAAGGGTGTTTCGGAGTCGGAGACGGCTGCGCTGATGGCTCCGGTGACGCTGAATGTTTTGGGGAAGAATGGGGTGCATGGGAACTCGAAGTCGTCGTTCCTGGTGGCGTATGTGCTGTTCTTCCTGATGTACATGGTGGTGCTGCTGTATGGGATGAACGTGGCGCGATCGATCATTGAAGAGAAGACGTCGCGGGTGTTCGAAGTGCTGCTGGCGACGATCAAGCCGGATGAGTTGCTGGCTGGGAAAATACTTGGCGTAGGTGCGGTGGGGCTGACGCAGGTTGCGATTTGGATGGCTGCGGTGGGGCTGATTGCGGCGCGGCTGGGGGCGACGAGCGGGGTGCAGATCAGCACGCCGCAGGTGGTGTACTTCATCGTGTATTTTGCGCTGGGGTATGCGCTATATTCGGCGGTGGCGGCGGCGCTGGGTGCGATGACGAACTCGGAGCAGGAGCTGCAGCAGCTGAATATGTTTCTGATGATGCCGCTGTTTTTCAGCATGCTGATGCTGATGCCGATCGTGACGAATCCGAACTCGTTGATGTCGCGGATTGTTTCGCAGATTCCGTTCTGCGCGCCGCTGCTGATGGACTTGCGGATCTCGATTTCGATGCCACAGCCGTGGGAGATTGCGCTGTCGATCGGGTTGATTTTGATCACGATCTACGCGGTGCTGTGGGTGTCGTCGCGGATCTATCGCGTTGGAATTTTGATGTACGGCAAGAAGCCCAATCTCCCTGAGATTCTTCGCTGGTTGAAGTACAGCTAGGGCGGATGCGCTAGCTGCAGGGAGAGGCTGGATGGAGATCGATCTCGCGATTGCAGAGGCTTCGAGTGAGGCGGTTCGGTCGCAGGTGTGCGTGGTGGGGGCGGGGATTGCGGGGCTGGTGCTGGCGCGGAAGCTGGCGCTGGCGGGGATCGATGTAGTGGTGCTGGAGGCCGGAGGGCACTCGATTGAAGGCAATGGGCAGGGGCTGTTTGCCGCGGCGGAGTTGAAGGGGCAGGCGCATGTGGGGACTACTGAGGGACGCTTTCGGGTGTTCGGGGGAACGTCGCTACGGTGGGGCGGGCAGGTGCTTTCGAGGACAGAGGATGCAGATGCCTGGCCGGTGGGCGCGGAGGAGTTGAGACCGTTTGTGGCGGAGGCGGAGGGGCTGCTGGAGGTGGGGACGCTTCCATTTGAGGCTGCGGATTTCTTCCAGGCGATTAGTTCGCCGCTGCCGGCGATGCTGGGTGAGTTGGGTGGGGTGGATGCGCGGGTGTCGAAGTGGATGGCGTTTCCGCGACGGAATTTGGCGCCCTCGTTGGGGAAAGATTTGCTGGCGCGTGCGCGGGTGTATCTGCATGCGCAGGTGGTGGAGTTGCTGCTGGCCGCGGATGGGGCGCGGTTGGAAGCGGTGATGGTGCGGACGCCGGCGGGTGCGATGGTGCGGTTTGAGGCGGACGAGGTGGTGCTGGCTGCGGGGACGGTGGAGACGTCGAGGCTGCTGTTGGCTTCGCGGTCGGCTGCGGCGGAGGGTGTGGGGAATGCGCATGACCAGGTGGGGCGGAACTTTCATGATCATGTGACGCTGCCGGCCGCGACGTTGCGAGGGGCGGCGCGGGCGCGGGTGGTGAGTGAGTTGCGGCCTTGGGTTTTCTTCGCGGGCGGGATGGGCGATGTGCGCGGAGGGACGCTGCATAGTGTGAAGCTGGAGGCTTCGCGGGAACTAAGGGAGAGGCTGGGGCTGAATCCGATTCTGGCGCATCTTGCGATTGTGGAGCCGGAGGGGTCGGGGATTGCGGTGGTGCGGGAGATGCTGACGTCGTTGCAGCGCGGGGAGTTTGCGAAGGCGCTGACGACTCATGCGCTGAAGATTCCGGGGGCGATGCTGGATGGGGTGCGGCTGATCGTGGGAGCGAAGCTGCGGGGGCGGCGATTTATTTCGGATGGGGCGGTGGTGAAGCTGCAATTTAATCTGGCGCAGGATCGACCGTCTTGCTCGCGGATTTTGTTGGGAGAGAAGCTGGATGAGGTGGGGATGCCGGAGGTGGTGGTGGACTGGCGGGTGTCGGAGCAGGAGGTGGGGACGATGCGGAAGTATGCGGCTCATTTGAAGGAGCAGTTTGAGGCGATGGGGTTGACGGGGGTGGAGTGGTCGGCGGGGATGTTGGACGATGGGGCGCTGGAGGGGTTGGAAGATGCGCGGCATGCGATGGGTGGGGCTTGCATGGGCGATGATCCGCGGACGAGCGTGGTGGATGCGGAGATGCGGGTGCATGGGGTGGGAAATCTTTCGATTGCCAGCGCGGCGGTATTTCCGGATGGGAGTGCGCAGCTGCCTACGCTGACGATGATGGCGCTGGCGTTGCGGCTGGCTTGTAGGCTGGAAGCGCGGTTGGCGGGGAGATTGGCTTAGCCGATAGACTGGAGCTTGTGCCTTCCTTCACGCGTAAAGAGAAGTTGTTGCTGGCTGTCGTGCCTCCTGTGATGGCGCTGTTGATTCGCGTAGTCGGGGCTACGCTGCGGTATCGCGATGTGAATGCGCCGGGGGTGCCAGTGGGGCATACGTTGCCGGGGCCGGTGGTGTTTGCGTTCTGGCATTGCTCGATGCTGACGTGCGCGCATCGGTTTCGGAATTTGGGAATTGCGATTTTGATCTCGCGCTCGTTTGATGGAGAGTTGATTGCGCGGACGGTGGAGCGGCTGGGATTCCTGGCAGTGCGGGGATCGAGCTCGCGGGGTGGGGCTTCGGGGTTGAAGGGAATGGCGGATGCGTATGCTGCGGGGCATCGGTGCGCGTTTACGGCGGATGGGCCGAGAGGGCCGGCGAGGGTGTCGAAGGCAGGGCCGGTGCAGCTGGCGGAGTTGACCGGGGCGACGTGGATTGGCGCGTATCACGCGGAGCCTTCGCGCGCCTGGTATTTGAAGAGCTGGGATCGGTTTGCGATTCCGAAGCCGTTTTCTACGGTGACGTTTGGATGGCCAGAGCATGTGAAGCCGGAGCTGGAGCTGGTGCAGAAGGCGCTGGATGAGGCGGTGCGAATGGCGAGTGCAGTGGTTAGTGGCTAGTGGTTAGGGATTGGGTTAGGGTCGATGCGAGTTAAGGATTTTGGATATGAGTTGCCGGAGGAGTTGATTGCGCAGCGGCCGCCGGAGGTGCGGGGGACGAGCCGGATGATGACTCTGGATCGGCGAAGTGGGGCGTTTGCGGATCGTAGATTTGCGGAGCTGCCATCGCTGCTAAAGGCGGGGGATCTGTTGGTGCTGAATGATTCGCGGGTGATTCCGGCGCGGCTGTATGCGCGGCGTGGAGGGCTGGCGACGCAGGAGAAGTCGCCGGCGCCGAGTGGTTTGGTGGAGGTGCTGCTGACCGAGAAGCTTGGGGGCGAGAACGAGTGGGGGGCGCTGGTCAAGCCGGCGAAGAAGGTGCCGGTGGGGGAGACGCTGGTGTTTGCGGCGGGTTCAGATGAGGTGGTGCTGCGCGCTGCGGTGGTGGGGGCGGGAGAGTTTGGGGAGCGGACGTTAAGGTTCGAGGCGGTGGAGGATTTTCATGCGGCGCTGGAGCGGATTGGCCATCTGCCGCTGCCACCGTATATTCATCGGGTGAAGGATGCGCCGGATCGGGAGGAAGATCGGGAGAGGTATCAGACCGTGTATTCGCGGCCGCTGGCGAGTGCGGAGGCGAGGGGGTCTTCGGCGGCGCCGACGGCGGGGCTGCATTTTACGGCGGAGATTTTGGAGGAGTTGCGAGAGCGTGGCGTGGAGATTGCGCGGCTGACGCTGCATGTGGGGTTGGGGACGTTTCAGCCGGTGCGGGCGGAGCGGACGGAAGACATTCGCTTGCACGCGGAGAGCTATACGATTTCTGCGGAGACGGCGGAGGCGGTGAATCGGGCGCGGAGGGAGGGGCGGCGGATTGTTGCGGCTGGGACTACGTCGACGCGGACGCTGGAGCATGTGGCGCGGGAGGCGGAAAAATCTAGCGGGGAGATACTGCCGCACTCGGGGAGTACCGGTTTGTTTCTGTCGCCGGGTGCGGAGTTCAAAGTGGTGGGTGGGTTGTTGACGAACTTTCACCTGCCGGAGTCGACGCTGTTGATGCTGGTGTCGGCGTTTGCGGGGAGGGAGCAGGTGCTGGCGGCTTACGCGCACGCGGTGCGGGAGCGGTATCGGTTTTTCAGCTATGGGGATTGCATGCTGATTACCTAGCAGGTGCCGTTGGTGGTGGGACGCGGGTGCTGTGGAAGAAGACGATCTTCCAGGTGCCGTCCTGCTTTTCGAGCACAGCCGATTCGAGCCACTGGGTTGGGGTGGGGTTGGTGGTGTTGGGAAGTTGGATCGAGCCGTTGTTCACATAGGTGATCCAGGCTTCGTTGCAGTCGATCGTGACCTGGGGCATGGTGACGTTCCAGATGAACTTCACGCCCTGGTCCTGATAGGTCTTGACGACCTTCATCAGGTCATCGATGCTGCTGTACTGTTGGCCTCCGTCGAAGGCGTAGAAGGTTGGCGAGGTGACGCTGTGCATCTGTGCCATGTCATCGACGGTGGCGCCGGCGTAGAGGGTGCGCAGGGCGTTGGCGACCGCAGTTTTGTCGGCATCGGTTGTCTTGCAGCTCTGGGCGCTGAGGCTTGAGGCGATGAGCGCGAGGGCGAAGATGGGCGCGGCGATCAAACACTTCTGCATGGGGCTCCTTGAGGATGGGGTGGCGCTCAAGTATATCAACGGGCTCGGCGGACTCGACCCATCTTAGGCAGACGCCGTACCATCAAAGCATCATGTCTGAAACGAAGCACGCCGCGCACAATTCTTCCAAGCCGCCGATTTATCTGCTCGACTCCATGGCCTTTATTTTTCGGGCGTACCACGCGATGCAGCGGTCGCGGCCGATGACGACGCGGACGGGGATTCCGACGGCGGCTACGTATGTGTTTGTGAACATGATTAACAAGCTGCGCGCGGATTTTAAGCCGGAATATTTGGCGGCGGTGTATGACGTGGGTGCTCCCCTGCATCGTAACGAGATGGCCGCGCAGATGAAGGATGTGCAGAAGTTCAACATCAAGACGCAGCAGTTCGAGACCATTGAGTATGGCGGGTACAAGGCGAATCGCGTGGAGACGCCGCCGGATTTGATTCAGCAGCAGCCTTATATCCGGCGGGCGCTGGAGGCGTTTCGGATTCCTATTTTGTACTACGAGGGGTTTGAAGCCGATGACGTAATTGGGACGCTGAGCTGCAAGCTGGCTGCGCTGGGGCACAAGGTATTTGTCGTGTCGAGCGACAAGGACATGATGCAGCTGGTGAATGAGAGTGTGTCGATTCTGAATCCTACGAAGGATAATTTGATTTTGGATGCGGCTGGTGTGGAGGGGGTGTTGGGGGTTCCGCCGGAGCGGGTGATTGATGTGATGGCGCTGCGTGGGGACGCGATCGATAACATCCCGGGGGCGCCGGGGATTGGAGACAAGGGGTCGGTGGAGTTGATTCAGCAGTTCGGCACGGTGGAGGGTGCGCTGGACCGGGCGGGTGAGGTGAAGAAGAAGACGTATCGGGAGTCGCTGCAGAATAATCGCGAGAATATTTTGCTGTCGAAGGAGTTGGTGACGATTCATACGAGCGTGCCGATTGAGTTTTCGATTGAGGCGATGCGGACGCAGCCGGTGGACAATGCTGCTTGTCGTGCGCTGTTTACGGAGTTGGAATTTACTACGCTGCTGAAGGATCTTGCGCCGGATGTCGATGCGATGGTGACTGCGTACAACGTGAAGGCGTCGGCGGAGGATTTGAAGAAGTTGCTGGTGGAGGCGCGCGAGGTGGGGCATCTTGCGCTGGCGATGGCGGCGAATGCGCAGGCGGTGGCGGAGGAGGTGGGCGCGGATGCTGAGGCGGAGGTGGAGATTGAGCCGGAGCCGGCGCAGAATATGTCGTTGTTTGGTGGGGCGGATGAGGAGGTCGCGGCGAAGACTCCGTTGGTGGCGGTGAGTGGCGATCCGGCTTGCAGGCTGGGGCTGGCGGTTACTGCGGGGCTTGCGCTTGAGGTGGGATTGGACGCGCCGGGGCTGCGCGAGGCGCTTGAAGATGCTTCGCTGCCGAAGCAGGTGCATGATTTGAAGGCGGTGCTGCGGGCGCTGGAGCCGCATGGTGTGATGTTGGGCGGAGCGGTGACGGATGTGATGTTGGAGAGCTACCTGCTGAATCCTACGCATGCTTCGCACACGCTGATTGATATTGCGGCGCGGTCGACTAGCCTGGCGCTGCTGCATCAGCCGACGAAGGACAATCCTAACGATCCGAAGCGGCTGGCTGAGGCTGCGGCTGCGGTGGTGCGTTTGGCGAAGACGCTGGGGGAGCAGCTGGTGGAGTCGGAGTCGGCGCGGCCCAGCGAGATTTTGCCGGACGAGCCGGGGCTTGGTGGCGCGATGACGAAGGAAATGTTGTTCGCGGAGCCTGTGACGAAGGCAGGGATTAGGGAACAGGGATTAGGGATTAGGAAGGGCGAGCTCAATGAAGATTCTACTTTGAGCGAGGTGTATCAAAAGCTGGATCTGCCGCTGGTACAGGTGTTGCTGCGGATGGAGCAGGCGGGTGTGCGGGTGGATAGCGACGTGCTGCGAGAGATGAGCTCGCGGCTGGCGGTGACGATTGATGACCTGGCGGAACGGATTTATACCAGTACCGGGCATCGGTTCAATATCAATTCGCCGAAGCAGTTGGGCGATGTGCTGTTCAACAAGATGGACCTGCCGAAGCCGATGAAGTATGGCAAGGGCAAGGTGATTTCTACGGCGCAGGATATTTTGGAGGATCTTGCACAGCATCACGAAGTGCCGGCTTTGGTGTTGGAGTACCGGCAGCTTCAGAAGCTGAAGGGAACGTATCTTGATGCGCTGCCGGTGCTGGCGGATGCGAACGGGCGGATCCATACGACGTTCAACCAGGTGGGAACGGCTACGGGAAGATTGAGCTCGACGAATCCTAATCTGCAAAATATTCCGGTGCGGACGGCGGTGGGGAGAGAGATTCGTGCGGCGTTTGTGGCGGGGGCGGGGAATCTCTTGATGTCGGCGGACTACTCGCAGATTGAGCTGCGGTTGATGGCGCATTTCTCGCAGGATCCGCTGCTGCTCGATGCGTATCGGACGGGCAAAGATATTCATACGTTGACGGCGGCGGAGGTCTTCGAAGTGGACGCCGAGACGATGGATAAGGAGACACGCGCGCGGGCGAAGGCGGTGAACTTCGGGATCGTGTATGGGATTTCGCCGTTTGGGCTGGCGGCGCAGTTGGGGATTGAGCAGCGCGTGGCGAAGGAGTACATTGCGCGGTACTTTGAACGGTACAAGGGGGTGGCTGCGTTTATTGAGAAGACGTTGGAGACGGTGCGTCGCGATGGCGCGGTGAGGACGGCGTTTGGGCGGGTAAGGCCGATACCGGATATTCAGTCGCGCAATCCGAACCAGCGGGGGTTTGCGGAACGGACGGCGGTGAATACTCCGCTGCAGGGAACGGCTGCGGATTTGATCAAGATTGCGATGCTGCGGATTGATGCGGCGATGAGGGAGCGGGGGCTGAAGTCGGTGATGACGCTGCAGGTGCATGACGAGCTGCTGTTTGACGTGGTGCCGGATGAGGCGGAGGAGATGCAGGAACTGGTGAAGCGGGAGATGGAGTCGGCAGCGGAGTTTAGTGTGCCGATTGTGGCGGAG
>JBEKFF010000074.1:0-14557 GCA_050013455.1 Acidobacteriaceae bacterium | reverse complement strand
TGCTGCGCGCCCTGCTCGCGGGTTAGCTTGTCGAGCTGGGTGTAGGCGCGGTCGAGGGTGTGCTTGGGCGTATCGGGCTTCGAGTCGTCGGGTTTGGCGTTGGGGTCGGAGCCGATGTCTTCGCCGTTGTGGTGGATGTAGTCGACGAGATTCCAGTAGCCGGTGGGCGACTGCGCGGCGAGGCAGTTGACGTCGACGGAGGCGTGCATGGCCCAGGGATGCTGGTCGAGGGGGAAATCCTTGTAGACGATGTGGACCTTGTCGCCGTAGCGCTGGGTGATGGCGGGGAAGAGGCTGTCGTGGAAGCGGGCGCAGTAGGGGCACTCGAGGTCATCGAAGTTGACGAGGACGACGGGAGCGGAGGAGGGGCCGCCGCGCGCGGGACGGCCGGCGTCGGAGATCATGGTGCGGGGGTCGGCGGAGATGTCGTACTTGATGAACTGGGCGATGGTCCTGCCATCGTCGGAGAGCATGAACTTGATGGGGTGCGCGCTCTTGTCCTGGGCCGTCACGGTGACGTTGATGGTGTGGAAGCCGGCTACGTCGGAAGGCTCAACGGGGCCGATGCTGATGGTGGAGCCGGGGGGCAGCTGGGCCTTGCTGCGGAGCAGGATCTCTACGCGATAGGCGACGGCGGGGGAGAGGGTGGCGCCGGTTTCGAGCTTGGTTGGTGCCGAGGTTGCGGGGTTTTGCGCGTGGCAACCAAAGGATGCGAGGAATGAGGCGAGGACGAGAGTGGCCAGACGGCTGGAGATAAGCACAATACCTTTGATTATCGCAGAGGCCGATGGTTAGCAGTCGTGGCTAGAAGAGGCTGGCGGCGCGGCGGAGGGTGCCGGCGGTGCCGATGTTGGCGAGGGTGAAGTTGAAGCTGTAGGCGCCTTCGTTGCGGATGGTGCCGAGATCGTACTTGCGGTACTCCACCGCGATGCCGCAGCAGTTCCAGTTGTAGTTGGTCTGCACGGTGATGTACTGCGCGGTGCCGTAGTTGAGGTCGATGCCGGCGGAGACGGCGGAAGAGAGGCCGGGCTCGCTGGGCTTGCCGTAGCCGAAGAGGACGCGCATCTGGGAGAAGTTGGCGATGGCGGAGGCGGTGAGGCCGGTGACCTCGTTGGTGGTGGTGTCGATGTCCTCGATGTAGTTCTTGCCTGGGGCGTTGAGCAGGGCGTAGGAGAAGCCGCCGAAGATCTTGCCCTCGTGGAAATCGAGGTAGGTGTTGGAGCTGAGGAACTTCTTGGCGCCGGTGTCGTAGTCGAAGTCCCAGGCGATGTCGACGTGGCTGGAGGTGCGGAAGCGCATGCGGGATTTGAGGGGCGAGATGTTGCGCGGCTGGGTGAGGAAGGCAATGCCGGAGAAGTCGAGGGTGGTGGTGAAGATGTTGCGACGGCCGTCGATGACGGCGTTGCCGAAGGTGGGGTTGAAGAAGGTCTTCTGGGTAAGGATCCAGCTGAACCACTCCTTCTGCGCCGGGATGGAGGTGGGCGGCGCGCAGGGGTCGGGCTTGCGCGGATGCGTGCGCAGCGGCTGGTCGGGCGCGGTGGCGTTGGCGTTGGGGATGCCGTTGGCGTCGGTGGTGGCGCGCTCATCGGGCTCGAGGGTGTCGATGGCCGGTGTTTCGGCGGCGGTGTCGGCGGCGGGCGTGGCGGGGCAGCCGGGTTTGGGTTTGACGGGAGGCTTGGGGTGGGGCTTGAAGTAGAGGTGCTGGGTGACGCCGTACTGCAGCTCGTCGGTATCGCTTTGGAGGTCGATGTCGTCGAAGCGCAGGACGTTGAAGAAGTTGTTGATGCCGCGGGTGTCGCGATAGGTGATGGAGGGTTCGATGGTGTGGCGGATTTCGTCGCCGAAGATGCGGCGCCAGCGCTCGGGGACAGTGAAGGTGCGCTCGAGGACGGGCGGGCGAAGGTCGACGCTGAGGTCGAGGTCGGCGCGGTTCAGGCCCTGGTCGCTTTGGACGGGTATGGCGTTGTTGACGTAGGGGGTCTGCCGCGAGCGAGTGTAGGCGGTCTCGCGCACGGCGGCGCTGGCGAGCAGGTGCCAGCCGTCGAAGTGCAGGGGAAGGGAGATTTCGGGGCGCAGATCGAGGCGCCAGGTAAGGCCGGCGGTGGCGAAGCCCGGCTCGACTCGTTTGAGGCCGGCGGTGGAGGCAGTCGCGCTCCAGAGCAGGGGCGTGCCGGGAATGGGGTGGTCCATGCCGGTGAAGTCGATCGACGGTACGTGATAGATCTTGACCTCTGCGGCGGGACTGAAGTCGGTCTGCACGACTTTGAGGCCTTCATACCGATCGATGCGGGTATCGAGGGAGAAGCCTTGCTTCTGCTGCGTGACATAGAGGATGGAGGTGATGTCGGTACTGACGGCCTGGTTGAAGTTGGGGGTGAAGACTTCGCGGTAGATCCAGGAGCTGAGGTACTCGGCGTCGCCGACGGCGCGGATGTTGGGTGAGAGTTGACGGCGGAAGCTTGCGGTGACGTCCTCACCGCCCTGGTTGTTGAAGACGGTGATGGGCTGGCCTTGGGCGTTGACTCCGGGGGAATAGAAGCCGCGATCCTGCAGGGCGGAGAAGTGGGTATTGAAGAAGTTGTCGGCAAAGCCCTTGTAGCGGAAGGTGCCATTCTCTGCGAAGCCGCGCAGCGAGTAATAGATGGAGCCGACGGTGAGGTCGGCGGAGCGGCCGAGCACCAGGTAAAGCTGTTCGCCGATGGTGGCGCCCTTGGAGCCGGTGTTCGCGCTGGCGCTGGAGTAGCCGAATTCGGGAATCAGGATGCCGGACTGGCGCTGTTGATTGTCCACCGGATGCGTGACATAGGGCAGGAAGAATACTGGCAGGCCGAGCAGCTTGAAGGTCGTCTTGGAGGCCTTTGCCTTGCCGCTGTCGAGGGCAATCCTGCCGGCGTAGAGCTGCCAGTCGGGATGCGGCAGGAGGCAGCTGGTGACGGAGCCGTTGTAGATGGTGTAGTCGGTTGGACCGGTCTTGAGAACCAGCTGGCCTTCAAAGACGAAGGGGTTGGAGGTTTGATAGCTGGGGATGCGCGAGGTGTTGTTGGGCGTGGCGATGCCCGCGTTGGTGGCCTTGATGGTCGGCTCCGGGGTGGAGCGAAACAGGCCGACCGAGCCGTGCACATCGAAGAAGCGGCCGGTCTGGGTGCGCAGGTTATAGATGCCATGCGATGCCGTGATGTGCTCGTCGTTCTCGCCGCCGGTGAGCTCGACGTGGCCCTCAACGGTGACGGTATCGGTGGCGTGGTCGTAGGTGATCGAGTCGGCGCGCAGGACGTGATCGCCATAGGTGACGACGACGTTGCCGGAGGCGTAGCCGATGTCGCCGTGGCGGGTCTGGGGATTATCGCTGTCGATGTCGGCAAGTTCGGGCGCCTGGTCGGGCGGGAGCGGAGACGCGTGCGGGATGGTGGAGAGATCGGGAAGCTGGCCGTCGAGGGCCTGCGGGCTGGGAGCTTGGGGGATCTGGGTGGTGGCCGCGGAGCCGGGTATCACGTTCTGATTTGGGGCTGAAGTGGTGGGGGGTTCCTCGGGCGTTACGTCCTGTGCATGCAGATGTTGGTGACCCACAACGAGTAGGGTGGTACTTATGAACAGAGGGAGGAGACGAAGCAGCTTTCCGGGCGACTGGAAACGATGCCTTGCGCGACCGCTGGGAGTGCAGGCGTGACCGCTGGGAGTGCAGGCGTGACCGCCGGGATTACTGGTGCCGAGAGCTTGGATGAGACCGTCCACAGTTTTGAGATTAGACGATTCTCGACCACGGCTGGTTTAGATTCGGCATTTGGGTTATAGACTTGAGGAACAAGCCATGAAGAGCAATGCGGCGCAACGCGATGAGACCTCTCCGCCCGACCCATCGACAGGGACGGATCGACGCGCGGCGCTGAGGCAGTTGGCGGCGGAACGTCTGGCAGCGCATCGCAACCGCCATGGGGTCGTGGAAAGTGCCGAGGCGAAGGCGCGGCGCGAACAGGCGGAGGCGCAGGCGGCGATTCGGTTGCAGGCGCGGCGCGACGCTGCCCGGATAGAAGGCCATCCGGATCCCACGCGTGTGCGCGAAGCCGTCGCAGCACGGTATCAACAAAGCCTGAGCTATCAGGAGTTTCTCGCTGCCGAGGCGGAGCGCGCCATCGAGAGGGCGGAGGCCGAGGCGGAAGTTGCCGCACGCAATGCAAAGGCGGTCGCGGCTGCGCAGCGGCAGTTGCTCGAAGAGATTGAGCAATGGAACGAGCCGGCGCCGGCTTTGAACGGTGGCGCGGAGACGTTGTTCGGCGAGCTGCCGGTGCTGGAGATTGTTGAGCAGAGGATTGTTGAAGCAGGGGAAGAGATCCCGACGCGCAGCGCGATGAAGGGCGCAGAGGGTCCGCGCGCCAGGAGAAAGGTATGCGCGGCGCCGGGCTTCGAATTCTCGGCGGCGGATTTGCAGGTTCGGCTGCCGGAAGAAGCCGGGTGGATGCCGAGCAGCGAGAGCTATCCTGTGCCAACCGCGCGAGTGCATGGCGCGGCGGAAGAGCTTGCCGAGCTGGACGAGGAGATTGAGTTTCGGCTGGCGCCGGAGTTTCCTGACCTGGTGCTGGAGACGCAATCGATTCCCGGCAACATCATCGAGTTTCCGCGCGAGCTGGTCGCGTCACGTAAGGCCCGGCCAAGGCTGGCGGAGGGTCCGCTGCTCGCCGACGACGTGCCGGAGCCGCAGCTGCGCATCTTCGAAGTAGAGACGGCGCAGATCTCTGCCGAGCCGGAGGTTGGAGTGCTCGCAGAGGCGCCGGAGTGGCAGGGAATGCTGCTGGGGTCGGGAGCACCGGCTGAACCGGCCGCGATATCGCCGCAGCTTGAGGCGCAGCTGCAGTTGGATCAGGAGATCTATGCAGCACCCGTGGCGCGGAGAGTGCTGGCCGCCGCGATCGATGGTCTCTGCATGGCCGCTGGGCTTGCGGGCTTCGCGGCGATGGTTGTAAAGATTGCAGGACCCGCTCTGCATCCCGTCCCGCTGCCGCTGTTGGGTGGAGCGGCCGCGGGAATCTTTTTGTTCTTCGCGGTGATCTATCAACTGCTGTTCTTTACGCTGAATGAAGTGACGCCGGGAATGCGCATGATGCGGATGGCCTTCTGCACGTTTCGGGAGAACAACCCGTCGCGCAGGGCGATTCGGCGCAGAATGATCTCGACGGCGCTGGCTGCATGCCCGCTGGGCCTTGGCCTGGTGTGGATGATGCTGGACGGCGACGGTTTGGGATGGCACGATCGCATGTCGCGGATGTACCCGCGCGCGTATTAACTTTTACTTCCTGGGTGGGTCAGGGGGCATCGCCATGCCAGCCTGTATCCATTGCGCGATGGTGGCAATGTCCGCGTCGGAGAGCTTGTGACGCGGGGGTGGCGGCATCGGCATGGGATCGTCCGCTGGGCCCTGGTGGCGAATCAATCGAAGCAGCAAGGACTGGGCTGCGATTCCGGGAACGACGACGCTGCCGTCCATACCTCCGCGCAGCAGGCCGGCGCGGGTAGCGAGGCTGAAGTGGCCACGATGCTTGACGCCGCCGTGGCAGGCATAGCAGTGGCTCTCGAATATGGGCTGGACGCGTTGCGTGTAGAAGGCGACGGAATTGGGAGCAGGTTGCGTTTGCGCCGCGACGCTGCGTGGTTGCCAGAGGATGGCCGCCGCCGCGAGCGAGAGAGCACCCAGCGAGAGGGCGATCATGCCGCGGTAACGGGGAAGGCGGAAGGTCTGAAGCCAATCAGCGCGAAGCTGGTTGCGAGTCATGAATCGAATCTCCGTGATGCTTTCACTGTAACGTGACGGCGGCGGATTGCCCAAGCAGGAAAAATTGCATTCTCCAAGTATCAAGTGTGGTGGTGATAGTTAAGCTGCGTGCATCCGCATCGGTACTATCGCGGCTGGGTGCTTGGGGATAGGCTGAAGAAGCTCGGCGGCTTCGCGGCCCCCTAAAAACTTGTGATGATGATGACGCAGTGGGGCAACGCTCAACCGGAAGAGGGCGCACGCGCGAACGAGACTGCGCGCACAGCGATGTGGGTTACCGTGTGGAGCGTAGTGGTGGCTCTCGCGATGTTCTGCCTGGTGAGTCAAGTGCTGGCGGAGACGTATACGCCGCACGCTCGACGGATCACGTCCCGCTACACTACCGCGCACTTTGTAACGCATCGCGCTCGCGCAGGTGCGACTGGTGTTCGTGGTGGACGTACGGCGGCGCACGTTGTTCCAGGCGAGCGCAGCCGTGCCCCTAAATTTGAGCCCGTGCGAGAGACTGCTTCCTCGCGCAGGACGAGCGGCGGGGAGAGGCATTCCGCTCGGGACGCTCAGCCGGCTTCGCGCTCGATGCATCGGGTGAGCAGCCGTCGTCGGCGCGACCGTATGGACGTTGTCGCAGGGGCGAACGCGCACGCTGCCGATTCTCCTGCCGAGGCGGCCTTGTCTGCCAATGACTTTGTTAGCGCAACCGGTGCACACGCGCCGACCGGCGGAGCTTATGCCAGCGGCGTGGCCCATCCAGGCGAAAATGTGAGCGTGCCTGCGGCCAGCGCCGAGATATCCGCTGCGCAACGTGGGCCGGCGCCCGTACAGCGGAGCGCACCGTCTGACCTGGTTGGAGCGCCGCTGACGGCGACGCCCGAGCCGCGTTCGATGGCTACGCCCGGTGACGAGAGATCGTCTGCGACGCGCGAAGAGCTTGCCGAAGAGGCAGGTCAGCCTGTGGTGTTGCCCGGCCTCTATCGGTATGGACGACTGGTGGTTCCACCTCCCATGCGTGGCACGCGCGAGATTCTTGTGCATCAGAATTTGATTGCGGATGAAGAAGGTCTCAGCCGCATTCAGGATGACGATGACCTTCGCCGCATGCGCGGGGAGCGGATGCTGGTGGACTTTCCCGAGAGCCTGAGTCTGCATGTGAATGCTGAACTGGCAGGCGATCGCCGCTGCGCGAGGCCGTGGACGGTGCGGTTCGCTGCAGAGATTGCGCGTGCGTACTATGCGCGTTTCCATCAGCCGCTGCAGGTGAACTCGGCCGTGCGGACGGTAGCGTACCAGCTGCGGCTGCGGCGAGTGAATGGAAATGCGGCGGGCATTGGCGGCGATATGGCCTCACCGCACTTGACCGGCGAGGCGCTAGACTTCGGCAAACGCGATATGAGCACCGAGGAGATTGCGTGGATGCGTATGTATCTGCGGCCGCTGATGCAGGTTGGAAAGGTTGACGTGGAAGAGGAGTTTCAGCAGGCCTGCTTCCATATCAGCGTGTATCGTTCCTATGCGCCGGATGTGCCGTCATCGCGGCGTGAGGTCGCGCAGCTTCACGGGCCGCACGTGTAGCAGGACACACGCGGATGTGGAGCAGTCGCAGAGATTTGTAGCCAGGATTCGTAGCCAAGATCCGTAGCCAAGGAATTTTGAATGGGCGGCCGCAGAGATGCAGCCGCCCAATTTATTTGCTCACTCATTCGGGTCTGGCGGAACCTTCTCGCCCTTCCTGCGGGCTTCGGACAATGCGATCGCGATGGCCTGCTTCGGGTTGGTCACTTTCTTGCCGCTGCGCCCACTTTTCAGCTTGCCCTCATGCATCTCGTGCATCTCGGTCTTGACCTGCTTGCCGACTGCGGAGCTGTACTTGCGCGCGGACTTTTTCGCGGAAGACTTCTTGCTTGCAGACTTCTTCGCGGGTGACTTTTTTGCCGGAGACTTCTTGGTTGCAGACTTCTTCGTCGCCTTTTTGGTTGCCATGTGGGTGGAACCTCCGATGAAGTTTGAGCGCAGGGGCACAAACTTCGTTGCATCAGGAGGAGCGTGGTTTGCGCAGAATCATGTACAGGGCGATGATCAAGCCGATGCCGAGGGCGATATAGAAAACGTGGCTGTGGGTGTGGCCGAGGTTTCCGTTCCGCCATGCAACGTAGGTGAGGTTGAGGTCGGCGGCGAGGCCGGGGATGGTGACGGCGTTGAAGGCAGTTGCGGGATCGGCACCGGGGGCGACGGGTAGTGATCCGAAGATGCGCGCAGGGCCTGGGGCTGCACCGTCTCGATCCTTGGGGATGGTCGCGATGAGGGCGTTGATCTCGGCGTCGCGCGGGTCGCTGAAGAGCGCGGCGTCGGCGGTGTTGGGGAAGAGGGTGACGTTGCCGGTGAGCTTGCGCTCGATGGCGGAGACGCCGTCCTGGCAGACGCCGAGCGCGTAGTAGCCGCTGAAGGGAAGCGTGGGGTGAGCGGCGTGCAGATGCAGGTAGGCGACGGTCATCAGGCCAGCGAGGCGGGTGACTTCGATGGCTTGCTCACCGGTGTACTCGTGGGCATTGCGCTCGAGGACCCAGGGCTGGTCGAGGGTGTCCATGGTGCGCCACTCGGCCTTGCCGTCGATGCCGAAGTAGTAGGAGATTTCGGCGTTGATGAGGGGTCCGTGAATGTGCCACTCGTACTCAGCATGAGAGGCAGGGACGAGCAGGTGGCGGCCGCCGGAGTTGGGGACGATGATTCCTGAGTCGATGTAGAAGGGGGCCATCACGTCCTGGCCGTTGTAGTGGAGGTGGGCGAAGTTGGCGAAGTAGCGCGCGTCGTCGACGGTGACGGTGTGGCCGGTATTCTCCAACGTCTGGATGAGGCTTTCGGGTGAGGTGACGTGGACCAGCGCTCTCACTGACCCGCCCATCGTCGGATCGTAAAGTGCATCTCTGGGTGGTGAAGTCGGGTTGGTCGTCAGATTGAAACCAACAGTGAAGGGCTGCGCGCCGTCGAGTTTGTTGGCGGCGAGGCGGTTGAGGATGTCGGCGAGGCGCTGGGATTCGGCGTGTTCGGAGGCGAGCGAGTTGGGGCCGTCGCCGCGGGTGACGCCTGCGCCGAGCGAGGTGACGATGCCGTTGGTGGTGAAGGGCGGGAGGGTCGAGGGTTGATCGAGCGAAACGGTTTCGGCTTGGTCGAGTGCGTACGGGCCGAGATCTAGATATTGTTTGGCCTGGGCGGCGGAGAGCGGGGCGCCGGGGTGGACGTTGGAGGCGTCTTCGAGCTTTTGATCTTTTCCGGCGAAGTGGCCGACGATGCGGACGGTGGGGTTGATGGCGCGCATGGTCCAGCCGGGAAAGCGGTCGAGGCCCTGCCAGTCGGAGCCGAGGATGCGCTTGCGGAGTTCGTCGATGAGCCGGGGCGTGAGCAGCGCGGGACCACTCGTGCCGTTCTTTTCGAGTTGGTCGAGAAGCTTGTTGGTGAAGCCGGGCTGCGCGGAGAGTTGCCGCATCATTCCCGAGAGAAGGATGGTGTTGGGCGGCATCGGTGTCTGCGGGACGACGTAGGTGCGATGACAGCCGGAGAGGCCGAAGAGCGTGCAGAACAGCGCGAGTTTGCGGGTTAAGCGCATGATGGAGTTAGACGCAGCATAGACGTTCTGCGAGTGTGTTGCACCGGCGCCGATGATTGGGACATTTGTACGATGCGTGGTTCTGCATCGTTAGCGCGCATAGAGGAGCCAAACGTTGGCCGGAAAATTCTTATGAACGGCGTCGCACAGCTCACGTACACGAGTATCGGGTTGGCGGTGTTTGCTCGGCAGATTGGCCTTCCGGTGCCGGCGATGCTGCTCCTGATCGCGGCTGGAACGCTTGCGAAGCGGGGACAGTTGCATCTCTCGTTGGTGCTGCTCGCTGCCGTGGCAGGGTCCCTGGCTGCGGACGGGTTCTGGTTCTGGTTGGGGCGGCGCTGGGGTTCGAGGGTAATACGAGCCGTGTGCAGCCTCACGTGGGATCCGCAAAGGAGCCGTGAGCGTTCCGATCGCATCTTCGCCCGCTGGGGATTGCGGCTGCTGCTCATTGCGAAGTTTGTTCCGGGGTTGGACGGCGTGTCGCCTCCACTGGCCGGTGCGGAAGGGGCGTCGATCAAGGGGTTTGCGGCGTATGACGCGACCGGCTCGCTGCTATGGAGCGCGGGGTATACGCTGCTGGGCTTTGTATTTGCGCACCAATTCGATGGCGTCCTCCGCATCATCGCACGCTTTGGAACGCTGTTGGCGCTCGTGGTGGGCTTGCCGCTGCTACTGTATGTTGCGCTGCGAGCGCTCTATCTCTGGCGGGTGATTCGGCAACTGCGGTTGCGACGGATCAGCCCTGCGATGCTGCAGCAGAAGATGGACGAGCGAGCGAAAATCGCGATCTTCGATCTGCTGAACTTCGAGGCGCGTGAGGAGGGCGTGGCGGGAATTCCGGGGGCGGTGCGCGTGGACGCGACGCGCATGCGCAAGTCGCCGCGCGTGACGATACCGGAGGGCGTGAGCGTTGTGCTGTACTGCTCGGCGAAGAGCGAGTTTGCCACTGCTCGGGTGGCCGAGGCGCTGGGGAAGCGCGGAGTCACCGAGGTGTGGATGCTGGAAGGTGGGCTGGAGGCCTGGGTGCAGGAGGGACGCCCGGTGACCACAGAGTTCCAGACCACCAAAGAAGTGGCGGCGCGGCTGGGAATCGTGTTGCCGGAGGGAACGTAGAACAGAGGCGGAGGCAGTGGGCGGGATCAGGGGGCGGTCGCGTCCCAGTCGGAGATGCGGAAGTGGCCGCTGGCGTGGAGGAAGCTCATGAGGTAGAGCATGCCGTCGAAGTAGCGCTGATCGCCGTTGGGGATGGGGGTGCGCCAGAGCTCGTCGATGAAGGCTTTTTCGTTGGGGCCGGGTGTGGCGGCGAGGCCGGCGACGGTGGTGGCGGCGAGCATTCCAGTGGAATGGCGGACTGCGAGCGGGCGGCCATCAAGGGTGTAGCGATCTACAAACGTGGAGATTCCCTGGCCGATCAGGAAGGCCTGGATGTGGTCGGAGAGCGTGGTCTGGCGCGGGTCTTTGTGCCACCAGCTTGCGTCGACCGACCAGTTGCTGGCGGTGCGCCAGGAGTCGTAGCTGAAGGGCACGGGCTGGCCATCGCGCTCGGTCATTTGCGAGAAGTCGAAGTTGCTGCGGTCGGGAGCTAGGCCGGTGGTGGGGTTCGTGACGCGGTTGAAGAGCTCGCGGCTGACGTCTGCGGCGTGGAGCCAGAAGTCGCGATCTTCGGCGGGACCCCAGCGGGCGAAGAGCTCGTAGAAGGCGGGCAGATGATAGCTGGCGTCGGTGAAGTTGCCGTAGGGGCCGGGGACGAACTTGACCATGGTGTGGGCGTCGTCGAGCATGGGGCCGCTGGTTTCGGGGCGATCGGGATGGCGGGGCCATTGCGGCGTGGGAGGCGGCGTCTTGCCTTCGCCCTTGAGTTCGAGCGCGAGATTGGTTTCGGCTTGCTGGCGCTCGGTGATGTTGGGGCTGGTTAGCTTGGCGGGGTCGTAGGTGAACGGGGCGTCGTCGGGGTGGATGCGGAAGGGGCCGGTGGCGGTCTCGACGTGGTGATGGCGCATGAGGTGGAGGATGCGGTCGGCTTGGGCTTGATAGTCGTAGAGGCCGTGGCCGTTGCCCCAGCGGCGCGCGGCGAAGAGGAGCGCCATGGCGTAGTACTCTTCGCCGTCGGGCGCGGGGCCGGTGGAGCGCGGGCTGCCGTCCGTGGCCATCGACCAGGCGAAGTAGCCGTTGTTCGGGTTCTTCGGGTCGGTGATGAGCATGTAGGTGTTGGACCAGTTCCAGAGGGCGTCGAACTCGCGCTTGTGGTTGAGTTGGACGGCGATCATCATGCCGTAGCTCATGCCTTCGGTGCGGGCGTCGTTGTTGGCCCAGTCGGTCATGTAGGCGAGCGGGCCGTTGGTGTTGCTGCCGGCTTCGAAGTAGACGCGCTCGGCGAGGGCGTCGCCGTGGAAGAGTTGCTGGAAGGCGCGCTCGATTTTTGCCTGGGTGTCGGCGGGGGCGTGGCCGGCCTCGGCGAAGAGGTCGCGGTAGTGGTGGGTGGCGTAGGCGCCAGAGCCGTCGCCGGGGAAGGTTGGAGTCTGCGCCGCGAGGACGTTGGCGCTGAGGAGAGCGAGGAGAAGGGCGCAGAGTTTCACCGCGCCATTAGATCATGGCGAGGGGTCGATGGGACAGAGTTAAAGCGGATTAACTCAGGAAACCGCGAGGCATGTTGTTCGCCGCCTTGTCAATATAGAAGTATTTCTATACTATTCGGATGTGGCGAAAGTAAGCAGAGCTGGACAGGCCGCGGCTGTTTCCGTTGCGAAGAATGCTCTCATCGCGTGGGAGGGTGATACGCATGAGGTCATCTGTGGCTGGCCAGCGAAGATACGCGGTGACTTTGGCCAGGCGCTGCGAGAGATGCAGCATGGCCGGCCAGCGACGCTCGATGTTCGGCCGATGCCATCGATTGCGAAGGGCGTCTTTGAGCTTAAGACTGACGATGAGCGGGCGTGGTATCGGTTGGTCTATCTTGCACGGATCGATGGCGTGATTTATGTGCTGGACTGTTTTGAGAAGGAAACGCGCAAGACGGAGAAGAAGGACATCAAGACGGCGACGGCGCGGCTAAAAAATGTGCAACGAAGATTGCTGGAAAGGCGGAGAGATGAAAAACGCGAGAGCTAGCAAACCTGGGCACGTCACGAAGGGAGATGTGGTTGACGATCTTGGACTGTCGCGGGAAGAGCTCGTGGAGTTGAAGGTAAAGATGGATCTGTGGCGCGACCTTGTGACGCGGATCGCGCCGCTGGGACTGACGCAGAAGCAGTTGGGACAGCGCCTGGGAGTGCATCAGCCGGAGGTGAGTCATTTATTGACAGGCAGGCTGTCGAAGTTCAGTGTGGGGACGCTGATCCAGTTCGCGGTGAGGATGGATCTGGGCGTGCAGCTGAAGATCACAGGCCTGAAGCGCAAGGCGGGTGTGGTGAAGACAGTTCAGGCCAAGGCAACGAGCAAGGGTTCCGGAACGCGACGTGCAAGAGGCCTAACGATCGCTCGCTGAGTAAGCCGTGCACTCTTTAGGCGTCGAGCTTTTTTACTACTAGCTCGTTGAGGAGGGCGGGGTTGGCTTGGCCCTTGCTGACGCGCATGACCTGGCCGACGAAGAAGGCGGCTACCGTGCGCTTGCCGCCTTTGAACTGGGCGACCTGCGCGGGGTTGGCGGCGATGACTTCGTCGATCATGGCTTCGATGGCGGAGGTGTCGGAGATTTGTTGCGGCTTATCGCGGTCGTAGACGAAGGGGAAGTCGCGGCCTTCGGTGAAGCAGGTGTCGAGGAGCTGCTTGAGTTGTTTGGAGGAGATTTCGCCGGCTTCGGCGAGGTCGGCGGCGAGGACGAGGCCGTCGAGCGAGACGGGGGACTGGCCGAGCTCGATGCCGGCGGCGCGGAGGCGCATGGTGATTTCGCTGAGCAGGATGGAGGCTACGCGCTTGGGGGACTTGGCGGCGCGGGCGGCTTGCTCGAAGAAATCTCCCAGTGATCTGTCAGTGGTTAATGTTGCCGCGTCCTGCGCGCTGAGGCCGTAGTCCGAGACGAGGCGGGCGCGGCGGGCTTCCGGAAGCTCGGGCATGGCAGCGAGGATTTGCTTTTGCCACTCGGCGCCGACGACCAGGGGCGGAAGGTCGGGCTCGGGGAAGTACCGGTAGTCGTGGGCCTGCTCCTTGCTGCGCATGGAGTAGGTGCGGCCCTCGGCGTTGTTCCAGAGGCGCGACTCCTGCACGATGCGGCCGCCGTCTTCGAGGACGCCGATCTGGCGCTCGATTTCGTACTCCAGCGCGGCGCGGATGTAGCGGAAGGAGTTTACGTTTTTGACTTCGGCCTTGGTGCCGTACTGCGCCGCGCCCTTGAGCATGACGCTGACGTTGGCGTCGCAGCGGAGGGAGCCCTCTTCCATGTTGCAGTCGGAGACGCCGGTGTAGAGGAGGATTTCCTTGAGCTTGGTCAAGTATTCGAACGCTTCGTCAGGCGTGCGCAAGTCCGGCTCGGAGACGATCTCGACCAGCGGGGTGCCGCAGCGGTTGAGGTCGATGTAGGTGCGGGTGACGGAGTCGGGGAAGCCGTCGTGGAGGCTCTTGCCGGCGTCCTCTTCCATGTGCAGGCGGGTGACGCCGATGCGTTTGGGCGCGCCGGTGGCGTCGGGGACGATGATCGCGCCGTGCTCGGCGATGGGCTTGTCGAACTGGGAGATCTGGTAGCCCTTGGGGCTGTCGGGGTAGAAGTAATTCTTGCGCGCGAAGATGCTGGTCTCGCGAATCTCGCAGCCGATGGCCTTGGCCGCGAGCACGGCGAACTCGACGGCCTGCTTGTTGAGGAAGGGGAGGGCGCCGGGCAGGCCGAGGCAGACAGGGCAGACGTGGGTGTTGGGCTCGCCGCCGTACTCGTTGATGCAGCCGCAGAAGGCCTTGGACTTCGTGAGCAGCTGGACGTGGACTTCCAGGCCGATGACGGGCTGATACTTGGCGAGGACTTCCGGCGAGAGGGCGAGGGCTGCGGACATGGCTTAATCGAGTGTAGCAATTGGCGCGGGTGGTGTGCTGCCGTCGTCGTCGGCGTTCTCTGCCTCGGGGAGCGGCTCGACGGGTGGTTCGGCTGGCGACTCGGCTGGCGGCTCATCCAGGAACGAGATGCTCTTGATATTGGAGGACTTGGTGAGCAGGACGCCGAGGCCGGGGACGATTTCGATGGTGCCGTCGGCGGCGATCCAGCGGGCCTG
>JBEKFF010000073.1:0-18147 GCA_050013455.1 Acidobacteriaceae bacterium | reverse complement strand
AAGTGCGAGTTGGTGAAGCGAACCGTTCATCCTCAATTTCCACCAAAGGTGGAATATGAACTCACCGAGTTTGGGAAAACGCTCTGTCCGGCGATGAAGACGCTCGTCGATTGGGCGATGACTTTCCCCAAGACACGCGAAACGTCCCGGTATCAACCGAGAAAGGCTCGAAAAGCCTTCTAGTGTTTTGAGCTTGTGATTAGGGAAAGTGCAGGAGGGGCCCTTCCTGCACCTTTCCCCTTTACTGCCTGCGGTCCTTCGATGACGAGAACAGCGTTTGCCGTTACGGCCCCCAGGGTTAGAGAAGACCTGGCGTCGGAACCTACCCAGCTAAAAGATGTAATTGTCTGACGATTCACCGTACCCCAAGTTGCCGGTCCAGAGCCTCGCGACCTTTGAGCGTGACGGCCAGCGCGCGCGTTCCAGGCCGCTGTAGTAGCCAACCAGCTTCTGTCAGGCGGGAGAACAACGTCACGCCGAGCGGGCCGCCGATATGATGGTGCCGCTCTGTCCAATCGAGACATGCCTGTCCTACGCGCTCCCTCCGGCTGACCGAGCCATCCTTCGAGGCTGCCAGCTTCACGAGCCAACCTTCACCTTCCCCCGTCAATTCATATTGCCGTTCACCAACCGACAAAACGAAGCCACGTACGAACAGCGCGTCGTGAATTTGAATTGCCAGACGGCCGGCAAGATGCCGATAGCAACTCCGGGCGAATTGCAGTCCCGTGTTGCGGTGCTGCGAAAGATGCCGGTCCGAGCGCACATGCGCTTCATTCCGCAACGGTGCAATCGATGCCAGGGATTCCAGCGCCAACGCCACCTGCTCATTGGTCAACCGGTAATATTTGTGTTTTCCCTGACGCTCAACTGCGATCAAGTGGGATTCCAGGAGTTTGCCTAAATGAAAACTCGCTGTTTGCGGCGCGACATTGCCGATGAAGGCAAGTTCGCCCGCTGGCAGTGACCGGCCATCCATCAACGCTGTCAGTATGACCGCCCGGACTGGATCGCCAAGCAGGCTACCGATCTCCGAAACTCGCGCTCCCATCTCCATATCTGAATGGTAGACGTTTCCGACAAAAGATACTTCGATCGGGATGGAAGTATTCGTGACGCGCTCCGCATCATACTGGGTATGTTCACAGCGCCCCTGGCCGGTTGCCCGGTCTTTGAGTGCTCCGTGCAGAGCCATCCGAAAAGGAGAACCCTATGTTGACCCTTTACCTTCGCTACACGTTTGATCCGAATCAGCGCTCCGCCTACGAAGCCTACGTTGCCACAGAGATGGAACCGATCACCCGAAGCGGTGGCAACATCATCGGCTACTTTCTGCCCACGGATTATGCCGGGCCAACCAACGAGGCCCACGGGCTCATTGAGTTTCCGTCCCTTGCCAGCTATGAGCAGTATCGGCACATTCTCGCCGCGGATACCGCCCACAAGGAGAACAACTCGAAACTCGAGGGCAGCGGCGCCATCATTTCCATCGTGCGATCAATCGTCAAACGCGCCTGAGAACGGATAGAGGAGAGACTATGACTTCCAAGTGTCCTATTGCGGGATATTCGTTCGGTGAGGACTCGGTACCTCCGTCACCCGTATCTCTTGGAGAGCTTCGCAAACTGGAGGCGGCAACAGGCTGGAGCGATGACGACACCTTGTGGCTGAAGATCGCGGGAGAAACACTGATCCCGCAAGCGGAGGCGATCGTTGAGAACTGGCGGTCGGTGATCGGTCGTCTGCCTCAACTCGCCGCATCCTTCGTGGGCCCGGATGGAAAGCCGGACGAACACTATAAGGCCGCTATCAAGCTTCGCTTTGTGCAGTGGGTTTCCGACGTTTGTCTTCAGCCGCATGACCAGAGATGGTTGGACTACCAGGAAGAGATCGGTCTGCGGCATATGCCTGCCAAAAAGAATAAGACGGACAATGCGCAAACACCCTCGGTAGTTCCTCAGCGTTATCTGCTTGCGTTTACCGCAATCGTCATCACGACGATAGGGGGATTTCTAGCCGAGAGTGGTCGACCCAAGGAAGATCTTGTTCGGATGCAGGATGCCTGGACTCGCGCCGTCTTGCTCGCTGTGACCTTGTGGTCCCGCTCGTATGTGAAGGACGACCTCTGGTAACTCGTTATCGACAGGGTATCTTCGTCGAATAGAGAGATTTGAACCTGGATCATTCCTATCAGTACCGACAAGCCGGCTTCTCGGCTGTAAACCCTTGCTGGATTCCTCAACGAGCTATTTCGATTAGTGCAGTGCGGAGTTCGAACGCATCAGCGTTCGGTTGCGACGCATCAACACCACCAGGGCGCGTCGAATGTACAAAGCGAGCAGCGGCATCGCGACCGCAGCCACAATGCCCCATACGATCAGCGCATGCCACTCCCACTGCCAGATGTCGCGGACGAGACGCCACGGATGATGGCTGAGATGCTCGATCTGCTGCCGACTCAGCGGAAGGCGGCGAGTGTGGAAGAGATGTACGCCCAATTCAATGAACGGAATAAACAAAAGCAAGTGGAACGGCGCCACCGCATGGACGCCGATCTGCGACGCAATCTGGTTGAGACCCAACGTCCACGCGAGCAGGATCACCACGAGCGAGGTGATCCCCACCGACGGATTGATTCCGATGACGATTCCCAGTGTCAGGCTCCACGCCAGACGGCGGGGTGTCACACCGCCGCTTAGTAGGAGAAGCAGCGGACGCAGTATTTTGCAGCGAAAGAACTCGCGAATGGACTCGGGCAGAAGCACATTGAGATGTGACGCCCTGCGGCAACTGTTTGGTTGTGAAATAACTTTTTTCACCGTTTCCGTAGGTCGCGCGCTCGTCAGCGACTGGTCTGTACAACGGCTGAATAAGGCGCCAGGCCATGCCCCGCACGGCAGGACTGTTGTTCGGTACCGATATGTCGGCTTCTCGCCTGTAAACCCTTGCTAGATTCCTCAACGAGTTATTCCGATTGATGCAGTGCGGGGCGCGAACGCATTAGCGTTCGGTTGCGACGCATCAATACCACCAGAGCGCGTCGAATGTACAAAGCGAGCAGTGGCATCACAACCGCAGCCACAATGCCCCATACGATCAGCGCATGCCACTCCCACTGCCAAATGGCGCGGACGAGACGCCACGGATGATGGCTGAGATGCTCGATCTGCTGCCGGCTCAGCGGAAGGCGGCGAGTGTGGAAGAGGTGTACGCCCAATTCAATGAATGGAATAAACAAAAGCAAGTGGAACGGCGCCACCGCATGGACGCCGATCTGCGATGCAATCTGGTTGAGACCCAACGTCCACGCGAGCAGGATCACCACGAGCGTGGTGAGTCCCAGCGACGGATTGATTCCGATGACTATTCCCAATGCCAGGCTCCACGCCAGACGGCGGGGTGTCACACCGCCGCGCAGCAGGCGTAGCAGCGGAAGCAGTATTTTGCAGCGAAAGAACTCGCGAATGGACTCGGGCATAAGCACATCGAGATGTGACGCCCTGCGGCAGCTGTTTGGTTGTGAAATAGCTTTTTCGCCGTTATGGTAGGTCGCGCACTCGTCAGCGACTGGATGGGACAACCGCTGAATAAGGAGCCAGGCCTTGCTCCGCGCGGCAGGACTGTGGTTCGGTACAGTTATGTCGGTTTGTCGGTAGTTATCCGTGCTCGCGTTGCTCGGACCCGCCTTACTGCTCCACTACCTTCATTTGGTGGTCATTCATGCGATCGGCGTGCACTTTGAACTCGGACAGAGCACCGTCGATTTCTCTCAGCTCCTCAGCCGTCAAAACAAGCGTTGTCCTCGATGAGAGGGAAATCGGATTCACGTAGGCGCCGGATAGTTCTTCCCAGCTGCTCAACGCTGGCGATCGTATGGTACGATTTTGGGGTCGGCACCCTGTTCTTGGGATACCGCTGGTGTGGGGTCAGAAAATGCTTTCGAACGTGAGATCGGTCGGTGCTTTCCTTCGCAGGTGTGCCTTCCTGTTTCTTGCGCTATCGGTCTTTTGGTTTGGCCTTCATGCGAGACTCGAGGCTTACAAATCAGCGGCTTCGAATACTTCCGCTTCCAAGATGTCTACCGAGAGGCATTCAGCCGACGTTCTGAAGGCCGTCGACAAGCAAGATGCTCCCGCTGACGATGTCCATGCTCTGATCCTTGGGCTTTTCTTTTTGGGATTTCCTTCTGAAGTCACCGCGTTGCCAGTAAAGGAACTCGCGAAGATCGAGCTTGCCGATCCGCGAAGACTAGATCTAGGCGGCGTTTACTCCTTGCACGGCCCTCCTGCGACAACTCTGTAGCCCTCTCTCCGCGGCCCTTCCGGCCTTAGCGTAGATCACCATCGCTCAAGCGGTGGCAACAGATTGTGGCACACCGTTGCCCGTTCTTTGGAGTCAAACATGCCGTCATTCATATCCCACCCGGCGTGCATCGGAGGTGTCCGATGCTAAACCGAAGCCTATCGAAACCTAACTCCCCCGATGACGCGGCACCCTTGAGTCTAAGTTCAATTCTTCTTGTTGAGCCAGATCCACATATACCTGACTCGAGACGTCTACTCCTCGGCGCGCTTCGGCATCCTGTCCTCGCCGTAAGCGCCTACACAGACGTCTGTGCTTTGCCAGGCGATAGCAACTGCGCACTGGTCGCTATCGGCATAGCCACCAATGAGTGTAAAGCTTCGCGAATCGCCGTGCATGCGCGGAGGACCTGGCCAACCGCGAAGATTCTGCTGCTGGGCAGTCCTTCAGAGAATTTTGACGACCCGCTTTACGACGATGCAGTGAATCCCTCTTGCAATCCGTCCGGAATCGTAGAGTCTGCGGACAAATTACTTCGGGCGCGATTTCGTCGTCCCTGGTGAGCTGTAGCAGGAGCCTTCACCGAACCTGACGGTGACGGAATACCCCGCAGCAAGACAAGCATGACATAGGAGTGCCCCATGGATAGGAAGAGAGGTCTCAAATCCCCGGAAACCCCCAGAACACCCCAAGTCCGCGCTGTAACGGCCATCTTCATCATCCTCCTGACGGTCACGTGCTATCTGCTCGCTCGAAGCATGAGGCAGCATCACTTTTCACGTGGCGGACGATACAACAACCAGATTCAACATTAGCCACCAAAGATAAATGTTCGCTGACCGTGTCCTCGACGACCCGTTCAGCCATCCAACTTGTTGAGTACAAGAACCAGCTGCACCTCTGTGCAGAAGCATACAAACCTTTGGACGCCTTCAATCACCCTCGGCCTTCTCGACCCAAATGGCGGTTTCCGCTAGTAGGGCTCTTGTGCGTGATTTTGCCGTTCATGATCCTTGCCTGGGGAACCGCATACAAACTCTCGCTCTACACAACCGCCAAAAGGGAGGCGCCGGCCAAAGTATCTACGCGGGGCAGCGACGCTGCGAAGAGTAGTGTCAGCCACGCGATCGACGGCCACAAAGTCGTAGGGAATGGCATCGTGCCGTCGCTACCCGTCAACAGCTCACGCGTTCTCCCCGAATTTCGTGACGCTGCGTCCGCCGAGTTTCACCCCGTCATCCTTTCCCTTCACTCCGCGCCAAATCTGGCAGCAAGACCCCCTCCCATCAAAGCTCACTTCGCTTCATAGTCGCTGACCAGTCAGCGGGCCCTTGAATATACGAAATCAGCTTTGAAGGAAGGTCACCCCATGCGCTCAAAGCGCTTGCTCCTCGCCGCCATTTGTGCGGTGGTAGCGTTACTACTCTTTTATTTTGTCCACGTTCATCGTCAGGACGACGCGACCGCCAACGCTCCAACCGCGCCCCCTGCCGTATCCGTCGCGACAGCACAATCCGGATTCATCGCTAATCAACTCACCGTCGCTGGAGTGTTTCAACCTTTCCAGGAGATCGATGTGCACGGCAAGGTGTCTGGCTACATCCGCCACATCTACGTCGATATAGGCGATCGCGTTCGACAAGGGCAGACCCTTGCAGTCCTCGAAGTGCCCGAACTCCAAGCGGAGGTTGCCGGCGCTCAGGCTGGCATTACCCAGACTCAACAAAACATCGTTCGCCTCCAGAATGAGGTGGCGATGGAGCAGGCTGGGTATGCCGCCGTGCATGCAAACTATATCCGGCTGAAACAGGCGTCGGACCAGCAGCCAGGATTGGTCGCGGCCCAGGAGCTCGACGACGCCCTGGCCAAGGATCGTTCTGCCGCTTCGCAAGTCGATGCTGCGAAATCCGCCGTTGCGGCGGCCCAGGGACAACTCGGAGTTTCGCGTGCCGAAAACCTGCGCGTCAGCAGCATGGAGCAATACGCGACCATCACGGCACCCTACAGCGGCGTGATCACCATGCGCTATGCGGATACTGGCGCATTGATCCCGGCAGGAACGGCGGAAGGCCTCAACCAAGCTGTCGTTCGTCTCGCGCAAAGTGATGTGCTTCGTCTCCGCATGCCGGTACCGGAGCGCGATGTCCCGCTGGTACACATCGGATCCCAGGTCACCGTGCATGTTCAGGCTACCGGTCAACGGTTTCCAGGCACTGTTGTTCGATTTACCCGCGACGTTTCAAACTCCACAAGGACCATGATGACCGAAGTAGATGTAAACAATCCCGAACTGACGTTGACGCCCGGAATGTACGCCGACGTCACGTTCAATCTTGAACAAAAGAACAATGCACTCATCGTGCCGGCGAGCGCCATTATCCAAGGCGATCAGCCTTCCGTGATGCTTGTGAATAGCAGCAATATCGTCGAGAAGCGGCCCGTGGTCTTAGGAATCAGTGGCGCTAATTCACAGGAAATAACATCGGGTCTCCAACCGGGCGACCGTGTCATCATCGGAGGAATATCAGCACTCCAGCCCGGCCAGAAGGTCACTGCGCAGGCAGCCCGCAATAATCTAGACAACTATCAAAAACAATCACAGGAGGGGGACCAATAGCCATGTCCCTCTTTGCGATACGTTATCCCTTTTTCATCCTGATGGCCTGCATGATCGTCGTGGTCGTCGGTTGCGCTGCCATCATCGGCATGCCGGTCGATCTCTTTCCGCCGGTAAAAATCCCCGTCGTCGTGGTAGCAACCTTCTATGCCGGTATGCCGCCCCAGCAGATTGAATCCGACATCACGGACAGCGATGAACGCTTCTTCACCTTGGGCAGCAACATCAATCACATTGAGTCGCGTTCGATGGCGGGCGTCAGTCTCATCAAGATCTACTTCCAGCCCGGCACAGATCCCACCGCCGCCGTCAGCGGCATATCAAACCTCGCCATGGCGAACCTGCGGCGACTTCCTCCCGGAACGCTGCCTCCCGTGGTCTTGAGCTTTGACGCCTCGAACCTTCCCGTCTGCCTGATCACCTTGAAGGGCGCTGGAATGAATCAGACGCAGCTCAAAGATGTTGCTCAATTCAGCGTAAGAAACCAGGTAGCAAACGTACCGGGTGCTTCCGTGCCTCAGCCGTACGGTGGAACATATCGACAGATCATGGTCTATGTCGATCCATTGAAGCTTCAGGCCTCTCAGCTCGGAATCATGGATGTTGTCCATGCGGTCAACGACTCGAATCTCATTCTTCCCGCAGGCGACGTCCGCATCGGCCCCAAGGACTACAACATCTACGCCAACAGCCAGGTGCCGACGCCCAACGACGTGAACAGTATCCCGCTCAAGACCGTGGGGAACGCATCGATACTGGTCGGCGACGTAGGGCATGCCGTCGATGGCGGACAACTCCAGACCAACATCGTTCGCGTCGACGGCCAGCACTCCGTCTACATCCCGGTCCTCAAGCAAGGCGGTGATTCAAACACGATCACCATCGTGGATGGAATCCGCAAAGCGACGGCGCACCTGCTCGATATTCCTCAGCAGTTGAAAACGGCTGTCGTGTTTGATCAATCGGTGTTCGTCAAGACAGCTATCAAGAACGTGATCAGCGAAGGCTCCATCGGTCTATGTCTCACCGGCATCATGATTCTCCTATTCCTCGGCAACGTCCGCGCAACGATCGCCGTCCTCCTATCGATTCCAATTTCCTGCATCGCAACCTTTCTGATTCTCAACGCCTTCGGAGAATCGATCAACACAATGGTGCTTGGCGGCATGGCGCTTGTGCTATCCCGTCTCATCGATAACTCCGTCGTGGTGCTTGAAAATATCTTTCGACATTTCGAAATGGGAGAAAATTCCGTAAAGGCGTCGCAGGAGGGTGGCAAGGAAGTCCAGCTAGCGGTCCTCGCGGCTACCTTCAGCACTGCGATCGTGTTTTTTCCCGTTGTCCTTCTTACCGGTGTAAGCAAATACCTGTTCACCGCGTTAGCTCTCGCAGTTGTCATCGCTCTCTTCTGCTCTTATGTCGTCGCGATGACGGTTGTCCCGCTCTTCTGCTCACGCTTCATCAAGCACACAGGCCATGGGATCGAACATGAATCCGCCCAGGCCGACGATCCGGTCCCCGAACGCATGCGAGGCGGTCATGGCCAGCAGAATACCTTCGTCCGGGTCGTCTACCACTTCAATCAGGGGTTTGGCTGGCTCCAGGCTCGCTATGACAACGCCATCCACTATTGTCTGGAACGGCCGGCATCGGTCGTCACAGCGTTTGCGATCTTCGTCGTTCTGAGCTTCGCGTTGGCTCCGTTTCTCGGCCGGGCGTATTTTCCGCGAACGGATCCGGGCCAGTTTGTCATCAGCGTCAAGGCTCCAACCGGCACGCGCATCGAACTCACCGACCAATACATCGCTCGTGTGGAGGAAGATATTCGCTCCGTAGTCGCACCGAAAGACCTCAACATGATCGTGTCGAACATCGGCGTAACACCCGACCTCTCAGCAATCTATACACCGAACTCGGGAATGCACACAGCCTTCGTGCAGGTCAGTCTCAAGGAGGACCACAGCCTCAGCAGCTTCGTCTACATGGAGCGCGTACGAAGGAAGCTAGCCTCTGACCTTCCGTCCATTCAAACGTATTTTCAGTCCGGCGGACTTGTCGACTCCATTGTTAATCAAGGTCTTCCCGCACCATTCGACATCCAGGTAAGTAGCAATGACATGTATGGCGGATACGCAGTTGCCGAGCAACTTGCGAGGAAGATGCGCGCTCTGCATGGCGTAAGCGATGTGCTCATTCCGCAGGACATCGATTACCCCGGCCTCGCGCTCAATATTGATCGCCAGCAGGCAAGCCTCGAAGGGCTTACACCAAAGACGATTGTCGACAGCGTGATTACGGCTATGACCTCGAACGGCATGGTTGCGCCAAGCTATTGGATTGATCCAAAAACCGGAAACAATTACATGCTTACCGTTCAATACCCCGAAACCCAGGTGCAAACGCTCAACGACTTCAAACAGATTCCCCTACGCTCGCCGGATGGAAAAACGACGACTCCGCTGGAGACAGTCGCCTCGATCAAGTCCATCAATACTCCAACCGAGGTCGATCACTATCAGCTTCGTCGCGTGTTTGATGTCTATGTCATGCCGAGGTCAGAGAATCTTTCCACCATCAGCAAGGACGTCAACAAGATCGTCGCCGGCATGCACCCACCTCACGGCACGGTACTGACTGTTCGCGGTTCCGTAAACAATATGAACGAGTCATTCAAGTCCTTCGCCATCGGACTGATCCTCTCGATCATCCTCGTGTTTCTGATCCTCATGGCGCAGTTCGCCTCGTTCGTCGATCCCTTCATCATTCTCCTGGCGATCCCTCCAGGCATCTCCGGCGTCATTCTGTTCCTGCTCATGACCGGCACCACCATAAACATCATGAGTCTGATGGGAGTCCTGATGATGACCGGGATTGTGGTGTCGGATAGCATCCTCATCGTCGAGTTCACCGGCCAGCTTCGAGGACAGGGTCTCAAGCTCGAGGACGCCATCATCACGGCTTGCAAAGTTCGCCTGCGTCCGATCCTGATGACCACCTTGGCCACCGTGCTCGGTCTCATCCCGATGGCCCTAGCCATTGAGGCAGGCAGCGAACAGTACGCCCCGCTAGCCCGCGCAATTCTTGGTGGCCTCACCGTCTCCGGTATCGTCACAGTCTTCCTCGTCCCGAGCGCCTACCTGCTCATCCATCGCCGCATGGAAGCTCGCAGAGAACGACGAGGCACGCCCGCCGCCGGCGACCTATCCAACGGAATGGAGGCAACTGCATGAAAGCAGCCATCCTGATCTTCATTCTTACGCTCCCCATTGGTGCGTTTGCACAAAAGAACACATCCCGTCTGCCATCTGCGCCGCAACCCGCTGCTCAGCTGGCATCTTTGTCGAACCCACGCCAGGCTCCCGCGCAGTTTCCACCCGGCAACACGTCTTCACAGCCCACCGGAAATCAGCAGGCCCCCCTCGTTGATCCGGGAACTCCCGCTACTCCGATCACCCGTTCAGACGCGGAACAGATGGCGCTCAAGAATAATCCGCGGATCACTGCGAGTCGTCTTCTCGCACTGGCTGCGGGACAGGTGACCCGCCAAACTCGTTCAGGCGATCTGCCACAGATTTACGGTGCCGCAACCGCAGAGAAAGCTGAGGATGCCAGTCGGATCGGCGCAGGCTCGCTCACGGATTCCCGTCTCTACTCGCATGCAGGCGCCGGCGGTACGCTGAGTCAGCTCATTACAGATTTCGGCCACACCCGCGACTTGATTGCAACGAACAAACTGCAGCAGAAGGCGCAGGACAGCACCACCATCGCGACGGAGCAGGATGTGCTGCTGGCGACCGACGATGCGTTCTATCGACTGCTCAACGCACAGTCGCTGCTGAATGTTGCCAAGGCAACGGTTGCGGCTAGGGGCGACGTCCAAAAGCTCACCTCGGCCTTGACCAGGAGCGCTTTGAAGAGCGATCTTGACCTGAATATTGCGGCCGCCGACCTGTCCCAATCGCAGCTCCTGCAGTTGGACGCCGAGAACGCCGTTGCCTCCGCGAGCGCTACCTTGGCCGCGCTCCTCGCAGCGCCAGCCGACACGCTGTATCAGGCCGTCGAAGACCCGCAGGCAACTCTGCCTCCTCCGCCCGCACCGGATAGTTCATCAAACCTGAATGCCGACGCACAGGCGCAACGGCCCGATCTGCAAGCCCTTCGCTTGAACGCCCAGGCATACCAAAAACTTGCCCGCGCCCAGATACTTCAGCACATGCCTTCCATCTCTGCGTTGGCAATAGGGGGCGTTACCCCTGTTGCGCCCGACGGAACGTTCATCCCCAACTGGTACGCTGCCGGAGGAGTGAACCTGACTCTTCCAATCTTCACCGGCTTTCACATCGAAGCTCAAGCTGAGGAAGCTCGACTACGGCAAAAGGCCACGGAGAAGCAGGCCCAGGAACTCTCCGACAACATCGCTCGTGATGTGCGAATCGCAAGCCTCAACGCGCAGACAGCCTTCCGCCGCATCGGTGTCGCGGAACAATTTCGAAGCCAGACGGCGCAGGCCCTCGCCCTCGCGCAGACCCGCTACAAGCTAGGCTTGAGCTCCATCGTCGAACTCAGCCAGGCCCAACTGCAGAGTACGCAGGCAGCGGTGGCGGCCGTCAACGCTCGGTACGACTATCTGCTTGCACTTCGCTCGTTGGACTACGCTCGCGGCCAACTTACCCCTTAGACGATTCTCTCAAGGGCCAGTTGGCTCGGATGGACGCCGTGATCTTCAGAAAGGAATGAAAGAGCATGAACGACAGCTTGAAAATTCGAAGGATCTTGTTCGCAACCGACCTCCTGGAGAACTCCCGGTTGGCCCTTGACTACGCGGTGGCCTTCGCCGAGCATTTCAACGCCTCCATCCATATGCTGCACGTGGTTCAGCTGTCAGGCGCTGCACATGCTGCCGAGTTGGAAACTCACCGCGGCAGTGTCTCCCGGCTTGCCGCGGAAGAACGATTGAATGTGCTCGCTGCCGGTGTACGCCGCCTGGGCTTGAGAGTTGAGGCGGAGGTTGTCGACGGATTAACCTGCGAAATGATCCTAAAGGGTGTCGTCAGCCATCAGGCAGATTTGTTGGTCCTGGGCGTGCACGGTGTGCACCGAGGCGTAGAGCATCTTCTCATTGGCTCGAATACAGAAAAGATCATGCTCTCTGTCACCTGTCCTATCTTGACTGTGGGTGCTCATGTACTAACAGGATTCGACGTCAAGCTGCACGTGAAGGAGATTGTGTTGTTTTCGGACTTTACCGCGGACTCCGCTTCGGCTGCTCCCTATGCATTGATGCTTGGTCGGGAGTTTGGCCTGCCCGTGGATGTGTGCCAGTTGCTCCCGGTAGTTGCAGAAGGAAATGAACGATTGAAAAAACAGCTTGCCGAAGACTACTGTCAGAGCATGAAAAAAGTTTTGGATGATGATCAGTCAATTTGGTGCCAGCCTGCCTTTCAATTGAAACGCGGAATGCAGCTGGATCAGATCATCGATCGTGCAAAATCCCAGCAAGCGGGGCTTATCGTCCTTGGCGCCCATACCGAATCTATGATCGGTCGCCACCTGCATAGCAGCTTCGCTTACCAGATACTCGGTCGCGCGACGTGCCCCGTGTTCACCATTCCCCGACTCCAATGAATCAAGATTCCGCCGGGTATGATCAGCATCCGGTGCCAGGCACCGGCCTGTTCACGGCTCAGAAATTAGCCGATGGAGTTGAATTGCCGGATACCGAGTCTACCGACCGAACACCATCCGAAGCGCCTCCGAACAGCGCTCAGCCCAACGCGCTGTCTACTGCGTCCGATGCTGCGCAAATGACACTGAAAATGTGGATCATGGTGCTTCTCACAGGAGTAGGAGCCGGAATCACGAGTGGCTTGCTGATGAGGTTCCTCCGCCTCGTACAACATCTCAGTTTTTCCTACTCCGCCGGAGACTTCCTTACCGGCGTACGCAATACCTCGGCCGAGCACAGGATCCTTGTCGTTTCACTCGGGGGCGTCGTCGCGGGAATATCTCTCTATCTTCTAAGGCGCACAGCCGGAGGCTCCGGAGCCGACGTGACCGGGGCCATCTGGCATAAGCAAGGCCAGTTCGAAGCTGCACCTACGATTGCAAAGTCGCTCATCTCCATCGTCATCGTCGGTATGGGCGCGGCCATAGGTCGTGAAGCCGCGCTGAAGGACATGGGAGGCACGGTCGCAGGGAAGATTTCTGATTGGACTCGGATGTCGCCCGAGCAAAGACATCTACTCGTCGCCTGTGGCGCAGGAGCAGGCATGGCGGCAGCCTACAACGTGCCTCTCGGTGGTGCACTTTTCGCAGTCGAAGTCTTACTCGGAACGATGTCGCTTACCAACGTCCTTGCTGCCATCATCACTTCGTTCATGGCTGTCGCCGTCTCCTGGTTGCTCCTGCCGAACGTACCCACGTTCGACGTAGCGCAGCTGTCCATCACGCCTTCACTACTGTTGTGGTCGGCATTGGCGGGTCCAATCCTCGGCGCGGCGTCTGCCGTGTATGTCCGATTTATTGGCTGGGCCGAAACCGGAAAGCCGAAAGCATCCATGGTGATTGTTGCGCCCATCCTGGTATTCATCTGCTTAGGCTTTCTATCCGTGCACTTCCCCGAGATTCTTGGCAACGGAAAGAACGTCGTGCAGGAAGCTTTCGGCAGTAAGCTCGGAGCGGGATTGCTGTGTTGGCTGCTCATTCTCCGCCCGCTCGCCACAGCCATGTGCCTCAAGGCAGGTGCTCCCGGCGGCTTGTTCACACCGACCATGACCTTCGGAGCCTTACCCGGCGGTCTCCTCGGCGAGGGTTGGAGCCACTTGGCCCCAGCCACCTCCAAGGACAGCTATGCAATCGTAGGAGCGGGCGCGATGCTGGCCTCAGCGTCACAGGGCCCGATCTCCTCCGTGGTATTCATGCTGGAGTTGACCAACCACACCGACGCTCTGATCGTGCCGCTGCTCATCGCAGTTGCCGGCGCCACGCTGATGGCCAGGAAACTGGAAGTTCATTCGATCTATTCCATTCGAGGTTGATGCTTGGTCCGCGCCTCGAGTAGATGAAGCTTATGGCTGAAACTAAACGGATAGGTTCTGGCGATCAGCATTACGATCAGAACCCGCGAGCGGGACTCTGTCATATGACCGACGCGTTAGTAAATGCAAATGCGCTTATCGTCGGTCGGTCCGAATGATCAATGGTCCGGAAGGAGCCTGGCTTTATCTGCGCGACCACGTGCGACCTACCGCAAGAAAAACGGCGCTTGCGGCAACTACGAATAGCTGTAGCCACCCTCCGCCCCCCCTGTCAATTGGTGATAAATCTCTAGTACCGTACGGCAGTGCTCCGCAGCGAGAATTCGTCTCGCTCCGACGCTGTCGGTGCGGATACGGCGATTTGTACTAAACCGTGAGGGGATTTGGCAGGACAATTGCTCTAAGGGGATTCAATGCGTTGCTATCTCGAACGAATCGGTCTTGACCGTTTCGGAAGCGTCCTGACTGCAGCGGTGGTGGTATTCAATTCGCAATTGTCCTGCCAAATGGTAATACGCTTTTACCTGCCCGCGAAGCGGGTTTAGTACAAATCTCTAGTGCCGTATCGGCAGTGCTCCGCGGCGAGGACGCTAGCGCGGTAAAAGTATGGGGATTGAAAGCTGTTGGGGTTGATCCCAGGCGGCTGATGGGACACGAAATGAGATGGCGGCGAGCTTAGCGGTCCCGTTCAGGGGTGCGTCTGCGGTATGGATGGGACGGCAGCGGGGTGCATCGAGGTTATGCGAAGCCGATTCGAGCCATGGGGTGGCGTTGGCAGGATGAGCGCCTGTCGATGCGAGGAATCGGGTTGGCACGCAGGTCAGCATGATCTTCCTCAGGATGAGTCGAAGTGAGCGCAGGCGGGCAGTGAGTCGGGGACGCCTTGTTCAACAGAGAAGTGTTGCGGGACTAAGTGCAAAGTGCCGCGCTTGCACTGGGGACAGGATCGGTTGAGCGCGGACTTCTGCGGCTCAGTCAGCAGTGCTCTGCTGTCTGGAGGGGTGGCGTGGAGATGGCTTCTACAAAGGGCGAGGGCCTGGCGACGGTTGCGGTTGGCGAGCAGACCGAAGTGGCGGATCTTGACGAAGCCGGCGGGCAGGACGTGAATCAGAAACCGGCGGATGAACTCGACCGCGTCGAGGGCCATGACTGCACGGTGGTTGTTGTGTCTGGAGTCGCGCCAGCGAAAACGCACCTGCCCGCCGTCGAGGCTGAGCAGCCTTCCGTTGGAGATGGCAACACGGTGGGTGTAGCGGGCCAGGTACTTGAGCACATGTTCGGGACCGCCGAAGGGAGGCTTGGAGTAAACCACCCACTCCTTCTTGCGCACGGCAGATAGCAGAGAGTGAAAGGCACGCGGCTGAGAGAGCGAAGCCAGCGTGCCGGAGAAGGACAGGTCGTTGAGGCGATAGCTCTGCTTGAGGAAGGAGAGCAGCTTGCCGCGGAACATGCGGCTGAGCACGCGGACGGGCAGAAAGAAGTTGCGTCTTGACCGAACCCAGCGGGAGCGGTCGAGCGCCAGTCCGCCGGTGGGAACGAGGCAATGGAGATGCGGGTGATGTCCGAGGTTCTGCGACCAGGTATGCAGCACGGCGAGCACGCCGACGCGAGCGCCCAAGTGACGCGGATCGGCGGCGATCTCCAATAGCGTCTCGGATGCCGCGCGAAACAGCAGGTTGTAAAACAGCCGCTGGTTGCGGAGTGCGAGCGGCGCCAGTTGCTCGGGCACCGTGAAGACCACATGGGCGTAAGGCACCGGCAGGAGGCTTGCGGCCTGCTTCATCAGCCAGCGATCACGGGCCGAGGACTGGCACTTGGGACAATGCCGGTTGCGGCATGAGTCGTAAGCGACAGTCTCATAGTTGCAGCGATCGCATCGTTCGAGATGAGTGCCGAGCGCCGCCGTTCGGCATCGGCCGATATCGCGCAGTACCTTGCGCTGCTGGTCCGAGAGCACGTGGCCCCAGCGCTGAAGAAACTGGTTCTGGTGAGCGTGAAAGACATCGGCCACTTCCAGCCGATGTGCTGTCATGCAGTCCTGTTCCCTCCCTGCGCCGTGCTTGGAATGCGGATCGGCAGATCGTCGAGCGGGCTTGGCGTGCCATGCAGTCTGGCTTCGGAGACGTGCAGGTATCGCGAGGTGGTCTCCAGATCGCGGTGGCCGAGTAAGAGCTGGATGCTGCGCAGATCGGTGCCCGCGTCCAGCAGGTGTGTGGCGAATGAGTGGCGCAGCACATGCGGGCTAAAGGGCTTTTTGATCCCCAACTGCGCGCGCAGCTTCTGACAGACAACACGTACCGCGTTAGCCTTCAGTTGCTGTCCAGCGTGCCTGCCGGGAAAGAGCCAGTCCTTGGGCTTGCGCCCGCGCCAGTACGCGCGCAGGATCTCCAGCAACTTCGGCGACAGCATCACCTGACGGGGGAACTTGCCCTTGCCTTCGCGAACGTGGATGATCATCCGCTTGCTGTCGATGTCGGTGACCTTCAGATCCAGCGCTTCCTGACAGCGGAGACCCGCGCTGTAGTACAGAGCCAGCAATGCCCGATGCTTGATGTTCATCTCTGCATCGAGCAAAGCACGGACTTCTTCCCGGCTCCAGACCGTGGGCAGCTTGCGCCGCACCTTGGGCTTGATGATCTCCTGATCGAACCAGGTCTGCTTCAGAGTCCGCGTGTAGAGGAACTTCAGCGCCGACCGGGCCCCCTGGATCGTTCCCCAGGCAAGCTCCCGTTCGTTGAGCAACCGAGCTGATCAGGCGACGTATGGAAGTAGGTTGCGAACTCGGCAACCGTGTGTGTGTAGTGGCGAACTGTCCGTTCGGAGAAGTTCCGGAGCCGGAGATCCTCCTGCATGCGTTGGCGTAGATGGGTCATGGACACCTCCTTCGGTGTCCAACACTCTATCCAAACGCCACAAAAGCACACCCCGCCGCGCTAGCGGCTTAGTGCAAATCGCCGAGTCACTCATCGAGAAAGGCAGAGCCTTCGGGCGAGACTCCCGCATAGTCAACTTTGCGGCAAGTTTGTTCTGTTGTATCCGAAAGAATTCCAACAACAGCTGGATGATCGGATCGCCCCCAGTCTTGCTTTCGTGCTCCATCAAGTCTCGCCTGGAGGCCAGATGGATGGTGCCCGATAGGGTTCGCTCGACGCGAAGAATCTGTGCGATGGTTTTGAAGCAGATGCGGTTACGAAAGATCGAATCGCGGCTAACGACGCTGGTGCTGCTGAGCGCCCGAAGTGTCTCGCTTAGCAAATTCGCAGAGTTGTAGACAGGAATGATGACGGTGATCGACAAAGGAGGCCCCGAAATGTCTTTCTATTTTGGCTCAAGAAATGTGTGGCAAAGGACTGGATAACGCTGCCGAGGATAGTAGACCTGCCCGCAAACACTGTTGGTTTGGCGATAGCCCAGTGCTATGAGGCGTTGCGCTTCGTCGGCAATTACTTTGTTCCCGCGGATTTGCTCCAGCAATACAACGACTGCGCGATTTTGCGTATCGCGCAAATACTGATCCCGCATCGCATCCGCCGGCTTCCATATCCAATATCGCGCGCGTGCGTTATGAAGGGGCTCTGTGGCAAAGTATGGTTCCCGGTTTCGGGACGCGCGTTTGGTGGGGTTGGGGCGGTTTCAGGGGGGGTGGGGAGGAGGGCAGGTTGGTCGCTGCGCCTGCGGGTTCGCTTCGACCTGGTGGTTACTCCGACCGGAAAGATTTTTTTTCAATGGAAGACATCGATATGATTCTTATCCCGCATCAAATCCCCTTTGCTGAAGTTTGCCTCGACCGTTAGCGGAGATGTAGCCCCCGGGGGCACGATTTCGTGGCCGTCTGCTAGTCATCGGAATTGGAGGGATTATGCAACTACGCAAGTATGTGCTGTTTGCCGCAGCGATGGTGATTGTGCTGATGGCGACGACGTCAAGCGCTCTCGCCAGTTCGTTTTCCTCCCTGGTCGTCTACGGGGACAGCCTGTCGGACAACGGGAATCTTTATTCCTTGATTGGGTATCCGCCGCCTCCTTACTATGACGGCCGCTTCTCCAACGGGCCGGTGGCCGCGGAACAATTGGCTACCAATTTGGGCGTTCCGCTGTACGACTTCGCGGTCGGCGGGGCTACCTCCGGCGTGGGGAACTATATCGACGGAGGGACGCAGACCACCGTGGGCACGCTTGGCTTGCCGGGGAT
>JBEKFF010000072.1:0-14785 GCA_050013455.1 Acidobacteriaceae bacterium | reverse complement strand
ACAAAAAATCCCCGATCCAGCCTCCCGGCCCCCGCAGGAAACGCCACCACCCGCGCCCACTGCCCATGCAGCAACCCTGTCACCATCGCCCACGCAATCGTCCCCAGCACCACCACCAGCATCCCCGCCGACAACCCCCTCACCGCCGCCAGCCGCCGATACAACAGCACCACCGCCAACCCCACCACCGCAATCGCCAGCCACGTAGCCCGCCCCGCCGAAACCCCAAAGCTATACCCCGCAACCCGCAGCGCATGCACCGTCCCTTGCGTCACCCAACCCGCCCGCAAAAATCCCGCATACTGCGCCAGCCCGATACACCCGCTAGCCACGCTCAGCGGCGCCGACACGCACAGCTGAAACACAAACAGAAAGCTAAGCCACCGCCCCCACTGCCCCGGAAACATCTTCCCCAGATACGCATACGTCCCGCCGGCCTCAGGCATCGCCGCGCCCAACTCCGCCCACACCAGCCCATCGCACGCGGCCAGCAGCGCGCCGAGCACCCACCCCACCATCGCCTGCGGCCCACCCATCGCAGCCAGCAGCAGCGGCAGCGTAATAAACGGCCCCACCCCAATCATGTCGAGCAGGTTCAGCGTCACCGCCCCGCGCAACGTCAGCGACCGCTCCAGCCCCTCGTCCTCAACCGTCATCTCGCCAGTCTATGCCCGTGCTCCGTTCACACCGCAGCCAGCCCGCGCCGCGCGGCCAGCGACAGAAACAGCCGCGACGTCCCGCTAAACAACATGCTGATCCCAACAAGCGTTCCAATCACCCATTCGCTACTTGAGGGCCAGCTTCTCCAAATCAGAATCGCCAGAAACAAGGTCACCACGCCATCCAACATCACCCACGCCGCCCCCGCCCTCGGGCGCAGCCGGAATCCAAAAATCAACTCCAGCACCCCTTCCACAAACAGGTAGAGCGCGAGGATCAGCGTCAGGGCTGCCAGGCCCGCAGCCGGGTGCACCAACACATCCACGCCAATCGCAAGATAGAGAAAGCCCAGCAGCAGCTCCCATATCATCCCGCCCGTGGTTCGAGTGCTCCACGCGAAGACCAGGTGCACCGCGCCACTCAAGAGAATCAGCCACGCAACAACCAGCAGCACCCCAACGCCCACCAGCGGCGGAACGGCGATAGCGAAAAGCCCGGCAAGAATCAACACAACACTCAGCGCGATCGACCACCCCACTGCGCCGTTCGCAATGCTTCCTACACTTCCTACAGACGATGTGCTCATAGCAACCTCCTGTCTCAGTTAGATTAAATTCGCGGCCGGGGAAAGTTCTTTGCTTAGGATAGTACTCCCGACAGGTGCTCGCGATACAGCTACAAATCGCCTGAAAACTGCGCTCGAAAATCGCTTGCCGCCCCCCAGCGCCGGGTGCCACCTATCTCGATTCTGAGATGGGTGTATCGCGCGCATACCGCGACCGCTCCCGCCCGTCTTCCGTGTTGTGAGAACCTAGACCCATGAAGCCAACCGCGCCGCCGTCCCCAGCGCCAGGTGCCACCTATCTCGATTCTGAGATGGGTGTATCGCGCGGATAGCGCGACCGCTCCCGCCCATTTTCACCTCTGCCATGAGAATCTAAAACAATGAAGCCAACCGCGCCGCTAGCCCTAGCGCTCTGCCTCACGCTGCCGTTCTCCGCCTTCTCCCAGCAAGCCGCGCCCGCCGGCACCCAGCCCTTCACCGACCCGGCCAACCTCCGCGGCGAGCGCGTCTCCCCGACCAACGGCCACGAGCTCCCCGTCGACCAGGGCGCCCTCGGCCTCGCCCAGCTCCTTCGCCGTCTCAACACCCGCGCCTCCATCCTCAACATCGTCGCCCACCCCGACGACGAAGACGGTGGCATGCTCACCCTCTACTCCCGCGGCCTTGGAGCCCGTGTCGCCGACCTCTCCCTCACCCGCGGCGAAGGCGGCCAGAACTACGTCACCGCCGACTTCGAAGACGCGCTAGGCCTCATCCGCACCCAGGAACTCCTCGCCAACGACCGCTACACCGGCGTCACCCAGATGTTCGGCACCGAGGTCGACTTCGGCTTCTCCAAGACCAAGGAAGAAGCCTTCGCCAAGTGGACCCACGAGCGCGTCCTCTACGACGCCGTCCGCGCCATCCGCCTCTACCGCCCTCTCGTTATCACCGCCACCTTCATCGGCAACGTCACCGACGGCCACGGCCAGCACCAGGTCTCCGGCGAGATCGCCCAGGAAGCCTTCAAAGCCGCCGCCGACCCGTCTGTCTTCCCCGACCAGATCGCCGAAGGCCTCCTACCCTGGCAGGCCCTCAAGATCTACGCCCGCGTTCCCTTCGCCGACATCAACAGCAAAGGCGTCTTCGACTACGCCACCGGCCAGTACGTCCCCGCCCGTTTCACCAACTACGTCACCGGCAAAGTCACCACCACCAAGCCCGCCACCGACGTTGAGGTTCCCGAAGGCACCGCCGACCCCCTCCTCACCGCAGCCGCAGCCAACTCCTCAGACATCCCCTCCACCTTCGCCGCCAATCCCAATGCCCCGCTAAGCTACATCCAGTTCGGCCGCATCGGCCTGAGCCTGCAGCGCACCCAGATCAGCAAGAACATGACGCTGCCCGTCTCCGGCGCCTTCAACTCCGGCTACACCCTCTACGGCTCCGTCCTCTGCAACGCCCCCGCCAACGCCCGAGTTCCCTCCATCACCCCCAAGACCTGCCATCCCGACCAACCGCAGCGCGCCGCAGGAGAACAGGTACCCCGAGCCTTCAGCCTCGTCGCATCCAACCAAGGCAACGAACAGGTACCCCGAGCCTTCAGCCTCGTCGCATCCAACCCAGGCAATGAACAGGTACCCCGAGGCTTCAGCCTCGGGTCTCATGGCCCCTCCCCGGAATCGGGCTTTAGCCCCCAGGGTATGCCTTCGCCTTCCGCACACGAACCAGCGCCAACGGCGCGCCCCATCACAGCCCAGGGCAACGCCCTGGGTAAACAAGCGGCAGCATCGCAAGCGCCAACGGCGCGCTCCATACCAGCCCACGGCAACGCCGTGGGTAATCGCGAAGAAGAATCCCCGAGGGCTGAAGGCCCGATCCAAAATCCCAACCTAACCACCCAACCCAACTTCTTCACCGGCATCGACACCTCCATCGAAGGCATCGCCACCCTCGCTCCCAACCCGCCTCCCGCCCTCCGCACCCAGCTGGCCGGAATCGAAACCAACATCGCCAAGGCCACGCACGACTTCAACGCCTCGAACCCCTCCGCCATCGCGCCTTCACTTGCGCATGCCCTCAAGAGCGTGCACGAACTCATCGACAACCTTGACCTCATTGCCCCAGGCCGAGCCGCGAGCTACGAAAATGTGCGCCATGAACTTCTCATCAAGCAGGTTCAACTACAACAGGCGCTGGCGCTCGCGCTCGATATCCAGCTCGATGCCACAGCAACATCCGTTGATCTCACAGCCGCCACACCGCTGCGTATCAACGTGCGAATCGAAGCCCCGAGCCCAAGCAGTCTCACGTTACCACTCCAGATCACGAGCGGCTTCATGCGAGGAACTCTCTGCATGGCTCCCGGCAAGGCCGAACCCCGCGGCTCCATCCTTGGAGATTCCTACGCAGAATCTTTCGTTTCGCCCTTGAGCCGCGATTGTGTTCTTCCTGCCAGATACACACAGAACATCACTCGACCCTACTTTTACCGCGACAACATTGAACAACCGGTTTACAAACTTCGAGACCCCGCCTCGCGTAACTCTCCTCAGCCATCGGAACACCTGATTGCGTCGGCTGTGATCACTTACGAAGGTACAGACATCGAACTTGGCCGCGTCGTTCACTCCGGCGACCAACCCGTCTCCATCATCCCGCCCGTCTCCATCGACAGCCTCCCCACCGCCACCGTCCTCCCCAACGGCCAAACCACCGCCCAACTCACCGCAACCCTCCGCACCGACGCCACCACCTCCGCCAACATCAACGTCCAGTCCCCCCACAACTGGTCCATCGAAGCCAAAGCCATCCCAGCCCCCGCCACCGATCCCACCCACTCCATCCACTTCTTCCTCCACCCCACCGCCCTCCTCACCGGCCCGCAGGTCTTCCACGTCACCGCCGAAACCCCCGACCACCACACCTACTCGGAAGGCTTCCGCCCCGTAGGCTACCCCGGCCTCATCCTCACCAACTACTACACCCCCGCCACCACGCGCGTAGTTCCCGTAGACCTCAAGCTACCCGCCCACGTCCGCATCGCCTACCTCCCCGGCACCGGCGACGCCGTCCCCGAAGCCCTCGCCTCCATCGGCCTCGCCCCAACCATGATCACCGTGGCCGACCTCACCCCCGCCAAGCTCGCCAACTTCGACACTGTCATCCTCGGCGTCCGCGCCTACACCGCCAACCCCAACCTCCACGGCGCCCCCACCCAATCCCTCCTCGACTTCGCCCGCAACGGCGGCAATGTACTAGTCCAGTACGAAACCTCCGGCCTGACCTCCGCCGACGCCCCCTACCCCCTCTCCCTGGGCAGCGCCGAGAAAGTAGTCGACGAGACCGCCCCCGTAACCCTGCTGGCTTCGGGCAAGAACGGGTACCCCGAGCCTTCAGGCTCGGGTCTCATAGCCACAGAGAAGGAGGGGGTTTTAACCCCCGGGTATGCCCTCCTCAACATCCCCAATAAAATCACCGCCGCCGACTTCAACAACTGGATTGCAGAGCGCGGCCACGGCTTCCTCGACACCTGGGACACCCACTACACCGCCCTCACCGACACCCACGACCCCGGCGGCCCCGAAACCGCCGCCCAGCTCCCCCAGCGCGGCGGCTTGATCACCACGACAGTCGGCAAGGGCCGCTGGACCTACTGCGCCTTCGCCCTCTACCGCCAGCTCCCCGAAGCCGTCCCCGGAGCCTTCCGCCTCTTCGTCAACCTCCTCACCCCCACCCCTTGAGTCAATTGGGTCATATGACCCACCCCTCTTCACCCCGCTTAACCCACCTGTGCGTCCCGAAACTAGGCTAAACACGTCGCTGAGTAACCCGAAACCAGGCTAAGCATGTCTTAAAACTCCCGTAAAACAAGAAAAACGGCCTCCGAGGAGGCCGTTTCGCTTAATTGCATTTTCCTTACATCCCGGAATGATGCACCGGCGTGTGATGCACGGGTGCAGCCTTCTTCGGCGCAATAAGGTAACCATCCGACATCGTAAGCATCAGCGGCGAAGCCGTATAAGAATCATACGTTCCACCCACGCCGATTTTGTCCCCGGGCTGCGGGATCGTCTTCAGCGGTTCCTTCATATTGACCGTAAAATCAGGGGTTTTGCTGGCAACCGCGTCGTCCGAGACCTCCAGAACCAACTGGCTGGCCGTCGCCGAAACCACCGTCACGCCCGGAAATTCAACCGCCTTGCCCTTCACCGAATCGAACACCTTCTGAGCATCAGCCGGCTTGCCATACTGCAGAGCCGTCTCCTTATCGCCCAGCGCCAAAGTAGCCAAATCAGGCGTAGAAGCCACCAGCTGCGCCACCAGATCCTCAGGCTTAGGAGCCGGCGCAACCGTGAACCCAGCGGGCGGATCCAGGTTGGTCTGCACCGCGGTCTGCATGGCCGCATAGCCATCCGCACTGCCGTGATACTTCTTGTAGCAATAGGTCGCCAACGGCTCAATGCTGGTCTTATAAGCCGCAGGAGCAAAGGCTGCTGCACGCGTTGCATACCAGGCGCAGTTCAAATAATCAGGAGGCGTAGAGCTGTAGTAAGCCTGCGCCAGAACATACACATCTTGAAGAGTCTGGCTAGGTTTCGTCGTATCGTCCTTATCAGCAGCAATCTCCTTCTTTAAGACCGTGATTGCGCCCGCGTTGTCCTTCTTTGCGAGGTCATCATCCGCAATTGCGCTCTCAAAGATCGGCGCCGCAGATGCCTGCTGCTTGGCAAAATCGGCATCGGACATGTCTTTCGGCTTGGTTGCATTCAGCCCCTGCTGCGCGTATGCGGCGACCTTATCCAGCGCTGCCTGTTTTGCAGCGGGATCGGTCAATTTATCGGCTTCTGGACGGTGGTAATAAACCTCGAACACAAGCGCGCGCATGTTATTTGGATCGACAGCCAAAAGCCTGTCGGCAGCGCTGAGTGTAGCCGCCTGGTCACCAGTCTGGCTGTCGGCGAACAGAATCTGATTCAAAACATCCGCCTTCACGGCAGAGTTCGGATATTGCTTCAGATATGCTTCGAAGGCTGCAGCTTTGTCTGCTGCCGTTGTCGCAGTGTTGGCCTTGTTGTAAGCCGCGTACTCTTCTTGCGACATCTGAATACCACCAGCTGCCGGCTGCTGGGAGAACGCGAGAGACGCTAATGGTACCGCGCCGGCCACAGCCAGCAGCGAAGCAAGTACGACCTTCTTCATAAAGAGAACTCCTCGGGGAGATGCGTCAGTTTCTAAAACTAAATCAAGATTAGCGCAAATTGCGCGTTCCGGATGAAAACCCTCCCCCTACGAGAGAGATAAGGGGATGATGCGCATTATAGAAACCGTGTTGCCCATGTGCAACCGTGAACCTGGCACAGGCCAATAAATTTGATTCCTCCTCCCTTATCCACAACATCCTGCGAACGAGGCCCGATTACGCGTTGATTCCACCTCGTCCGCCGCTTACGATTCGACCTAGTGGCGTGTCGAACGATGCGGACCGATCGTGAATTCGCGCCGAATGCCTAACCGTGGAAGAGGTTTTGCCCCTTGCTCAAGCTTAAGAAAGTTCAGATTCTCGGCTTCAAATCCTTCTGCGACCGCACCGAGGTGCAGCTGACCGGTCATGGAATCGCTGCGATTGTAGGTCCGAACGGCTGTGGCAAATCGAACATCTCTGACGCGATCAACTGGGTTCTCGGGGAACAGTCGGCCAAGAGTCTCCGCGGGATCAAGATGGAAGACGTCATCTTCGCTGGGACTCGCGAGCGCAAACCTACAGGCATGGCCGAGGTTTCCCTGACGCTGGTTGATCCGGAAGTCTACGACGGCAACACGCTGGCCGACGGCGAGGCGGAGGTGTTGGGCGCCGACCTGCCAGCAGCATTGGATGCCGACCAGCATGTCACGGCGATCAATACGCTGAGTGACTGGGACGAGTCTGCGGTTCGCGCCGAAGCTGCCATGGAGACCGAAGAGGCTGTCGCGGATGCCCAGCCAGGCACAACCTATGAAGCAGAGCTTCCCGCCAAGAAGGCCACGGAAAATTCAGCTGGTGATTTGGCAGAAGCTGGAGCCGAACTTACAACGGGAAACAATGTTGTTCTCAAGATCCGCCGCCGCAAGTTCGGACGCGCACCCATTCGTGCCGGCGAAATCACCGTTACTCGGCGTCTCTTCCGCTCAGGAGACTCCGAGTACCTACTGAATGGCAAGATCTGCCGCCTGCGCGATATCCAGGACATCTTCATGGGTACGGGCCTTGGCGGCGAAAGTTACGCGATGATCAGCCAGGAGCGCATCGGAAGCATTCTTTCGGCTAAACCTCTGGATCGCCGCGCCATCATTGAAGAGGCAGCCGGCATCACCCGCTTCAAGACGAAGAAGCGCCTTGCTGAGTTACGACTTGAATCCGCGAAACAAAATCTGTCCCGAGTGAACGACATCTTCGAGGAGGTTACTCGCCAGATGGGCGTCCTCAAGCGCCAGGCTTCCAAGGCTGAACGTTACGGTGCACTCCGTGACGAACTCCGCAGCAAGCTTCGCGTAGTGCTCGCAAGCCGCCTGTCACAGATGGACGCTGAGCAGGACGCGACGTCTAAAGAGATCGCACGTCTTGGCGAACTTATCGATAGCCAGGCGGCGCAGCTCGAAAGCATGGACGCTGAACACTCTGTCGGCGTCAGTAAAGGTTACGCGCTGGATGACCAGATTCGTGAAGCTGGGGCCCAGACAAACGCGAGTGCGGTAGAACTCGAGCGCATAGCCGCGCGCACAGCCTCGAACGCCGATAGAATCTCCGACCTCACCCAGCGCATTCTTAGCGGGAACGATGATCTTGCCCAGGCTCGAAATCAGGTCGAATCGCTGGCCGGTGATCTCGAGCAACACCGCAGCTTTCTCGAAAATGCGACTGCCGAAGCGACGGATTCGCGTGAGGCGGCGGCATCGCAGCAAGCGCAGGCCCATGAGGCCACACGCAGCGTACTTGCAGCCGAAGCCCTGACCGAAAGCCAACGTCGCAATGCCATGCAGTCCATGCAACGAGCTGCGCAGGCGAATAACGAGATCGCACAAGCGGAAGCTGCTCTCGAAGGACTGGACCGCGAGAATGAGCGCTTTGAGTCCGAGTCTCAGGCCGCACGCGGAGAATTGGAATCTTTAGACTTGCAACGCGGGACTGCCAGGCTGTCTTTCGAAAGTGTGACCGATCGGCTGAAGCGGTTGGAGGCCGAAATCCTCGAACTCCGGCACACGCTCGAAACCAGGCGAATGGAGGAGACGCAATCGCGCCGTCGCGGGGACGAATTGCGCGCCCAGGCCGCCACTCTCAATGGGCGCCGCAGTTCACTTGAAGCTCTTATCCGCGAGCACAGCTATTCCACGGATACGGTCCGCAATATCTTCCGCGCCCAGGCAAAACACCAGGACGGATCCGCGCCACTGGGCACGCTTGCTGACTTCCTTGAAGTCGATGGCCGTTATGAGAATGTCGTTGACGAGTTTCTGCGGGACGAGCTCAATTTCATTGTGGTCCGCAACTGGGACGCCGCTGATGCGGGCGTGCGCTTGCTTCAGGCCGATGTAGCAGGTCGCGCCACCTTCCTGGTGCATCCCGATGGTCTTGATACCACGTTACCGACCGAGAGTATCTCGAACCCGGGCAATGGTGTCGTGGCGCTGAAAGACTGCATTCATGTTCTGAATGGGTTTGGGCATTCGCTTGAGGCAATTCTGCCGAAACTCCGCGACGGCTTTGTAGCGCCTGATACGGATACCGCGCGCAGACTGGCGCTCGAATTCCCCCAGGCCTTCTTCCTCTCGCCCACCGGCGAGACTTTCCATAACGTCACAGTAACGGGAGGAAAGCCGCGTGAGCAGGGCCCGTTGGCGCTCAAGCGTGAACTGGCGGAACTGCAGAGCAAGCTGGCGGGCGTCGAGACTGAACTCGCCCAAAATGAGCTCGCCACTGCAACCCTTGGGCGAGAGATCTCGGACCATACCACGTCCCTCGACGCCAAGAACCACGAACGTCGCGAGGCCGAGCGGGAGAGCGCGAACTCCGGCGCCGCCTTGCGGCAGATGGAGCAGGAGGCAGCGCGCCTCGAAAATCGACTGCAGCAATGGCAGATTGCGGCAAACAGAAACAAGGACCAACGCCAGCAGCGGCAGGATCTCATCGCCCGAAAACGCGAAGAAGCTTCGACGTTTGAGGCGGAACGGGCCAATATTGAGCAGCAGGTTGCTGAACTGACAGAGAAGATTCTTTCTCTGCGGGTCAACCGAGAGGAGCTCCAGGCAGCGGCTTCTGCCGCGGCTGCGGCTTTGGCAGGTCTGGAAGAACGCCGGCGCAACGCGAGTGCAAACTTCGAGCAGACAGACCGTCTCTATCGGAGTCAATCCCAGAGAATAACGCAACTGGAGTCGCAGCTTGCTAGCGCCGCGACAGAGCGGCAACGGCGTGAAGAGGAGACGGCCGAGCTCTCTCTAAAGCATGCAGAACTCACCGAAACGAGGGCTAAATCCATTGCTCACACGGAGGCGCTGTCGGCTGAAGCGGCTGCATTACGTGCGGCCATGTCCGAGCTAGATGGCCGCCTTCGGGCCTTACGCCACGATACAGAGGTCCTGCGCGAGCAACGCGCCACCTTCAGCGCTCGGGCTGCGAAGCTCACATCTGATCTCGAGCACATAGAGGGCACCTGCCTGAATGATCTGTCCGTTGAAGCGACGACGCTTCGCGAAGACGCATCGATCGAGCGAATTGAAGCTGAGGCTCTCACCGCAGAAGATGAGGCAGCGCGCTCTCTGAAGCAGCGCCTCGAAGCCATGGGCCCCGTAAACATGATGGCTTTGGAGGAGTTTCACGAGACCTCCGAGCGCCATGCGTTTCTGGAGACGCAGCGAAAAGATCTCCTCGATTCGATCGAGAATACTCAGGCTTCGATTAAAGAGATTGATGATGTTTCCCGCATCAAGTTCGATGAGGCTTACAAGATCATCAATGAAAACTTCTCCGCTACGTTTACCAAACTCTTCGGCGGCGGCCAGGCGTTCATGCGCTTAACCGACCCTGAAGCCAATGGCGGAAAGAGTTCCGATCTCAGCGGCATTGACATCATCGCGTCGCCTCCCGGAAAGAAATTGCAAAACGTTCTTTTGCTTTCGGGCGGCGAAAAGGCCCTGACGGCTCTCTCTCTGCTCGTGGGAATCTTTCAGTTTCAGCCTGCGCCTTTCTGCATGCTTGATGAGGTCGACGCTCCGCTTGATGAGACCAACGTAGGACGGTTCGCCAACTTGCTTTCAGAGGTGGCATTGAATACCCAGGTGATTATCATCACGCATACCAAGCGGACGATGGAACAGGCCGACGTGATGTATGGCGTAACGATGCAGGAGCCAGGTGTGTCGAAGATCGTCAGCGTGTCTCTGAGCGGCCGGAGCAGGGGCCGCGAAGCTCGAAATGCGGCATGACCGATGAACCAATCAAGTTTATGAACGCTCTTGATTGGCTGCTCGTGATCCTGTTGGCCTATTCGGTCGTGCGGGCGTTCCTGCGTGGCTTTTTTCAGGAAGCTTTCGCTCTGGGCGGCCTGATTTTGGGGTTTCTTTTTGCTTGCTGGTTTTACCGACCCCTGGCAGCCGACCTCAAGGGGCTGATACCACCGACACAGATCGCGGAACTTGCGGCATTTCTGCTTATTTTGGCAGGAACAATGATCCTCGCGAGTTTGCTGGGGAGGCTTTTCCGCCATACCGCCTCGGCCATTGGACTGGGTTTTGTCGACCGATTTCTGGGAGGAGCCTTTGGGCTCGTTCGCGGCGCACTTTTGGGGGTCGCGCTGCTGGTCGCCACGACAGCTTTTTTACCCAGTGCCCCTTGGATTGAAAATTCTCATCTCGCCCCGTATTTTCTTCGGGCCGCTCATGCTGTATCCTTCGTCATGCCCTCCGATCTCAAACGGCGTCTGCTTGACGAGTTCAACCATCTCAAGCACATGCCACCGGATTGGATCAAGGGCAGTCTTTAGCGTCAAACGTGTCATCATGTAATCGGATCCCAACCAGGGCCCATGTCCACTCCACAAAAGGAAGACCCGCGATTGAAACGCGAACTCGACAACCTCGTCCTCCAAATGCACGCCGCTGGAATCGGTTACACCGACGCGGTGCGCGAGTTCAAGAAACAGTACATTCTCGAGGTTCTTTCGCGTCACCGCGGCAATCAGTGTAAAGCGGCAGAAGAGCTCGGCATGCACCGCAACACGCTAAGCCGTACGCTTTCCGAATTAGGCATGGATTCAACCCAAATACGGCAGGGGATGCGCCGTCCGCCAACATCGGTGCGACCCGCGCGAGCGACTCGTCCAAACCTGCAAATTATCTCTGGCGGACGTTAGCCACGTTGGGGCGTCTAAGACAGCAGAGAATGTTTCCTTTACCCCAAGACCGCTGGTGGCGCAGACGCAGAAGTCTTGCCCAGGCTGCGTTATGGGGGTCTCCGCTACTAGCTATTTCTGGCTTTGTCGTTCTGACGGCCAACGCACAAACGAATGGCCCTGCAGACCATCCTGCGAGTGTCCCTGCGAACGCGATTCCACCGCTTACCGCAAAGCACCCACCAAGCACAAATTCGACCGCACCATCTCCCAAACAAATTCGCGCAGCAGACGATGCCTACCTTGAGGGAGCAAAGCATGTGCAGCGTAAGGAGATAGCTGCTGCCTTACACAGCTTCGAACAAGCGGTCCGTCTTAGCCCGAACAACTCGGACTACTCCTTAGCTCTGATCGTCACACGCGAAGACTATGTAACCGAACTAGTTCAGCGTGCGGCTCAGGCACGATCCGTTGGCGACACATCGCTTTCCGAGTCTTTGCTTACTCAGGCACGCGAGCTGGATCCCAATAATAAAGTTGTCCTCCAGCACTTCGAAACTACAGCGGGTGCGGGGAATAAGATGGCGAGTGACGCCAAAAAACCCGACCCATTTTATTCAAGTATCGACCCATCCAAGTTCCCTGCCCAAAACATAGCCTCGACACTCCAGGGCCCGGTTGAGTTGACCCCAACCCCGGGAAACCGAGATGTACATCTTCATGGAGATGTACAGAGTGTCGTTCGAAACCTGTACAGCCTTTTCGGAATCAAGGTCGCATTCGATCCCTCTGTTAAGAGTGGCGCGCCAATCAATCTCGATATGAATAATGTGACATTTGCCGGCGCTTCGAGAGCTATCGGGATCGCGGCGAAAATCTTCGCTGTCCCTGTCCAGCCGACCTCTGTGCTCATTGCACAAGATACGCAGGAGAACCGCGATGCGCTCATGCCGCTGGTAGAGGAGACAGTCTATCTTCCTGGACGAACCAACGACGAGATGCAAGAGCTCGCCAACGTGGCTCGCAACATCTTCGACCTGAAAGAGGTAACCGCGAGTTCTACCGGGGGATTCTTGCTTCTGCGTGGAAATGAGCAGGTTCTTCGCGAGGTCAATGCCGTTTACGACGACATGCTGGATGGCAATCCGGAAGTGCTCTTTGACGTCTCGCTCTATGAGCTCGACAAAACCCTCGACAATAATGTCGGTGCGATTCTTCCGAACTCTGCGGGTGTTTTCAGCATTGCAGCTCAAGCTCAATCCCTCGTATCTGCAAACCAGGCATTGATTAATCAAGCCGTCGCCGCCGGCCTTCTTACATTGAACGGAACGCCACTGGAGAACCTCATCACAGAGGTAGGCTTTCTTGTGGCGTCAGGAGCTGTTACCGCGGTTCAGTACACCAACCTTCTCGGGGTATTTGGTGGCGGTCTTACGTTTGCCGGACTCTACCTAGGCTCCAGTTCCAGCTTCAACCTGGCTTTAAACTCAACCGATGTGAGCATACTTGACTCCGCACAGATACGTGGGATCAACAAGCAGCTTGCAACTTTTCGCGTGGGCTCTCGGTATCCAGTGGTCACAGGAACATATAGTTCCGGGGTCAGCAGTTCGCTTGCGTCCTCGCTGACCGGTCTGAACATCAATGGAACCAGTGTTAGCTCACTCCTCTCACAATATCTTGGGGCCAATTCAGTATCGGTTCCTCAATTTCAGTATGAGGATCTAGGCATCACCTTGAAGTTAACGCCGCAGATACTGCACAACAATGCGGTTTCTCTCGCCTTGGACATGAAGGTGGAGGCGCTGGCCGGCAGCAGCATCAACAACATTCCGATATTGAACAATCACGCACTGACTTCGACGATCACCGTCCCGGCAGGTCAAACGGCGATGTTGGCCACACTTGTTAGCTCGTCTGAGATGAAAGCTCTTACTGGCTTGCCTGGTCTCAACGATATCCCCGGATTTCAGGGTACTAATCAGGATCGCCAGAAAAGTTCAACGGCACTCCTGATTACGATCACTCCACATATCGTGCGAAGCGGCCGCATGGAGGTATCGAGCCGCCGCATCGATACACCCCATGGTGGTAGTGGGGTGGGAGTTGAATAGTTGCGTTGCAAAAGGGGTGATGGGTGGCTATACTTATGCTTGGCAGGGCGGGAGTAGCTCAGTGGTAGAGTGCTTCCTTGCCAAGGAAGATGTCGCCGGTTCGACCCCGGTCTCCCGCTCCAACAACCTCAATCTCAACCACTTACGGCTCGGAAATTTTAGACTGAACACAACGGTTCGGTGTGTTCAGGAGTGTGGTTTTGGGGCTGTTTTAGTGCCCAGGGCGCGGTACCCAAGTGGTAAGGGAGAGGTCTGCAAAACCTTTATGCGTCGGTTCGATCCCGACCCGCGCCTCCAACATTCCAAGCTAGTTAGCCCCCGGTGAGGGGGCTTTTCCTTTGCTGGGATGTTGGGGGCGTTTTTGTGCTACTTAGGTGGGTTTCGGGATGCAAATCGACTTACTTAGCCCGGTTTCGGAACGCGCATTTCTGAGTTTTTGACAGGGAACGTAACGCACGCTATCCAGGGCGCGAAGGCTAGGTGTCGGAGGTTTGAGCTGACTTCCCTGCCCCGCAGACGAAGGCCAGGAACATGCCCATGCCTCGGCGGCCATCGGCACTGGCTGCTTGACGGAACAAGCGCCAGAGCGAAGGAGGATCCTTTCGTCGATCGAGGACCTCATTCTTTGTGTCGGCGAGGACGGTGGGGTCGAAGCTTCCCAGAAGTTCGCCGAGGATGAGGAGGTTGCGAATGGCCTGTGTGCTCGTTGGCTGCTTGGCGTAGTAGGCGAGCTTGGCGGCGATTGCGTTCTTGCTGCCCACGGCCCCGTGAAGGAGATCGAGGAGGCCCTGATCGTGTGCCTCTTCGATCACGTCGAAGAGCACAAGGAGAGCCTCTGCATGTTGCATGGGAGCAGCCTCGAGGCGACGCTCCAGCTCCTTGCGCGGGTCTACTCGTTTCGGGGTGAAGTGAATCGGGTTTGCCATGCGGCTATCTCCTTGCCAGGCGGTGCTGGGATTACACGGTGGTTGTCTTGATCTGGACGAGCTCGTCACGAGGTTTTGTTCCGGGCAGGTAGTAGTCGGAACGCTCCCACTTTGTTTCGACTTCAACGCCTTCCTGCGGAGTGCGGTGGCCCCAGCGGAAGTTTTCCCGGGGCAGAG
>JBEKFF010000071.1:0-14823 GCA_050013455.1 Acidobacteriaceae bacterium | reverse complement strand
TGAGCGAATCGGCGATCACTGCCGAACGGCATGCGCAGATCCTTTCGTTTACAGATGCGATTGCGTCCAATGAGATCGAGCTGCTTCCGAATGTTAGGGAGACCCTGGACGAGTTGTCGCAACGCCACCGCCTGATTATGGTGACGAAGGGCAACGAGATCGAGCAGACCGACAAGCTCGAACGGTCGGGGCTGCGGCCGTTGTTCAGCGCCGTCGAGGTGCTTGCGGAGAAGAACGCCGCTGCCTATCGCGACGTGGTGGCGGCGCACCAGTGTGATTGTGGGTCGACGTGGATGATTGGAAATTCGCCAAAGTCGGATATCAATCCTGCGCTGGCGGCGGGGCTTAATGCCGTGTTTATTCCGCACGATTTCACGTGGGTTCTAGAACACGAGATGGTCGACGCACCGACGGGAAGCTTGCAACTGATGGAGCTCGGTAGCTTCGGGGAATTGATCAGATACTTCTAGGCGCTAGGGCTCGTCCTTGTAGATTCCCATCTGCACCTGGCCGCCCTCGACTAACCGTGCACGGAACATGCCGGGAGTGTTGAAGCCCCACGCGATCTGTCCATCGGGAGTCATGGCGATGACGCCGCCGTCGCCTTTCATGGCTGTGAGCTGGTGGTCGATCATCTCGTTGACGGCATCCTGCAGGCGCATCTGTTTGTATTGGACCAGGGCACAGATGCTGCGGGCCATGGTGAGACGGATGAAGTACTCGCCGGTGCCAGTGGCGGAGACGCCGCAGGAGTCATTGGAGGCGTAGGTGCCCGCGCCGATGATTGGCGAATCGCCGATGCGGCCAAAGCGCTTGCCAGTGAGACCGCCGGTTGTGGTTCCGGCTGCGATGTTGCCTGCTCGATCACGGACGACGATGCCGGTCGTTCCCCACTTGTGCGCGTCGGGAGTTTCAAGCTGCGCGATAGGTTTGGTGGGTGGTGGGGGCGCGCCTGCGGGGCGCGGAGGGATCGGCAGGCCTTGCTCTTTCAAATAGCGGACGAGCCCCTGCCAGCGCTCTTCGGTGAAGAAGTAGGAGGGGTCGACTTGCTGCAGGCCTACGCTTGCGGCGAACTGGTCGGCGCCGGCGCCGCTGAGCATTACGAACTGGGATTTTTCCATCACAGCTTTTGCCAGCGAGATGGGATTTTTGGTTCGGGTGACACCGGCAACGGATCCTGCCTTCATGGTTTTGCCGTCCATGATGGCGGCGTCCAGATCGTTCTTGCCGTCGGCGGTGAAGACGGCGCCTTTGCCGGCGTTGAAGAGTGGATCGTCTTCGAGCACCTTGAGTCCGGCCTCCACAGCATCGACTGCGGAGCCGTTGGCGTCGAGGACCTTGGCGGCGGCGTGAATGGCGTGGTCGAGGCCGGCGCGATAGGCGGCATCCCGCTCGGGCGTCATGGATGAGCGCTCGATGACGCCGGCTCCGCCATGCATGACGATGGCCCACTTGCGGGCGGGCGCCTGGGTGATGAGGGGGGTGGGCTGTTGCGCGACGGCGAAGGGGATCACTCCCAGACAGAGTGTCAGTACAATCTGGATCCGCAAAATCTGGTTCCGCATAGGTCCTCGTGCGAATGAGTCTAGCGCAACTTGGGCGGTGAATCAGCGGTGGCGGGCAGTCTTCGGTCGATTTCGCACGTCTAAGGCAAGGAGCAGGCAGTGCGCAACGCACGCAAGCGTATTTGCGATATAAGGTAAGGACTGATGGAGGCTGGATGTCAGAGTACGAAAGCGATCTGTCCCAACTTGTTTACGAATTGAATCGATCGGTGCCTTCCGCAAAGGGTGGCTCGAGCGACGAAGCTGGTTTGGGGATGGACAAGAAGAGCGCTCTGGACCCTCTGCTGGCGCAGGCGGCGGAACGGAAGGCGTCTGACCTCATTCTCGTCGTTGGATCGGGTGTCACGCTCAGGGTGAATGGAGTGCTGACGCCTGCGACGGGTAAGGGTCTGGCTCCTGAGGATCTTCGCAGACTGCTGTTGCCTCTGCTGACGAGCGAGCAGACGAAGGAACTCGAAGTGAAGCGGGTGGTGGATTTTTCGTTTATGCGCGGATCGCTGGGCAGGTTTCGGGCCAACATTCATTACCAGCGCGGTACGCTCGCGGCGAGCATCCGGCTCTTACCGAGCGAGATGCCGACGCTGGAATCTCTGCACCTGCCGCCGATCCTGGGGCAGTTGATTGAACGGCGGCAGGGGTTGATTCTGCTGACCGGGCCGACGGGATGTGGAAAGACGTCGACGATGGCGGCGTTGATTAACCTGATCAACACTCGGCGGCGGGAGCACATCATTACGATTGAAGATCCGGTGGAGTACCAGCACCCGAACCGGAATTCCATTGTGGAGCAGATCGAAGTCGGGTATGACACGCCAGCATTTTCGAATGCGGTGCGCGCCGTTCTGCGGCAGAATCCGGATGTGATTCTGATCGGCGAGATGCGCGACACGGAGACGATGGCTGCGGCGCTGACGGCTGCCGAGACGGGGCATCTGGTGTTCTCTTCCCTGCATACCAACGACGCGGCACAGACGATGTCGCGGCTGCTGGACAGCTTTCCGGCGAGCAACCAGGCGCAGATCCGGCAACAGCTTTCGCTGGCGCTGCTGGCCGTGATTGCGCAGCAACTGGTGCCGTCCATTGACCAGGCGGGACGGTATCCTGCGCTGGAGATTATGGTGGCGACGACGGCGATACGCAATCTTGTGCGGACGGCCCAGGACCATCAGATCCGGTCTCAGATTTCGACGGGAAGCGCGGACGGCATGATCACCATGGATCAGTCGCTCGCGGAGCTGGTGCGGTTGCGGCGGATCTCGCGCGAGACGGCCCTGGCGCATTGCTATCATCCCGATGAATTGAGATCGCTGCTGAATCGGACCGCATGATTTTGGAGTACGGCTGCGGGATTTCGGATGATATACTCAACTTCGGAAACAAGGTCGCTGCTGGCATGCGTTTTGACGTGTCAGGCTCCATGCGGAGGTGGCGAAATTGGCAGACGCACTAGCTTGAGGTGCTAGCGCCGCAAGGCATAGGGGTTCAAGTCCCCTCCTCCGCACCAAATTTATAATAAAAGACTTACGAGAAGGCCAGCCCGAAACGGCTGGCCTTCTTTTTCGTTACTGTAACCATTTTTGTAACCATTGCGAGAAGAAGTTGGTTCGCCCGCTGTTCCACAGCGCCTGTTGATCTGGATGACGGCATCAAGGAGTACGCCCCCGTTTTGGAGAGATTGCTGCTGGTGACTTCCTGTTTGCCGACCATCCCGGCTGGATCACCGGACAGTTGCCGACATATCGGTACTAATCTGGACCTCGATGAGCGCATTGGCGATTTGCACTAGAGATTTGGCACTCATCGTCACGAGCTGAATGCGGCCACAACGATCCGTACTTGCTGATAACTGCGCTTTCGGCAATTGGTTACAACAATGTTTTGACCTGATATGCCACGCACCGACGCCAGGAGCGGCGCGTGGTGCCAGGGGTACGCTTCTGTACGAAGTTCAATTCGTGCGCTCAGCAGTCCATGGAGCTGTCCGACCCTGAACTCCATACATGCCGGACATGCCGGTTGCCGTGATCTCGCCTCGGAAGGTGAGCACGTCGTTGGTATCGGTGCTGAACTCTACGTGGTTTCCGTTGACCCAACCTTGCAGCTTGCCGTGTTGATGTGGACCATGGAATGTCCCCGAGATAATGTTGCCCATCTGAGAAATCTGGATCTGTTTGAGCGAGCTTCCAGGCTGGCTGGTGTTGTAGGCGTAGATGGTCCAGTTGCCGGAGAGGTTAGGCGGCGGGGGTGGGGGCCCGGCGGGAGCGGGAGGAACGTTGTTGAATGGAGGCGTCGCGAGCGCGCCCTCCTGGTGACTATCCGCGACGGCGGCCGCTGCACTGATCTCATCGTTGGCCTGGCGGAGGAGATCCTTCGCTCTCCCGGCATGGCCGCCAAGCTGGTCGTCGTTCGCCCGCTGGGCCGAGCTGATGAAGTTGAATGCTTCGATGATGGATTGCTGGGCCGACGCGAGATTGCCGTGAGCCTGGGGATCAACCGTGGCGACCGGTACCTGGGCCGCTGCCAGGGTTGCCATGATGGTTGTGCTTGCGAGCAGGGTCAAAACCTTGATTGGAAGTTTCATCGTTGTTCTACCTTGAAGTGGATTCTGAGATGTCCGAGGAGTTGCATTTGCCGCCTCCAACCATTGAGTGGAGTACTCGGTCTCGATTGGCATGGGTGAAGAGTACGGGAGCAGACCAGCCATTGAAATAGAGGTCGCTACACGGAACGGGAGTGTGGTGCCACACAGATAAGGTGTGCAGTCGCCGCTGTCCGTTGGCTGCAAGTCTTAGGTGGACAAGTCACCTGAGCCCAGAGGAAGCATTGTCACGATCGAAAGCAGGAAGAGCACGACGCGTTTCAGTTTCATGAGAGTTCCACCTGGGGCCGAAGAGAGGCCGTAATTCATTTTGTCCTCGCTCGGTGATGACTTGAGGTTAGGAGTTCGTGGTCTCGCTCGCGCGCGAGAGACGCGAGAGAAGCGTCTTTTCGCGCGCATCCGGGCGTTGCTTGCGCTGTACGATGGGCCGACGTGAGCTAGTTCCAAATCGCCATAATGATCTCGCCCTTTTCGTTAAGAAGCAGCGTGATGCGATTCGGATCAGAGTCAAAGGTGCCGAGTCCGTCTGACTCGCGGATGACGCGCAATTTTGCCGGCAGTTCCTCTTCGCGAACGATGGATTCCTGCGAACGGCCGGCCGGCGCGGTCTGGCCCTTGGGAACGAAGAGCTTGCCAACGCAATCCGTGCAGTTCTTGGGTGGGGCAGCGGATTCCGCATAACCGGGCATCGATTTCACGACGACTCGGTTGGCCGCACCGTGTACCCGCACGCCGTTGAAGGGGTGGCCCGGCTCGATGGTGAAGATCGCTTCGACCTCGGGATAGGCAGTCGACGGTGAATTTTCGGAGGGCGCTTCGGCCACCAGCGCCAGGTCAAGGATCCCGTCTGAAGGTGCGCCCTTGGTGAGGGGTACGAGTTGGACGGACTCCCAGCCTTCCGTAGTCACGAGGCCGCGCACACGAACCACATCCAGTTGCGGAGCGTGCGTGCTGCGCAGGACTTCGACGCTGGTGACCCAGAAAACGGGGGCCGTATTCGGAGCCTCATCCTGGGAAGGCGGAGCGGTCTGTTGCGGCGCTGCCTCTTGCGCGCTGGGCGGGTTAGCCGCGTGCGGAGTGTTGGTTTGAGCATTGCCGATGCCAGTGAGCACCAGCGCAGTTTGGAGGAGTGCAGTGAGCTTGATCTTGTTTTGCATAGTTGTTGCTCCTTCATATTTGGAGATGTTTTTGTCATGCACAGGCGGCGTGAGCGAGTTCGGGCTCTACCGCTGTCGAGATTGCGAAGAGCTGGGCCGGCTGGACTGCGGCGTTCGTCTTCGCCAGCATTGCTTCCATTCGGTCGTAGGCAGAGAGGATCAGGTTGGCCGGCGTAATCTGAACCAGGTTGCAGAAGGAGGTCTGGGTGCTGGCAAAGGTTCCGTTCTCTGACAGCTTGTTGACGGGTGCGCCGCCGCCGCAGAGGGAGAAGTATCCGCACTCCTTCTTGCAGGCTTCAACCCCGGCGCGGATGTCGGTGGACATGGCTTCCATTGCTTTGCTCGCGAGCATCTGTTCGATAGTGTGCTCGTGCACATTGCCCACGATGAAATTGTTATAGCGCTCGTTCTTGTAGCCGAGCAGTTCGGGGGAGAACGAGGACACGTTGCCCTTGCAATCGATATTGAGCATGGCCAGCGGCTCGACCTGCTCGTTGCTCAGCGGCGCCTCTTCAGGACGGAAGATGCGCGGAATGAGCCCGTCAATTTCACGGATGAAACTGATTCCGGGATGCTGGCGCGAAATCGTCCAGAAGCGGTGCAGGAAGGCATTGAACTTGTCCCGCATACTGTCACGCGACAACGTCATCAGCTCCGAGACATGGTCGTTCTCGGACTCTTCGACGTTGAAGCAGACATCCTCGATTCCTTCCTCAACGTAGAAGGCGTGGAGTTCCTCGGGACATTCCAGGGCTTCCTTGGAAAGCACTGAAATGACATGAAACGAGATGCCTTCCTCCTTAAGCAAACGCACACCGCGGATCGCACGGTCGAAGGTTCCCTTGCCCGAGCGGGTTACGCGATTGGCATCGTGCATGTGCCGAGGTCCGTCGATGCTGACTCCGACACCCACCTTCCAACGGCGGATCAGGTCGCACCACTCCTTCGTGACCAGGGTTCCGTTCGTCTGGAAAGAGTGGCGGATCTCTACCGAGGAAGGCCGAAGCTCTTCGATCGCCCGAAACACGGATTCGTAATACGAGACCGGCAGCACCAACGGCTCGCCCGCGTGCCAGATGACGGTGATCTGACTTCCAGCATAGGGAGAGTCGAAGACCTTCTGGAAGCTGGCAACGGCGGTCTCGATGTCCATGACTGAGGTGTCGTCGCGAGTGGGCAGATAGCAGTACTTGCACTGAATGTTGCAAAACGGCGTGGGCTGCAAAACGATGGTTTGGATCCGCGGTTCTGAGGTTTGCATGATTCCTGTGTCCTTTCGCGTGAGCAATTCAGCCAGGGGCTACCAGTTGTGCCAGAAGTTGTGCCAGTTGTGCCAACCGCCATTGCCCCAGTTGTGCCAGCCGCCGTTGCCCCAGTTGTGCCAGCCGCCATTTCCCCAGCCGCCGTTGTGCCAGCCCCATCCGCCATTGCGCCAGCCGAAGCCGCCGTTCAACCAGTCGGCTAGCATGAGGTGGGCACCGGACGGGCTCTTGAAGACGGCGTCGCTGGCAGAGGAAACTTCGGCGCGAATTTCGCTGAGGCGGTCGGCGACCGACACGTTGTTGGAGGCGGTGTGGAGGGTCGCTTCCGCCTGACTTTGCGTCGCGGCCAGTGCGGCGGAAATGCCGACTACGCCAGCGGGTAAGAGTAGTGCAAGAGCTTTCGAAATGCGCTTATTCGCGCTCATAGTGTGTCTCCTTGAGAACTTAGGTTAGGCGGGGGCGATCCAGAAGGAAATCCGTGACCCTACACGTCCTCGTGTGCGGCGCTACATACGAAAGCCGTGTGGTTCCGCATGGGTCGAGGGTGGAGTGGACATAACAGAACGGGTACAATTTCGACACCGAACGCGCCCAACTCTGGATAATGTCGAGGAAATGTGCAGCATGACGCAGTGGCCATACGATCGTTATGCCCGCGGGGATAGAGGCGTTTCCGCGCGCGTGCTGCTGATCGCGCTCGTGGCGCTTTGCGTTTTCTCGTTTACCCGCGGATGGGCGCAGTATCGATCAACGCAATGGACGGCCGACTCGGGCCTCCCGCAAAACAGCGTTCGCGGGATCGTCCAGGCCGCAGACGGCTACCTCTGGGTCGCGACACTGGATGGAATTGCAAAGTTCGACGGCATTCGGTTTACCGTCTTCAACAAGAGCAATACGCCGGGAATCACCTCCAATCGTTTTGTGGCAATGGCCGAAGGAGACGGCGGCGATCTTTGGATGGCTAGCGAAGATGGCAACCTGATTCGATATCACGCTGGGTATTTCGAAGGGATGGGAGAGAAGAACGGACTTCGCCCACATTCGGTGGGTGCCATGACCTACGATCATCGCGGCGGCGTCTGGGTGAACTCTGACGACCGCGTGTACCGTTGGTCACCTCAGTCAGGGCGCTTCGAAAGGGAAGCTTTCGACCGGGACGAAACGCGATTCATTCCCTTGTGGTGGGGCGGAACAGGGTTCTGGGCGATTCGGAACGGCAATCTCCTGTGTTTCACGCGTGGCCATCTGACCAGCTATGTGCTGCCGAAAACATTGACGCCTGCACGCATTCGAGGTGTCGCGGTAGGAGGGGACGATGTCGTTTGGATTGGTATTACAGATGGCCGTCTGGGAAAGCTTGTAAACGGATCCCTGGTTATGAATAACGGAACGGTAACGACAGACTGGGTGAGTTCGACGAGGGAGAATTGGAAAGAACAAATCGCACCCAACTTCAGGCGCACGGTCATCTTTCCGTCAGATGGGATAGAAAAAGGAATTCCCTATAACGTTGTTTCTGCCGACGACGAAGATAACTTATGGGTGGGTTCGGAAGACGAGGGTTTGTTTCGTGTGCAGCGACAGTCGATCAAGTCGCTGTCGTCCATGCAAGGCCTTGCGAGTGACGGTGTCTATCCAGTCATGGAGTCCAGCACAGGCGACATGTGGGTGGGGAGCTGGCCGGCGGGGCTGTCGCGCGTACATGACGGACGGGTAACGGCCTTCACCAAAGCGGACGGCGTCCCCGGGCTCGTTACGGCGCTTGCCGAAGATCGGCCAGGAAACATTTGGGTGGGGTCGCACAGCGGGTTGCGAATCTTTTCCCACGGACGATTGATGGTTCCTCCCGGCATACCCGAAGAGACGCTTCCCGTCATTCAGGTCATCCACCAGAGGCAGGATGGCGCCATGATGCTCGGAACTCCAAAGGGCATCTACCTACTCGCGGGAGCAAACTCGCGCTGGATGACTACGCACGATGGCCTGGCGTGCGACGATGTGCGCGTGATTCTTGAAGACCGCAGTGGAGACACATGGGTCGGTGGATATGGAGGCCTCACACGCATCCACAACGGAGTGATGACGCGCTGGACAGAGGCCGAGGGTTTGCCGAGCAACAACATCCGAGCCATCATGCAAGACACAGCAGGCGAGATCTGGGTGGGAACCTACGACGGTGGTATCGGCTGGCTTAACAATGGCAAATGGGTCGTCTTCAACCAGGGTTCAGGCCTTTACGACAATGGCGCTTTTCAGATCCTTGAAGATGGTCAGCAGCGGTTCTGGATCAGCTCCAACCGGGGCATCTACCGCGTAAGCCGGAAGCAACTGATCGACGTGGCGGAGGGTCGCGAAAAACGGCTGGACTCTGTCGCGTATGGAAGAGCGGACGGCATGTTGAGCATGGAATGCAATGGCGGAGTCTGGCCTGCGGGCGCCAAAGACAAGCATGGATTTCTTTGGTTTCCCACCGAGAAGGGTGTCGCCATTGTCGATCCAACGTCTGTGTCTGTCGACAATTTGCCCCCGAGAGTTGTGATTGAATCAGCATCCGTTGAACATAAGCTGCAGACTGCGATCAACCAGCTTGTGATGCGGCCCGGTCAGACGAACCTCGAAGTACAGTACACGGCGCTGAACTACTCGAGGCCGGAACAGATTTCATTCCGTTACAAGCTTGATGGCGTCGACGACGACTGGCAGGAGGTGGGACATAGGCGGACGGCGTACTACACCCATCTGCCCCCCGGCGACTATGTCTTTCGTGTGGTTGCAAGGAACAGCGATGGAATCGCAAGCCTGACGGACAGCACCTTGCGGGTTACAGTGGTTCCACCGTTCTATCGCCGCGGGTGGTTCCTCGCGTTAATCGCCCTAACCGCATTGGGTATCCTGTGGCTGCTCTGGAACCGCCGCGTGCAACAAATGGCGAGAGAGAAGGCTTCGCAGCAGGCATTCTCTCGCGAACTCATTGCATCTCAGGAAAGCGAACGGAGGCGCATCGCAGCGGAACTGCACGACAGCCTCGGCCAGCGCATGATCATCATCAACAACCTCGCACTCTTCTTACTTAAGACCAGGGGGAAATCGGTCACCGAAGAGGACAAACAGCAAACCATCGAAGAGATTAGTTCGGAGGCCACGCAGGCAATCGAAGAAACTCGAGCGATTTCCTATGCACTGAGGCCGTTCCAGCTCGACCGGCTGGGCCTCTCGAAGGCGATTCAAGCGATGTTGACAAAGGTAGCCCGCGCATCAGAGATTGAACTGACGGCCGACATCGAAGACATTGACGACGCCTTCCCCGAAGACATGCGCATAAACTTCTATCGCATCATACAGGAGGGCCTGAACAACATTGTGAAGCATTCTCATGCGACTCAGGGCACCGTGACAGCGCAGCGGACGAAGTCTTCTGTAGTCCTGACAATTTCCGATAATGGCCGGGGACTGCCGAGCGAACCACGCGACCCGAAGTCCGGCGCGGGAGGTTTTGGGTTGACCGGCATCCGTGAGCGCGCCATGCTGATGAAGGGAACGCTACAGGTCAAGAGCGAGAACGGGAGTGGAACCCTGCTGGTAATCCACTTCCCATTGGAAAGTGAGCCCGTACGATGAGCAACGTCATTGAAGTTCTGCTTGCGGACGACCATCCGGTTGTCCGTCGAGGGCTGAAAGCGACAATTGAGGAGGACCTGGACCTGCGCGTGATTGCGGAGGCTGCGAATGGTAATGACGCGTTGCGTCAGATCATCGAGTTGCGGCCCGCTGTTGCGATTCTCGATATTGATATGCCAGGCCTCAACGGATTGGGAGTGGCGCGCGAGTTGTCGGCACAGAAGATTGAGACTCATGTCGTATTTATGACCTTTCATGCCGACGAGGACCTGATGCGCGCCGCAATGGATGCTGGCGGCAAAGGATATCTGCTCAAGGGCAGCGAGACCGAAGAAGTCGGTGCGGCCATACATGCCGTGTGCGCAGGTCGGACCTACATCGGCTCCAAGATGGCAGCGATTCTGCTGAATCAGAAGGCTGAGTTGTCCGGGGGCGTTCAGCAGTTGGACATTAAAGTACTGACTCCCTCGGAGAAGAAAATCCTTCGCCTCATCGCGGACGGGCTTTCCAGCAAGGAAATTGGCGACGCACTGTCGATCCACTATCGAACAGTGGAAAATCACCGCACGAATATGTGCCGAAAACTGAACATCGAAGGCGCGAATGCGCTCGCGCGGTTTGCGTTGCAACATCGATCTGCGCTGCATGAGCGGCTGCTTTAGAGGGCGCCTGGCGTCGAATCCTGAACGCGGCAGCTATTCAGGGCGGCCGTGAGTACGGTGTCGAGTTCAGTGAGATTGTTCTTCAAAGCGTAGGCGCACGCTCCCGCCTCCCGAGCTGCGCTGCGCAGCCCGTCGTCGTTGTAATCGGTCACAATGACGATTCTGGCTCCGGGATGATGGTCCAGGATTTGCCGTGTGGCTGAAAGGCCGTCCATGCGCGGCATCCTCACGTCCATCAGCACCGCATCGGGCCTGTGTTCTGTATACGCGGTCAATGCGTCGGCTCCGTCTTCACACTCGATAATGTTGTCGGCAATGTCGCTGATCGCGCGGCGGATCAGCCTTCGAATGGTCGGATTGTCTTCCACAATTAGGATCGTCATCAGTTGCTTTTCTATCTCACCCCTGACTCAAATCATAGGCGCCACTTGCTTCCCGAAGCATGCGTATCGCTACATGGCGAATCCATGTACCACTGCACAGCATACCCATGTGGTTCCACACGGTCGAGCCTTGAAGTGTGACGACATGGTGGTGCACTCCAGCAGGGCGCTGCGTTCCGTTAGTGATGCGTGTGGAAATACACGGACCGCTTGTGTAGTGATCTTCATTGGTTTCGGGGTCTTGGCTCTCTAGAGTTGAACTCGTGATGAAATTGCTGAAAGCGATACTATGCTTCGTGCTGTTAGGCGCCCCTCCATTGGTCCGTGCAGACGACGCGCGCTTTGATCTTCCGGGGCCAGGGATTGACGTCTATGTGACGCGCGACAACGCGACGCTGCCGATTGCCCAGGTACCCGAGTTGCAGCCGGGTGACCGGTTGAGAGTGAAGACGGACCTCCCCGCGACGCAGTCGAATCACCTGTTGTTGATTGTGGCTTTCTTGCGTGGCACAACGAACGAGCCACCAGATAACTGGTTCACCAAGATCGAAACCTGGAAGCCCAACCCACCGGAGGGAACGCTCATTGTCGTTCCTGACGGCGCACAGCGCGCACTGTTATTTATCGCCCCGGAGACTGGTGGTGATTTCAACACTCTTCGTTCCGCTGTTAAGGGAAATCCCGGCGTATTTATCCGAGCGAGTATCGGGCTCAACAAGGAGTCGCTCGAGCAGCAGCGCATCGAACGTTACATCGCTGGTATGCAGACGGTCGCGACCGACGATGAGAACGTAATCAAGGAACGGTCTGCAAAACTAGCTGCTGCGGTGGCGTTGAAGCCTAACCCAGAATGCTTCAAGCAGCCATTGCTAGACCAGGTAGATTGCCTGACGCAAACCAGCGCTCCCTTGCTGCTTGACGACGGCCACGGCCAGACGATGGCCGACGCTATTTCCAGTGGAGCGTCGTCGGATTTATTAAACGAGGCTGCACAGGGGGACGACGCCGTCTATTCCGCTTATGTAGGCACGCTGATCGACCTGGTGCATCTGGCCGTAATGTTGCGCACAGCCCAGTATCAGTACATCCCGGCAATCAGCTTTCCGCAGGGACGGACCATGAACCTCAAGCTGAATGCGGCCCCGTCCTTCAACAAGACCAAGTCCGTAATCGTGATTGCTCTTCCCCCGATCCAGCCTCCGCGTCTACCCGTCCTGCGTCCCGCCGTGCCGACGCAGGTTTTCTGCCTCGCGAATCCTTCCCTGGTATTGCCATTGCGTGGAGAGCCACTACTTTTCTCCACGTCGTTTGCGCACGACTTATCCATAGACTTCAGCCCTTCCGTATCGCTTGGGAGCATGCGCCTCTCGCCGGACGCATTTGACGGCGGCCTGATACTCGCCGATACAGCTCTTGGCCGGGGCCTCGAGGTGGTCTCAGAATCGGGCCTGGCGCAGACCGATTTAACTGTCCGCGGTACGCTTCGAGGTTCGTGGGGTTTTCGCGCCTTTCAAGGACCCACTCTTACCTTCCAACGCTCCGGCGGCGACAACTGGCGGTTGACGGACGCTAACGCCCTGATCGCGGGGAAGGACGAGCAGATTGCATTGCAAGGTCCTGACACCGCTTGCATCAGCCACATCAAATTGACGAACGCCGACGGTTCCAGCGCTCCGATAACGTTCTTTCCGGTTGCCAGCGAGCCGAGTGCAATGAGCCTCAAGATTCCACTTCAGGGAAGGCAGCCCGGACGCTATTCGCTCGAGCTGCAACAATACGGGATTTCGATACCAAGGGTCCTTCCCGTGACGGTGTACAGCGGAGACACTCAGACAAGGTGTTGATCAGTCTAACCGGCGATACATCGACGATCTTCGGAAAGAGCTTGGAAAATGTGCTCTCGATGAAGGTAGGAGACCAGGTCTTTTCGCCCGAGATCAAGACTGGAGCCCTCGGCAGCATCGATCTCCATTCGTCTCGATCTGCACTCAATCCGAACACTGCGAGGGCCCTCGTTACTCTCAAGGAGGGTCGGGTGATCAATATGCCGGCTGCTACTGAAAATCCCAGCACGATGCTGAAGCTGGTCTCTTTGCAACCGCTCGTCCCCCCGCGCGAAGGAGAACTGGAGGTGACGCTTGGCTCGCAGCAGGACATTCCGCTTCGGGCCACCCTCCATTTCGTCATCCAGAGCGTCGGCGTATTTCCTCTGTCGCAGTCAATCGAAGTCGCCACTGCCGATGGCGTGATGCATACCACGCTGACCTTTCATTCCGAGAGTTTAATTCTTCAGGATCAGCGCACGGTCGTGGGCTCCGTGGACCTGTACCGGGCATTCGGAGAATCCGCGTTCGGTGAATTGCGTTTACGTGCAGTACAGGGCGACGGAACCCCCGGTAGTTGGGTGACGATGGGGAGGCTGGTGCGCCTGCCACATATCAAGGCCGTTCAATGTACAGAGTTCGATGCACCGACTTGCATGATCGAGGGCAGCGACTTGTTTTTGTCCCTGGCATTCAGTTCCACGGCGACTTTCGAGTCCGAGGCGCCCGTCCCAACTGGTTTTGACGAGCCGACCTTCGTTATGTCGATGCCGGCATCAGGAGCACGGAACGCACTGTATATGAGGCTGCGCGACGACCCGCGAGCCACCGCTGCCATTCGGATACCACCGAGAGACGCTGGTGTACTCCATCGCTGATCCATTGCGACAAATTACCCGAGAAGAAAGGTAAGTTATGCTTTCAAAAACTATACAAACAACAACGCTCACTGATGCGCCAGCCTATTGGTTCCTCAATGCTGTCCATATCCTTTTAGCCAAAAACGAGGTGGAGGGCGGCTCATATTCCCTGGTGCACCTCACAGCACCTCCCGGTTTCTCGACGCCATACCACGTTCATCACACCGAAGACGAAGCGCTCTATGTGTTGGAGGGAGAACTTACGTTCATTTGCGACGGCCGGAAAATCGTACGAGAAGCAGGCTCCTACATCTTTCTCCCTCGCGGATTGCCCCACGGGTTTCGAAGCACGGGAGGAGGAGATTCTCGCGTTCTTATCCACGTGATACCAGGGGGATCCGTTGGATTTATTGGAATGATGCTTGAAATGGGGACGTTGATTCGAAGAGGCGTAGTACCAGCACCCACCCCACCCGATCTTTCAAAGCTCGACGCGCTGTGCAAGCAGAACGGGATCGACATTCTCGGCTCCCTACCGGAGTAAGTTTGGATATCTGAGGCCCCGTGAATGCTTCCCCACTTAGGTAAACACACCTCGCGCAACGTGAGTTGTACTTGCTGCTTACGACAGTCTGCCCTAGCGTGCTGGCTGCTGGCAGCGGATTACGGTCGACTCAGAGATGAACGCTTCGTGTTTATCCAGTCCGAACTGACTTCTAAAGTCGCAGACCCTGCAAATCTACGCCTGATATCAGGAAGGCCCTCAGTTGTTGATAACAGTCAGTATGGAGTGACCGGCGCCGATGCGCCGACCGTGGGTTAGGCTGTGAGTTCGCAAGAACCACAGTTCAGAGCCACAAGCGGAAGGGAGCCGGTCATGAAGGAGAAGGTACG
>JBEKFF010000070.1:0-14870 GCA_050013455.1 Acidobacteriaceae bacterium | reverse complement strand
TCCTCATAAGCGTGCAACTGGCCTCGGCCGGACAGGGTGACAAGGAACGCGAGTTGAGAGATGATATCCAGTGTTGAGCTGGGCGGCAGTCACAGCCCGCGCCGACAGTGGTGCTTTTACAGCCCGACTTTGAGAGCATGGGTCTGGGGCCTGCGTACAGGTTATTGATGACGTCGGCAATGCCGACGATCTCGTTTACGAGTTTGCCACACACTGCAACGCCACCCCGGGCCGCCCAACTCAACACTTAGCGGAAGTGTGAATCGAGAGCTTTGATTCGTTCCTTACGAGTCGACTAGGCTCCGCCGATCTGTCTCCTCATGCTCTTCGATTGATGACTTCAGCACTTACCACTTATCCAAGGGCGACCAAACACCAGGTCAGTTTGCGAGTCGGCCATTTGGTACGCGACTGAAATGACGCGTTCAGAAGTTCCAGCCTGTCCTCAGAGTAGGGCCAACCGCCCACTTGTGGTAGGAATCTGTCGCGACTGTAGAGGTCTGATCAGTATAGGCGGTTTGAAAGTCCAATTCTGCCTTCCCCACGATTTTGGACACGCGACCAAACCACGCTGGTGGAACAGCCCAAGTGATTGTAAGTACCGGCGTAACTCCCCAGACACGCTCCGAGATGGCGTTGACCGCACTGTACCAACGCGGCGCCGCGAGCACCGAGACGGAGGCAGCCAAGTCCCCATAGTCGGGGGACCAAAAAGGGACTTCCTTATGATTCGTTGCTGTCCACTTGATTGATGGGCTGAAGCTGATGGAGTTGGAATCCGGAGGTGAATTTACAAATCGGTGTTGACCACTTACTTGTAATCCAATTTCCCACATCGGGACGTACGAGGCACCAGAGTGAAGAATCGGTCGAAACCTATTATTGAAGTCCCAGAGCTTGTTGAGCCCGACGGCAACATCTTGCGTGATCTTTCCGCCCGTACTGAAGAAGGGAGCGTAGACACGCTGGGGTGAGTAGGAAATATACGCGATCAGGCGGTCCCGAGCAGGAAAAGGTTTGCTCCCTACGAAGTCGATCCGTAATGAGCCGTCGAATCGATCGCTGTTTGAGGGAGCGCCGGAAAATCTGTCGGAAGACTCGTCTACAAAGCCACTAAACTGGAGGGGGAATCTCGCAGGGCGAGTGATGAAGCCAAACTTCACTTCGGGAGTCGCTTCGTACGCCGATTCGTCACTGCCGTTCGCATCCTGATTAAAGTAGTTGAACGGATTGAGATTACTGAGATTGAATGGCGGAGGCTGAGGGGCGCTTGGCTGTACGGGTGAAGTGGTTCCAAAACCAGACGTGACGGAGCCGAATGTTGGAGGATTGACGGGTGTCGGCGATGTCCCCAGCAGCGCATCACTGCGAATTGAGTTGAAATCCGACAGGTCGGGTGTAGTGCCTTGCGCACCCGCCGAATGTGCGCCGAAGCCCACTATCAAAGCGATGGCGAACTGTCCAAACGTCCGCGGCCGTGCGCTGAGATGCACTTTCTTGCAGGTTGGGAACATGGACATAGGATATACGTCACACAACAGGGGCAATGTCAATACTGTTAGTGCAGAGTCTACTCGCGGCGCCGTAATGCCTGTTCGGAATTTGGAGCTGTGTTAGCCTTCCTTCAAATTCTACCGGCGAAGACGGAGGACAACATCATGGGTTATTTCGGCAAGAAGCCTTTCAAGCAGCCAGTCATGGGGTCCGTCCCGGCTTTCAGCCGCGTTATTAGCGGGTTGGCGAAAGACGGAGCGTTGCCTGACTTACCGCAGAGCGTAAGTTGGAAACGATCTGTACCCGATAACGGTTGGGGCGGGTTGGGTAACTCACCCGACCAACAAGGGGATAAACCTATAGGCGACTGTACTATTGCGGCGGCGTGTCACATGATCATGTGTTGGTCCGACAACGCCCAAGGTGCACCTTGGACGTTTCTTGCTGCGGACGCGTTAAATGATTTCAAAAACTACAAGACTTCGCCAGATAGTGCAACCTTATTTAACATCCTGAACGATTGGCAAGCTTACGGCATCCATAGGAGAAGCGGCGCGTCTTTGGTTGCGGTGTACATCGACGACTTTGCACTCTTAGATTTAAACGATCCTGCGCAGCTTAAGTTGCAGGTACAGCAGTCCATACAACTACTGGGCGGATGTTATATAGGGATCGAGCTACCGAAATTCGCGGTTAAGAATACGGTCGATGACAAGCCCCCACTCGTTTGGAACAAGACGGCGACGGAGTTGGACGCGTTGGGGAAAGACGCAAACAAGGCTCCGAATGCAGGCCACTGTGTTCCGGCGATAGGATACGATGACCTCGGTATCGAGGTGATTACTTGGGGGAACAGGACCCAAATGAGCTGGGACTTCTTCGATCGCTATAGAGACGAAGCGTGGGCCGTTCTATGCAAGGCCGCGTGGATGAAAGCAGACGGTACAACTCCCTCGGGTCTGGCGGAGGACCAACTTGCTCAGGATTTCAACGCAATCGCGAACCGCAAGTGATTGTGCGAGAGTGTTTTGATTTTCGTGTAAACGTCAGTTCTTCGAGACTGAAACGCGGGCCGGATTTTGGCCCTTACTGGCGCTTTCGATGCTGCCTCGCGAAGCTGCAGATCTCAGTCAGGCGACTGTATCTGGATTCGATGCCTACGGATGCCCGGCGTCTGCGAGGTACCGGAGTGTCGGGTTGCATTTTCTCGTCACTAGCGATTCCAAATCTGCCTTGTCGCCAACAGGCGAAAGCGCTTTTCCAGCTTGCATCTTTGTAGGAACGCGCAGTGCCGATTAGGCGCGATCCAGAACCCCCCGCGACAGTGACTTGCATGGGACTATTTCGCGTGTTTGTGGCAGGTGATCCCCGTCGGGGCTCATTTTAGTCATGGGCGGGATTATTACCGTACAAGTCATGCGCCCCATCACTATTTCACTGTAGATACATAGGACAACAAGATGTTCAGATGCCTGCAGTTCTCCAGAGCTTTTCTGAAACTGATATGAGGCTGCTAATGTTCTCACGAGCTTCCTTCGAGTCTTGGCTGAATATCCATTGCATTTCTTCGGGAACGGTGAAACCTCGTTCATTGCACAATCGCGCCTCGCTGTTGAGGCCCGCCAAGGTGGCGTCTCGCGCCTATTTATTGGTTTCGCGCAGGATGCCGGAGAAGGTGAGTGCGGCGGTGGGGATGACGATCCAGCCGAGGAACAGCATCGCAATATGCCATCCGAAATAGGGTTTTGGCGCGTCGCGAAGAACCTCACAGCCATTGCCGCTGGTGACATGGATCAGCGGCAGCGTTTGATCGATGGCGAAGAGCCACGGCTTTCTGCATTCACGGTCGGGGGCGGGGTTCGTCGTGATCTGCCCGGCGGCACTTGTGATCTGTTTTGCCGGTGGCGGCGCGGGCGGCTCTCTGTGATGGCGCTTGCTCTTCTTTGAGGCGCACGGAACTCCCAGCGGCGCTGAACTCGGCGATGGTGCAACCTGCTCCGGCAGAATAGGCGATGAGGGAACTGCGGACAGCGTGGCAGCATGCACTGTGCCGGGATCGGAAGAGAAGTCGAGGTGAAGCAGTGAGGGCCCACTGCTGGGATGGTCGGCTTCGATCAGCCAAGGCTGCGGCTTTCTATCCTCCGGAGATTTGTGCCGGGTTCCGACGTAGGCGAAGGCAAGATTGAATAAGAACAAGGCCAAACATGCAGCCGACGCGCGTGCGGAGCGGTAGCCGAAACCAAAGAAACGTCCGTAACACCACTGCAGGAATTTATCGAACGGCCTCATGGTGCCGTGTCTTACTAAATTGTCTCGGCGATCGAAGGAGATGTCATCGGCTTCGCGATTGAAGCCCTGGGCGCGGAAGACGCTCGCGAGTTGGATATAGGGAAGAGGGCTGTAGGTTTCCGCAGTGATCCTCCCATCCATGTATTGCTGCTGCAGCCATTTCGTACGTTGCACCAGGCGTTCTGTATTTCTGTGACCAGGTGTGACTACAGAGTCGTAGTCGTCGGTCATCAGGTGGGTATACGTGAAGCCAACCAGGCTAAGACACACGCCGGAAGGCGAACTCCCTGATTTAGGCAAATCGCCCCAGCCAAGAACTCCGTGGCCGTGGTCGTCATCGTGATCATCCAGCGTATAGGCCTTCGCGCCGAGGAGATCGATGAAGCCATGGCTTGTCGGATCGAGGCGCATGCTCAGCATGGTTCCGAGATCTGCGTTCTGGGCGCAGAGAATGGCGTCCTGCCGGCTGCGGTCCCAGCGATTGAGGGTCTTTTGGATCTGGTCCGCCAGATCCTTTCCCTCGCTCGTCGTGACATCCGGCGGCGTAATGCGAACGCGCTGCAGGGCAGTGAGGTCGACGATCTCGGCTCCGCTGAGGCGGATGTGCCCCTGAACGGAGACGATGTGGCCGTTGGGATTGCCACTCGACGTGCGAGAAGACTCGCCCAGAATGAACGAGCCGAGGATGGTGTATGCGAAACCTACGATTCCATGAATATCGAGGGTCGATTGGCTGCCCGCAGAAGTGAGGAGGACGCCCTTCGCAATCTCTGAATTGTAACCATCGATGGCGAAGCCGGTGCCTTGCGCGCTGGCGTCGAAGGTGCCTCCATAACACTTCAATCCTCCCTTGATCTCCGTGCCGTAGAGTCGTATCTCCCCGATAACCTTGCAGGCCTGCGATCCCGTTGCAGTTGAAGTTTGCTCGTCGGCCGCGAGATCGTCACCGAAAGTGACGTCGCCAGCGAAGTGGGCTCCGTTGGCCATCACCGCAACACCCTCGTGGGACTGGGAGGCCTCGATGGTGGCGCCCCGCACCTGAAAGCGGCTACCGACCTGAGCCTGGTTCATGCGGAGCGTGCCGACGATATGCGACTGCACAAACGTATTGGTATCCGGTATGCGGGCCGACTGAATAAAGATGCCGCCCTTGATGGAAGCGCCACTGGCGAGAAGCGCGGATTCCTGACCCTCGCTGCGAAGCGAGACACCCGCCATGCGCAACCGACCGCCGAGAGTAAGCCCCATGATCCGGATGGTGCCTTCGATCCGGCATTCCTGGCAGTGTGTGGCCGAGCGGCGCTCCGGATGTATGCCCGCGAGGAGAAAGTCGCTTTTGATGGTGGCGCCGATTGCGTCGATGGCTGCACCATTTGGAGCTGCAGTAATGCGCGTACCGATCACCTCGAAAACGCCATTGATGGTCGAGTCGTTGAGACGGACTCCTCCGAGGATGCAGGTCATGTATTTTGGGGACGGAACAAAGAAGAGTCCACCCTTGATGGTGATATCGCGCATCAAGATGACGGCTTCGTGTTCAGGGTTGGGCACGGCGGGAGCAGGATGCGCCGGCACGCTCGCTGCGACGGCTGGGCCCGCCGATTGTTGGAAGGTTGCCTTTGCGGGGGCTGGGCAGCCGCAGATCATCACGCGCGTTCCATGAAGACTGAATTGTCCGCCGATGGTCGCTCCATGTAAGCGGACTCTGCCACACAGAACGGAGATCTGCAGGGCGTCCACCCCCCATGGACGCACAGAAAAATCGCTGTCGATCGTGACGCCATCACCGGTGATTGCGGTGTCTGCATTAATGATGACGCTGCGCAGCATGAGTTGGCCCTTGATATGCGCGCCCAGGATGCGCAGGCTTCCACGCAGCCGGGTGCGCGTTCCCTTGAAAGGGTCGATGCCGAAATGGCCGCCGATGAGCGCACCCTCGCAATTGAGAGCGTTCTTCTCGGCGCAACAAAAGGCGCCGATCCCGGTGATGCTTAGATGGCCGCCAATCTGCGCGAAGGCAAAATTAATTCCACCACGCATTACTGACCGTTGTGAGGCAGCACTAGTGATGCTGACATCACCTTTGACATCGACTCGTTCTGCGTCAATCGCAAGCTTCGCATCGTCCCCATGATCTTCGGCTTTGTCGCAACGGCCGTCAGCCCGGCAGCGATGGTTGCAGGTGGAAATGCGGAGCCCTTCGATGGTCAGATCGCCATTGATGTGGGCGGCTTTGAGTGAGAGAAAAGCGAAGTCTCCCACTTGGTCAATAGCGCGCGAAGATGCGGCAGCCGACCACGTATCAGACACCAACTGCTGGAGACTGTGCACCTGGGCCAACGTCCGATCGACGACGATGGCGGGATGCGATCGAACACTGAGCTTTGCGACTAGATCCTCGAGCTCGTCCCGAAGGATCTTCGTGCCTTCCTCTGGCGCGCGCGTGGAGAGGCCGGAAAGAGCGCATCCGCATCCGACGTTCGCCTGAGAAAAGTCCAGCGCAGCGCGATCCGCAAACTGCAACTGTTCGAGTTGAACAGCATCGCTCGAGCGGAGTCCGGAGGCATCGAACCCACCCTTCAGAATGGAACAACCGCTGAGTTGAACGCACCCAGTCGTGGCATTTCTGAGAGCCATGCCCTCGGTGATGACAGAATTTTCAAACTTGATATGTGGAAGTTCTTTGCACTTGCTGAGATCGAGGTGACCTACGATCAACGAGTTAATGAGATGGAGAGAAACAATGTTATCAATGCACCCAGTCTTATCTGGTGCCTCGGCCTGGCCGCAGAGCAGCGCGCGGAGAAACGCTGCGCGGATGATCTGTTGATCAAAGGTACGCGCGGAGTTCCATCCGTCGATACGTTGCGCGGCTCCGTACACCTCGTTGACCAGGTGTTCCTCTGCCTGTGTAATTGGCCGAGCATTGGGCGTCGAAGGCATAGTTCATTCCGGGATGAGAGCTATCGCAAGCGGCCTCCAGCATACATCGAGCCAACGCGGTTGTGGCAAAAACATTATCGGAATGAGGTGAAATGACAGGAAAGAAATCTCTGTCTAAGCCTTTGCTCTAATTGGTGTAGACAAAGGTACCAGGCATCAACATCAACTGCTGACAACAGGTCAACGCACGCAACTCATTGAGTTTGGGCTACGGACGAGGATTAGTCCTCATAAACGCCGTTCCCGTCAGTTGTGATCTCGATGAGTGCAAATCGCCAATGGACTCATCGAGGGTCCACGATTACTTTCCACTGGCCGACTTCCCGGGAGTAATCCAGCTGAGACCAATAGCGAGCCGAAAATAATGCGGCTGTTCAGATTCCCATTCTGCTCCCTGTGATCGCCTCTAGCGCGATTCAGGATCTGGGTCGAAGAGTACTGCAATAAGCCTGCACTCTTCTCCGGATAGAATTCTGCTGAGGATTTCAATGGACAACGACGACAGACTCAAGAATCGCGTATCACCGTTGGCGATGACTTCGGAGGAATTTCGCAAGCTGGGCACCGAGCTTGTCGATCGCATCGGCGACTTTCTCGAATCGCTTCCCGGCCGGCCCGTAACTCCTGCGGAATCTCCCGCCGAGATTCGACATGCTCTTGGGAGCCAGCGCACATTGCCGCAACAGGGTGCCGACCCGGCGCAGTTGCTCCATCATGCCGCTGACCTGCTCTTCGATCACTCTCTGTTCAATGGGCACCCTCGATTCTGGGGATACGTCACCTCATCGGCTGCACCTATCGGCGCGCTGGGGGAATTACTGGCGGCTGCGGTCAACGCCAACGTTGGAGCTTGGCTGCTTTCTCCGATGGCTAGTGAGATTGAAGGACAGACGGTTCGCTGGATCGCCGAGATGCTGAGTTATTCCCCGGAATGCGGAGGCCTTTTTGTCAGCGGCGGCAATATGGCGAACATTGTTTGTGTTCTTGCTGCGCGGCAGGAGAAGGCGGGGTGGGATGTGCGCACCAAAGGAATGAACGGCACCCGTCTGCGCGTTTACTGCTCAAGCGAGACGCACACGTGGATTCAGAAGGCGGCGGATATCGCAGGCATGGGAACGGAGGCAATTCGGTGGATTCCCGTGGATAACGAGATGCAGGTAGATTTAGCGGCTCTCAGAGAACAAATACTCCAGGACATTGAAGCTGGAGACAAGCCGGTTATGGTTGTGGGAAATGCCGGTTCGGTGAGTACGGGAGCTGTGGACCATCTCCCGGAACTGGCGGCGCTTTGTCGCGAATTCGGTCTGTGGTTTCATGTGGACGGGGCATATGGCGGCCTAGCTGCGGTGTTGCCGGATGCGCCAGGTGCGTTAGCTGGGTTACGCGAGGCAGACTCAGTGGCCGTGGACCCGCACAAGTGGCTCTATGCACCGCTCGAGGCTGGCTGTGCGCTGGTGCGCGATCCGGAAAAGCTGCGCGCTGCTTTTGCCTATCATCCTGTCTACTATCATTTCGGGGTCGAAGCGACGAATTATTTTGATCTCGGTCCACAGAATTCGCGTGGTTTTCGCGCGCTAAAAGTGTGGCTCGCTCTGCAACACGTGGGACGCGATGGCTACGAGCAGATGATCTCGGACGATATCCGTCTGGCTCGATCTCTCTTCGAGCTGGTTTCGCAAAACGGTGAACTTGAAGCGTTGACGCATTCACTCAGTATTACGACTTTTCGGTTTGTGCCCCCGGACCTCGGTTCGAGTGCTGATGAAGCGGCGAGCTATCTCAACGAACTGAATCTTGCGCTGCTGACTCGCCTGCAGGGGAGCGGCAAGGCCTATCTTTCAAACGCTGTGGTCCATGGAAAATTTGCTCTGCGTGCATGCATTGTGAACTTCCACACATCGCTCCCAGATATCGAAGCATTGCTGCCCATTGTTCTCAGTATGGGTAGAGCACTGGACCTGGAAATGCGGCCAGAGCAACTTCAAACCAAAGCACAATAGACGCCCGCCACGCCGGACAAATCAGTCCTCACAAACGCTGCAGGGTTCTGAAATCCCGGCATGGAGGCCCTAATCGAATCGCTGGACCCTGGCCGACTTCCCGTTACTAATCCTGTGTCGATGAGTGCTTTTGGCGATGTTGCACCAAGCGAGGCTACGGTCAGCAGAATCTCGGACGAAACCGAAATAGGTGGCGAAGGCCAGCAACTTCGGGGGGGAGTGCGGCTGAGATGTACGACTCGGGCATTGGTCCGGTATTCTGGGATCAGCGTGCGGCCTGAACATCCTGTGGCTGCGCGAACTCATGAAACATAGCGAATTTGTGATCGGCAAGTCCTTCTGGTGTGGTGGGCGTGAATGGCGCTGCACCGACATTGGCGCTCGCACTATCGTAGCAATCTGTCTGGACGACTTGGAGTATGTGCTGTATTCCCCTGGGTCGCCGGAAATAGCGACGACTCACATGTTGACCCGCAGAGAGGCCGTGAAGCGGGGATGTTTCAAGGGTCCTCCTTACGCTGAGGCTGAGAATGTCTTTGACGAATATGCTTTCGGCGGCTGTGCCCCGACGCTGGAAGATTGGAATTGCGAGTTCAATCCGTAACATGCTTGAGCCATAACCCACCAGCACGCGTTGCTTCCGACATGAACCCACCATCTCGGAACCCATCCACCCTGTACACACGGCCAAGACCACTCGCTGTTGCAGAGCAAGCCGCTCACATACAAGGAACTGACTATGTTTTAGGAACGCTTAGAGTAATACCGGTCTCCGCGTGAGGGAGACCGTATTCACTGCAAGACGATTTCAAACCCGAAGGTTTGTATGACTCTACTCACAACGGCTCTGGCTTTGCTTATCACGGCGATCCAGAACATTGAAGTAACTTTGACGATCAAAGCTAACCGTTTCTAAAACCCCGCGCCTTTGGCCTTGGCTGAGGGCGCGGTATTCCATTAGATGGAAACCCAAAACGAGGAAAACCGAAATGGCAGTCTTCAAACCGGACGATATTGTGCCGGAATCTGGAATTTATTCCGTACTTCACGATAAAAATCATCGTTTGGCGCACGAAGTAACATGCATTCGAGACCGGAAATTCCCGCCTTGTCGAAACTGCGAGCAGCCTGGATTCACATTGAAGCACGCCGCAATCCACATTTCGGACCATCCTGCATTCAGTCGTTAGCCGTGGTTTCTTGCGTGTCTTCCCTTGCGCCTAGCATCGCAGTAAACCCTCCGTGCGGCTGCTGTCTCATGACAACATGTGAGGGTGAGATCACCTTCGAGCGAACTGTCCAGAGCCTTGATCGGGCCTTCAAGGAGACATGGAACGAGCTCACGCCATTGAAGCAGAAGGCTCTGATTGCAGTGCTCCGCGGTAAGGGGCACCCAGGCAGAATATATGCAGACCGTTCATCTTGTTCTGTGTAAACGCACAAAGCGTGGATGGTCACTGCTCGATAGGGATGGCAAGAGTGACGCATTGCGTAACTCATCTCGGAATGGCAGGATGATTGGAGGGTCGGAAAAGATGGCACGGTCCCGGCCGGCGGCCTTTGCCCGATAGAGAGCCTCGTCGGCGCGGCCGAGAAGCGTCTCCACAGGCATGTCCGCAGTCACGGGATCGACGGTAATGGCACCGATGCTGACAGAGATCGAGAGCGGGCCTGCCTCGGTAATGAAGGGTTGGGAGCGAACTACCTGACGGATCTGCTCGGCGCGGTGGAGAAACGTATCACGATCGAACGGTTTTTGTCCGTCGCGGGGAAGGCGTGCCTGCCCACGGTCCTTGGGCCCGCGGCCCTTGAGAAGGACGAGGAACTCTTCTCCTCCATACCGCCCAACCAGATCGCCCGCCCTGATGCAACTGGATAAGCGGCTGGATATCTGGCGCAGGACTTCATCGCCAACGAGATGGCCATAGGTGTCGTTGACTTGCTTGAAATGATCGACGTCACACAGAAGCAAGGATGTGGAATATTTTGACTGATGAGACAGGTTCAGTTCGCTTCGGATCTGAGCGAGAACGGTGCCGCGGTTCCAGATGGAGGTCAAGGCGTCGTGCGTGGCTTCATACCGCATGGCTTCGCGCGATTCGACAAGCTCGTCTTCAAGCATGAGGATACGGCGACCAGCATGCAGGCGCGCCTTCAATTCGGCAAGATGGCAAGGCTTGGTGAGATAGTCGTCGGCACCTGCCTTGAGGCCGGCGACTATGTCGTCGGGGGACTCGCGCGCGGTGAGCAGAAGCATGTAGGTGTATGAACTATTGTGGGCAGCTCTAATCTCGCGGCAAACATCGAGGCCATCGAGTTCGGGCATCATCCAGTCGAGCAGGGCGAGGCGCGGGCTGTCTTTGCGGGAGAGTTCGAGCAGGGCCTGACGACCGTTCTCAGCGGTGACCACGTCGTAACCATTGGACCGCAACATCCGTTCCATGATGTGGCGGGAGAGACGATCATCGTCTGCAAGTAGAATTTTCATTTCGCTACCTCACCTATCGTGCAAGCGCCACTGTCGGAGACATTGTGCACGGCATTCAACCCCTTCTGTTCAAGCATATAAACGCGGAGCACCATCGCCAGTGGGTGGAAGAGTGCTCGCGGGGCTCAAACCGCGACGTCCGGCTGAAGTGTTTCGAGCTGAATCATGACCCGGTTCAATTCCTCTTCCAGCTGCTGCAAGGCGGTGCCGGCTTGACTTAGATCACCGGACCTGGCGTTGGCTTCGAGATCCTGCGCGATACGCGAAGCGGGTCCGGCGGCGAGATTAACGAGAGCCCCCTTGAGTGCATGACTTGCCTTTTCGACGGCCGAGGAATCCTGACGGGAGAGGGCCTCCCTGGCTGTGTGAAGGTGTCGCGGATAGTCGGTGCGAAATATCTCCGCCAGCTCGGTTATGAGGCCGAAGTCGCCGTCGACCCGCTCCAACAATTCGTTAGCGTCGACAGAAAGATTCTGTGCGGATTTGGTCGCGGCAGAAAGAGAGGTTGTGCACTTGCTCTCCGTGTAGCTATCAAGCAGTTCGTCGAGTTCCTGCTGGCGAATGGGTTTGCTGAGATATCCATCCATACCCGCCTCGATGCAGCGTTCGCGATCCCCCTTCATGGCCAGGGCCGTCATGGCGACGACCTGCTGATGGGTACCGGTGATCTTCTCCCGTTCACGAAGAGCCCTGGTCGCTTCGAGTCCGTCCATTTCCGGCATCTGAACGTCCATGAGCACAAGATCGTAAGCACGTTCGGCCAGAGCAGCCAGGGCTTCCTTGCCGTTTCCGGTGAGGGTGACCTGATGTCCGCGCTTCTCGAGGAGACGAGTGGCGAGCTTCTGGTTGATGGGGTTGTCCTCGGCGAGAAGTATTTGCAGCGCGCAGGCAGGATCCCTCCCGTCGACCAGAGAGTCTCGAGTGAGCATGGGCGCCGTGTTCACCGGCTCGCCGGCACCCAGCACGCGCGCAATTGCCTCGCGCAGCTCAGATTGACGAACAGGCTTCAAAAGGTAGGCCGCGATTCCAAGCTCGCTGCAGCGTGCGGAATCACCGCGCTGGCCGCCCGAGGTGAGCATCATGATGGTAGCGGTAGAAGGATGAGGCTGGCCCTTGATCGTCTCAACGAGCTGAAACCCGTCCATCTTCGGCATATGCATGTCCGTCAGGATCAGATGGTAGGGAGCGCTGGCGGCGTGGGCGGCAGTGATCTCCGCTAATGCTTCCTCGGCGCTTGAGACCGCCGTAGCGTTCATCTCCCAGTGCTTAAGCAAGCCTTCGAGGATGCGCCGGTTGGTGCGGTTGTCGTCGACGATCAGAACTCTTGACCCGCGCAGATGAGCAGATGCAGGTGAGCCGACGACATGGCTGACCTGGCTCTTCGCGGTTCCGAACTGAACGCTGAAATGAAACTGAGAGCCTATCCCCATTTCGCTCTCTACCCAGATTCTGCCTCCCATCATCTCCGCGAGCCGCCTCGAGATGGTCAGGCCGAGACCGCTTCCGCCATACTCTCGCGTAGTGGAGGTATCGGCCTGGCTGAAGGGGTTGAAGATGCTCTGGAGTTTCTCTGCGGCGATGCCGATGCCGGTATCGGAGACGAGAAAGTGAAGGGTCGAGGTTGTATCCTCAATCAACTCCAGCTCGACCTTGAGCGCAATCTCACCCTCTGAGGTGAACTTGAGCGCATTGCCGATGAGGTTGAGGAGTATTTGACGCAGACGTCCACTGTCTCCAATCACGAATTCAGGGACTTGAGTAGAAACATCACATAGGAGTTCGAGTCCCTTTTCATCGGCACGGAGCGCAAGGGTCTTCAACGTTCCGTCAATGCAATCCCGAAGGTCGAAGTCCAATGTTTCGAGATCGACCTTGCCAGCTTCGATCTTGGAAAAGTCGAGGATGTCATTGATGACGCCCAGCAGAGCGTCGCCGGAAAGTTTGACGGTCTCAAGATAATCGCGCTGCTCGGGCGTGAGTTCGGTCTCGAGGGCAAGATCGGTCATCCCGATGATGCCGTTGAGAGGGGTGCGAATCTCATGGCTCATGTTGGCAAGAAATTCGCTCTTGGCCTGGCTGTGGACCTCGGCCGCCTTGACCTTGTCGCGCTCCGCAGCCATAGCGGCCATCATCTGGTAACGCTCTTCACTGAGCTGGAGTTGGAGCTCCAGCGACTGAATCGACAGGCGGCGATCAAAGATCGATGTCAAAAAGACCAGTCCAAGTACCATCACGGTGACCAGCGTGATGCTGGCGATGCCGAGGTCCGAGATATTAATTGCGTGGGCAAGCTCGGAGGAGGGCAACGGTGCGGGGGTGAAGCTGACCGCCGCCATGCCGACATAGTGCATGGTGGGAATGGCAAGGCCCATAAGCAGCGCGGTGCCGGATTTTCGCCAGTTCCACGAGGTTGTGTCGGTACGAAACCGAAATGACAGCCATAACGCGACGAAGGAAATGATCACAGCCAGGACCACGGAGAGTACGACTATCCCGATGGCATACATGCACATGGCGGGTAGGCGCATGGCCTCCATACCGATGTAGTGCATGGCAGCGATGCCGCCGCCCATGACGATGCTTCCTGCGGCCGCCGAAGCGATTCCCATGCTCTTTCGGCTAACAACAAATAGAGCAACGCCGGAGGCAAGCATTGCAGCCAAAAGCGACAACAGGACCGTCGGCCAGTCGTAGGTAACGGCGACGGGCATACGAAAGGCCAACATGCCAATGTAATGCATGGACCAAATACCGGTTCCCATGGCAAAGGCACCACCGCTAAGCCAGAGAACGCGGATATGACCGCGGGCGGCCGTGACGCGGCCGGCGAGGTCCAGTGCCGCGTACGCGGCAAGAATTGCGATGACCACGGATAATGCAACCAGCCGATAGTCGTACGAACCGATAAGCGGAGAACCTTGATTAATCATCTCCTTGCTATATCGTCGCAATTCTCAATTTCATCTGTCCTGACAGGAGAAACCCCGAATTGGTCCTGATCATTACCCCGGGATCCGGAATCAATCAACTCCTGAGTGGTCGGCAATCCGTTAGTTCCAGTAGAGGCGTGAGGACGTTGAAGTCGTAGTAGCGGGTTTGCCAGGATTGGCGGTGATCGCCTTTGAGGAGCTTGGAGGTTTCCGCTTTGAGGACGTTGAGGGTTGTTGCTAAGGGGTACCGCCGGGGTTCGGAGAGGAGCAGGTGGACGTGCTCGGGCATGAGAACGTAGCCGAAGACGTAGAACTGATGGCGCTTGCGAAGTCGTTCGAGGATTTCTTCGAAGATGATCCGTGCGGCGTCGTGGTTGAGATAGGGGAGCCGGCGATAACAACTGAAGGTGATGAAGTGGTCGGTGCCTTCTGTTTGATAGCGTTTTAGATGGCTCGGCATGTCTTATCGTAGCTGCTGGCACCCTCTACCCCACCCATCCGCAAATGCGCGTATGGATGGGGCACCCAGAATGGGCTTGTGGGTGGGCCACCCGCCGTATGGTTAGGGGGAGGAGCCGGGGCGTGCGTGGGGTCATGGTTGGGCGCTCTAGGGGTTAGATGCGTCCGGCGCGGGTTTAGCTGGGAGCAGAAATCGATCGCCTATGCGGGTAGGTTACGGCGCTGCTGTGAAGCAATCGACTCGTGGACTTCGGCGAGGTACTTCCT
>JBEKFF010000069.1:0-14959 GCA_050013455.1 Acidobacteriaceae bacterium | reverse complement strand
AATCCGCGCCTCCCTCCACCCCCACTGATCGCCCCACCACTCCAAGCCTCGCCCGCCCTACGCGCAGTAGCCGACGTCCGCGCAGGACCGTGGGGACCATCGTGGAACGACTTGGGTCATATGACGCACCCCCTTCCGGCAGATTTCCGCAACCGTGCGCCCCGAAACTAGGCTAAGCGTGGCGCTGAGTAACCCGAAACAGGGCTAAGTCGACACCAAACGCACCCACGAAAACCGCGCCATTCATGCGATAATCGACGCCGACCCATCGCCAACCCTACAAAACCGCAACGTTTACCATAAAACCTCGTCTACTGAAACAGAGGTTCAGCATATGTCAAGATTTACCAGCCTTCTCCTCGCCCTGACCCTGACAACGGTCACATCTGCCGCTTTCGCGCAGAATGATGATCAGCAAAGCGGTCAAATGAGCAGTCCTCCCATGCAATCCCAGTCAGCCCCCATCCAGCGCTCCACCGAGAACCAACCTGCGGGCCAACCAGGTAACCCCAATGATTACAACACTTCCCCGACGCAACTAACCGCCGGCCAGCTCCTGTCCGTCGGCCGCGGCTCGGCCAGCGCCATAGCCGCCCCCGGGGTCTTCGTGCGCATAGGCCGCGGCAGCGCCATCCGCGCAGTCACCTTAACCAATGAAAACACGGTACTTAGAGTCGAAAAGGGCGTAGCCAACATCAGCGTCCACAGCGCCATCAAGCACGCCCAGATCCTGATCATCCTCCCTGGCGGCGAGACAAATCTAATCAAAGACGGCTTCTACACCTTCAACGCCAACACCAACACCGTCCGTACTTTGAAGGGCGAAGCCTGGGGCTACCCCGGAACCAACACCCAGCAGAAACCTATCAAAATAAAGGAGAACCACGCCGTCATCTTCAACGGCCCGGACATCCGCTCCTTCGAATTCGACCCCTTTGAAGCTCGCGCTGACCTAATCCCATACGACCAGGGCATGGAGGGCCCAGGACCGAGCCCCGGATACTACGGGCCGTATGCCGGCTATCCTTACTACGATTACGGGTACCCCTACTATTGGGGCTACTACTATCCCTTCTACTTCGGCTGGGGCTGGGGCGGCGGCGGCTACTACGGCGGATACCGTGGCGGCTGGGGCGGCGGCTGGCACGGCGGGGGCGGAGGAGGCGGTTGGGGTGGCGGCGGCGGCCACGGTGGGGGCGGCGGCGGCCACCACTAACCTCATTCGTTGCAAGAGTTATGGGCGGCCGGAGATCTCCGGCCGCCCATATCATTTTGTGATCTGACGCAACATTCAGGCGAAATCGGGATTTAGCCGAGAGGAGGTCCTATATGCGTCCGTATACCGCGTTTCTTGCCCCTACCCACTTTCGATATCGTCTCGGGTTCTCCTGCCTTCGCGCAGAATTCCTACGGAACGACGAGCGACAACTAGACCCAGTCGCAGGCTGCTCCTATTCCAGCGCAATGCTCCACCCCCTAGTGTCGACGCGAGGGCAAGTTACGCAAATTCAGGACAATTACCGAACGCTGGCCAATATCCTGCTGATAACAATCAAGGCTACCCAGATCAAGGTACGGGCTATAGCAACAATGATCAATCCGCTCAGGCGTCCGGCCCCGGTTACGCTGCGCCACCCGCCGGCTACTATGCCGCAGTGCCCACTGTCACAGACGGTTACCCTCATCCCTACTACGCCTATGGATATCTCTACGGGTATTATGGGTATCCCTATGGCTTCGGCATAGGTCTTGGCTATTACGGTGGCGATGGATACCGTGGAAGCTATGGCGGCCTCCTGCGGAGGATATGCCTCTCGAGGCAGTAAGGGGGCTACGGTGGCGAACATGGCGGATGCGGAGATCATCGCTAGATCCGGGTGGTAGACGCGCGATCTGCAGCGACCCCGACGAGGGCCGTTGCTTACTCGAGGGATAACACCTTGGCGAGTTGAGCCGCTATGCCGGATACAATCAGCCATTATGCGAATCGGCTTCTTTGGCGGCAGCTTCGATCCACCCCACCTGGGGCATTTAGCGGTTGGACACGCCGCGGCCGAGGCTTTCTCGCTCGATCGAATCCTCTTCGCACCAACTGGCCGTCAACCACTCAAAACTAACGGGGCCTCCGCTACCTTTGTCGATCGCCTAACAATGGTTTCATTGCTCTGCGAGGCGCAGCCCCCGAGCCGTCGACTGCACTTTGAAGCTTCTTCTGTGGATGCGCCGCACGCCGATGGCTCGCCAAACTACACGGTCGACGCATTGTCAAAGCTGCGCAGCGACTGCTCTCCGGAAGACAGTCTCTACGTCCTTGTCGGTGCAGATGCATTTCTGGATCTGCGTCGCTGGAGGGCTCCGGACAGCTTGCTCCAGCTCGCCGAATGGATTGTTGTAAGCCGGCCCGGTGTCTCCCTGCAGCAGTTACAAAGCCTCAATCTAACGCCCGGGCAGCTATCTCAGGTTCACCTGCTTGAGGATGTGCATGAACCTGCGAACGCCACCCACATCCGCGAGCTTCTGAGGGTTGGTTCGGATTGCTCTGGCCTGCTTCCTGGGTCCATTCTGAACTACATCCATGCGCATCATCTCTATGGAACCTGAGGGGAGATGGTCCTTCGCTTCGGGTGTTCCTGCGCTACCATTGAGGTTGCACAAGGAGGCCCATGGCAAGCACCAAGAAAACACAGATTCAACAGCTTCTAGCTGTCGCGGCAGCGGCTTGCGAGGACAAGAAGGCCGAGGATATTCGCATTCTCGCGCTCGATCCATCCGAGAGCGGCCTGACAGACTACTTTCTCATCTGCACAGGTCTCAGTGACCGTCAGAATGTAGCGATCACCGATGAAATCGAGATTCGTCTCAAGCGCGACTTCGGCACCTATCCCAACTCGGTCGAAGGACGTCGCCAGGGCGAGTGGATCCTGATGGATTATGTCGATTTCATCGTTCATGTCTTCTCAGCGGAAAAGCGGGCATTTTACGGTCTAGAGCGTTTGCGCAAGTCCGCGACGGTGCTTAGCATCGATGATCTTAATGAGGCGATCAAGACCGCCATCGCGGCAGGCCGGACTAAGCACTCGGGCAAGACGCCCGTGACGGCGAAGAAGGCGCTTCCGAACAAGAAGGCAATATCGCCGGTGCCAAAGAAGGTTTCTGCAAAGAAGACCGTTGCCGCAAAGAAGGCTCCTGCGAAGGTGGCGCCGAAGAAGAAGGCGCTCCCGAAGCCTGCAAAGAAGGCTGCCAAAGCAAAGAAGGGCTAGTTCCTCGCATCAGGGTTTTGCAGCTTGCTACATTCAAATTAAATAGCGAAGGGCGGAGAGTCTCCTCTCCGCCCTTCGCTGGTTTAGAGCCAGTTTAGAACTTGATCATCAGCTGGAACTCCGTGCTGCGAGGACCGCCCTGATCGAACGTACCCGAGTTGCGCGTAACACGAAGGTTGTTCTGCTCCGCCTCGGAGTTCACGCCGTTCACGTAGCCTAGCGGACCTGCATCAGCCTCGTTCAAAAGAACTCCGCTTTGATTGCCGTAGTTGCTCATATTGAAAAGGTTGTACATGGCAACTCCAGGGTTGATGCTGACTCCACCCAAGAACTTCAATTTGATTGGATAGGTTGCGTTGAAGTCAAAGCTGCGGAACGCCGGGTTGTTGAGCGGGTTGTTCGCCGGCTGTGGAGAGATTGCCTGCTGGACACCACCAAGAGCCGTGAGTTGCGCCTGGGTCATGATACCCGCAGCGATCAGCGCCTGGCCTGCTGGCGTGGGCGTCCCTGCATACACGGAATTGTATTGGTTGATCAGGGCATTCAGACTCTTACCCTTGATGGAGTGCATGTAAGCGCCTGGGTTGGTTCCCGGGACCAGATCGCCGCCGAGTCCATCACCGTTCACGTCGGTGATGAAGATCTGGCCTGTGTTTCCGGACGTGTTGTCTAAGGTAAGCGTCGTTGGAGGAGCCGAGAAGAAGTGCCCAATCAGCCCAATCTGCAGACCATACTTGATACCAATGCTACCGCCGAAGCTGAGCTCATTAGTGTGATCGATATTGCTGCGACCCATGTACTCATTCGGATTGTCATTGTCGTACGGGCGAGCGCCACCGAAGAATTGGTCGGCAGTGTTGGTACCCGAGGTTGCCGTAACGATGCGCGACAACGTGTATGAGACCTGCAGATTGCTATCCACGATACCAGGCATGGGATGCGCCTTCTGTTCCTGCAAGACCATCTGCAAGGCATCGTAGCCGGAGCGGCCCTGGGGAAGGATGAATAGACCTTCACCAACATTCGGGTTAGTACCGGCGAAGGCAGCACCAGTAGCGGGTGTCAAGCCGTAATTGGACGCCGAGGTTCCTCCCAAATAGTTAGAGCCGCTGTCAAGACCTTGTGACGCAAAGCTTTGAATCGAGGCACCGTTGGCGATGGCGCAGTTGATCGAAGCAGCCGTGTAACCTTGCGGGCACATGGGGTAACCGGCATATTGGTTGGCCGGATTAGGAGCGAGAGTATTCGCAACGGCATTCTGTGCCGCTGCAGTATTCAGTGTGCGCGCGGCGCCGTCGTGGTTCACGTCAACCGAGATCGGAATCTTGATCGTCGCGTTGTGCACGTAATCCGCACTCAGGAGGAGGCCTGGCTTGATCTCATGCTGAACGCCACCGTTGAACTGGATGGAATACGGTGCCAGGTACGGACCGCCGTAAATGTTGTTCGCAAAGAGACCGCCGCCTGTTCCAATGTAGCTGCTATTCGGCGTCAGGGCATTCTTGACAACGGCTTGGTAGGCAGCCTTGATGTCATTCAGCTCCGGGGCAGCGTTTGCGATCGACTCGTTAAGGATGGTGGAAACCGGGGTACCATCCGGAGCTGCAGTGATAACAGGGACACCAGGAACCGAGATACTGGATGCGCCCTTGTTCGCAACGCCGAGGGCAAAGTAGGGACCGTCTGCCTGGATGGACGGGGTGCGAGCATTGCCCGAGTTGTTGAATACGTTGCTCTCGTAGTAGAGGCCGATGCCGCCACGAATGGAGGTTCTGTGGGTTCCCGGGCTGAAGACGAAGCCCAACTGGGGCCCGAAGTCCCCGTAAGGCTGATGGGTGCGGACTCCTAAGCCGGCCTGGTATTGGTCAAACAGCGGGGTATCGCCTGTGCAGCCGGCGAATTGTAGTGAAGGGGCCACCGAAGAGCACAGGGGCGTGGGTAAGTCCTGGTTGGCGCGATCTGTATCTACGCTCCAACGAACGCCCGCGGTAACCGTAAGGGACTGGGTTGCCTTCCAAGTGTCCCCGACATAGGCCGCAAAGCGCCAGCTGAACTGTCCGCCACCCGGCAGGTTGAATCCTGGGCGCTCGGAGAAGTAGCCATTACCGTTGCCGATGACATATTGAGGCGAGATATAGCCTTCGGTTGGATTGTCTGGGCAAGGGGCAGCAGTGGGCACATCGTCGCAATGAGGATCCAGATTGCCGGACACCGTGAGTTCCGTATACAACGACGGGCCATAGAAGTCCGCAAACCCACCACCGAGGATCCGGTTCATCTCGAACCCATACTTGATATTGTGATTGCTTATCGTGTAGCTGCCGTCATAGCGGAACTGCTTGTCCGATTGGAACGTTCCCTGCGGTGCAAGGAAGTTAGGACCGGCGTTCAAATCGCCCGCAAGCGTGATCTGGTTGTCTGGGCCCGTGGACGGGTTGTAGATAGAGCTGCCGAGTGCTGCCGTACCGTCAACCAACAGGTTGTGGAACTTCTCGTAACCGAAACGGAAGGAGTTGTTGAAATGGCCCGTAGCCACATCCACGCCGCCAACGATCGCAGGCACGTTGTCGCGGTTTTGATAGACCTGGTAGGGACCATAGCCGAAGGTGGCATCGTCCGAGTTCACGCTGTACGCGCCGCGCACGAACATATGGATGTTGTGGGGCGCGTTGTAGTCCAGGCGACCCATGCTGAAGGTGTCATGAAACGGCGCCGGGACGTAGGGATACTGAGCTAGGATATTGGCGAAGACCGGGTTTGCCCCGCTCGCTACATCTTGTTCCGTCTGCTGGATGCGCTCGCCGCCACCGAAGAAGAACAACTTGTCCTTGATGATGTACCCGCCCACATATCCACCGTATTGATTGCGCTGAAACGGCGCCGGTAGGCCCTGCACGTCCGCGAAGCCTGCGTTATTGTCCTGGAAGTTATAAAACGCATTGCCATGGAAGCTGTTCGTGCCCGAGCGCGTCGACATCAGCAACTGGCCCGTAGAAGTTACCGAACCCGAGATGTCCTGCGTGGAGCGATTCAACTGGACTTCGCCAACCGCGCCGCTGGGAATGTTGAAGATCGTGGTTCCGACCGTCTCATCCGTGACGTCCTGGCCATCGAGGAGGATACGCGTTGTACGGCCGCCGACACCACTGACCGACAGCGCCGAATAACCGGCCTTCGTCGGATCGAAAGTGATACCCGACTGGAGAATGACGCCGGGCTGAATCTGTGCGACGTCGAGAATGTTGCGGCCATTGACTGGCAGCGTATCAATCTGCTCCTGCGTCACAATGCCCGCAACACCGATCTGATCGGTATTGACCTGGAGAGCGCCTGCAGTGACCGTGACCGATTCACCCGCAGAACCGATAGTGAGTTTCTCGTCGCCGCTGGTCACCGTACCTGTGTGGACAATTTTGGTGTCCTGCTGGCCCTTGAAGGCAGGGGCACTGACTGCAATGGTGTAGGTACCGGGCACGAGTGGGCCGACGCTGTAATAGCCAGCGCTATCGGTCTTGATTGTATGTGTATATCCAGTAGCCGGTTCGCTGATGACAACGGTTGCTCCCGGAATGGATGCTCCAGTTGGATCGGTAATCGTTCCTTCGATGGCGCCACCGTTTGTCGAAACCGCCTGTCCCAGTGCGAGCGAGAAGGGCGTCATCAACATTGTGAGGAACACAAATATCTTCTTAAAGGTCACACATCTCTCCAGTGCCTCACCTTGAGCGGTTGAGAACACACACAACTTTTTTTCGGTAACGGTATTGCTCTCTGCAGGTTCCATGCCAAAAGTGCAGTGGTTATTAGAATGTGCCAGTTAGTGGTTTGCAGGGTGGCAGGGAGTAATCCTAAAGATGTTGATCGGAGTATATAAATATGAAATATGGGAGAAATGCTCTGAGGAAAATGGTGAATTCGCGATGAAAGTTTTGCTTTCCACTATCTCATCACGCCGCTCTGGCCTCTCGGGACCTGCTGCCGATCTCTTAGACCTGTATCTCGACCGATCTTCCAGATTCATCCCGTGCGCCCATCGCAATTTCGCTTCCGAGAAGGAACTATTGGCTTGTTCGTACGAACTCTCCGCGCGAACCCGTCCGGCGCTTTTGTTGACGGATAGCAAAGGACTGCAACTCACCTCCCGTGAGATCGCGAGTTTTCTCGGGTCTCTGCAGGACAGTGGGATGCAACAGTTGATCTTCGCAGTTGGGCCGGCAGACGGTTGGTCCCCGGTAGCCCTTTCCCGAGCGGACAAAACTATTGCTTTTGGCCGAATCACGTTGCCCCATGAGTTGGCTGCCGTGGTTGCCGCTGAGCAGCTTTATCGCGCTCTTACAATTCGAGCGGGGCATCCATACCATAGCGGGCATTAGGGATTTCCTATTCGACCTAGCTCGGCGGTCAGGTACTCTAGGCGGATGACATCGACACAGGATTCGGCGGAGGACTCTCGGCGGGGACTCATTCTTATTAATACTGGCGCTGGGAAGGGAAAAACGACTGCGGCGCTCGGAACGGCGTTTCGGGCGGCTGGAAATGGGATGCGCGTGCTGGTTTTGCAGTTCCTCAAGGGCTCCTGGCAGTACGGGGAGATGGAGTCTGCCGAGGCGCTAAATGGTTTAGATGGTTTTACTTACGTGATGCGTAAGTTGGGCCGCGGGTTCGTTAAAGTGGGCGGCGCGGAGGCTGATCCGGAGGACCTTCGGATGGTGGAGGAGGGGTGGCTGGAGGCGGAAACGGCGATACTTTCGGGGGATTGGGACCTGGTGGTGTTGGATGAGATCAACTATGTGATCGGGTACAAAATGCTTGATCCTGAACGAGTTGCGGACGTTTTGCGGCGGAAGCCGGATATGCTGCACGTGATTTTGACGGGTAGAAATGCGCATCCGCTGCTGGTGGAGCTGGCGGACACGGTTACGGAGATGCGTGAGGTAAAGCACGCATATCAAAGGGGTATTCTCGCGCAACGGGGAATTGAGTTCTAGAAAAAAAGTGCTGACTTAGCCCGGTTTGGGGACACAAATCGACTGCTTTAGCCCTGTTTCGCAACGCAAAATGGCGGGGACTGGGAAAAAGGAGGTGGGTCAAATGACGCACCCTGCCGGGGTGCTCCGTCTGGGGGTACACGGAGGGTTGGGATTCGGCCCGAGAGGTCGAAATAGAAGAGGCGTCCCGAAGGACGCCTCTTCCTGCTAGGTGATCCGAGCTGCTTGCTTAGAAGTAGAACTTCGCAGCGAGTTGGGTTAGGCGAGCGTTGGAGGCAGTGGAGATCTGGCCAGCGCTCCCGTAGGACAACGTTCCCGGGGTGGTGAGCGATTCGCCGTTGGTGGTGCTGCTGACGTTGCTGCTCGGATTGAGGAAGTTGGTGTGGTTGAAGACGTTACTGTTTTGCATGCGGATCTGAATGCTCATCCCATGGCTTAGGATGAAGTTCTTGGCGATGACCAGGTCGGTGTTGTTGATGCCCGGGCCGTGGTACTTGTTGCGCGACTCATCGCCGAACTGGCCGAGCGGAGCCTGCGAGAAGCCGGATTGCTTGGCCACGAACCACTGGGTGCGGTTGAGGCCGGGAATGAAGGTGCGGGGGTTGGCGCGAACCAGCGGACCGCTTTGATTCGGTTCATCCGGGCAGGCATAGAAGCTCTCGCCGGGTGAGCACCAGAGGGAGTTCGCAGAACCGCCTGCGTAGGAGACGTCGAAGGGGAAGCCGGTAGCAAGGGTGGTAATAAAGCTGATCTGCCAACCGGAGAGTGCGAGGTTGATGGGAGAGTAGAGGCTGTGGCCGGTAATGGTGGGAACGGTGTAGATGGGAGCGATGACCAGGCGTTGACGAGCGTCGAACGTCGAGTTGCCGTAGTTGAGTTGCTTGTTGAATTGGTTGTAGCCCCGTCCCTGCCCGTATCCGGCGTTTTCATAGCTGGAGGCATTATCCAAGGAGTGCGCCAGGGTGTAGCTAATCTGGAAGCTCAGACCATGGGTAGGGCTCTTCTCGACGCTGGCCTGAAGGGAGTTGTAGTTGGAAGAACCATGCGAGCTGACAACGCCGATCGAGGTGTAGGCGGGAGCTCCGGTGTCGTAGACGGTGGCCGGGTACTGCATGTATTGGGGAAAGTAGTAGCTCTGGAAGACGCGGTAGCCCTGATTAGTTGGGTTGCCGCAAGCCACCGTATCGGCCAGGCAGGCATCGTGGCCAGCCTGGGTTTCATAGTTGCCTTCGTAGATGGTCTGGTTATGGCGACCGAGCGCGCCGATGTAGCTTACGCGTGCAATGATGTGCGACGGGAACTCACGCTCCACGGAGAGCTGGAAGTTGTCCGAGGCGGGCGAGCGGAAGGCCTTGTCGTAAGTATTCACATCGAGCGGCGGAAAATCGTCGACAAAATCAATCTTCTGGCCCTTGGTCGGGAAGGTATAGGGGAACTTATTGGGAATTGTCGCGCCGGTATCAATGTCCTGGAAGGGGTTTGCGAATCCGACACCCGCCGCACCGACGTCACCGGCGCCAGCAGAGCTGAGACCGAAGGGCGGGGTCTCGAGATTGTTGAGGGAGGTCTCTTCCTCAGTACGGTTGTAGTAGATGCCAAAGCCACCGCGGATGGAGAACTTGCGGGAGTTGCCACCAGAGAGCCAACCAAGGTCCGGGGTCCAGGCAAAACCGAGGCGGGGACCAAAGTCGGTGTAGCGGGTCCGAGACTGTGCGGAGTTGGTGCAACCTGGGTCACCGGGATAGACGATGCCGACAGGAGCCGTCGGGAACACGGTGGACTGCTCGCCAGGGATGAAGCAGGAGATAGCCTCACCGCCGTACTGGGTGTTGTGGAGGGGTGTATCGATCTGGTAGCCGAGACCGTAATTGATGGTCAGGGTGTCAGTGGCTCTCCAGGTATCCTGTGCGTAAAAGTAGTTGAGGAAGGCATAGGCCTGGATGGTGGCGCCTGTACCCTGGGCGTAGCCGCCTGGGTTGCCGAGCAGGAAGTCGAGGCCAGGGTCACCGGAACTGAACGTGTCGCCAGCGCTATAGCTGTAGGTACCGCTGTTGTTGGCTGAGAACGGGTTGGAGACGTTGAAGCGACGGCCGTCATAGCCGAACTTGAAGTTGTGATGACCCCAGACCTTGGAGAAGCTGTCGTCCAGTTGGTAGGTCTGGTCGATGCGCGGCTGAGGGCCATTGCTGCTAAAGCCGAGCGAGAAGTAGCCGGTATTGATAGTTGGCACGCTTTCCGCCGCCTTGTCCTGAGGGAAGATGTCGAAGCCGAGGGTGGCGGGATCGACCGTCGTTTCGGGCTCTACGATTGCGTCATTGAAGCGCGTGTAGTGAACCGCAAAGTCGTTGACCGCGGTATTGCTGAGGGTGCGAACGTAGTCGAACGTGAAACCGTTGTCGGTGTGGCCATCGAGTTCCCCGAAGCCGGGGACGGTGGCACCGGTGAACGGAGTCACCGAGGTTTCGGTTTGCTTCTCATAGATCCAGATGAAGTTCATCTGGTTCTTCGCGTTAGGAGAGAAGCTGATGTTGGTAATGTATTGGTTGGTGGTGGTGGCGGATATGTTGCTGAAGACGTAGCTGTTGGTTCCCTGGTTGGCGGCGGGCACGTACTTGGCAGTGAGCGCGGCAGCAATGGGATTGAAGGTTGTGGTGGGGAAGACGCCGTTGAGCACTGTTGCGCACTGGGACCAGGTATCGGCGTCCGGGGTGCAACCTTTTACGGCAGGGAGGCTTGTCAAGGTGCCGGGGATGACGTTGTCGGAGAAGGTATAGCCGAGGGGACTGCCAGCCGGGTTGAGGTCGAGAGCGAAGTTACCGGCCACCTGCGCGGGGGAGAAGACCGTGGCGGTCGCAGGACTGTTGGTATCGGGTACGCGCTGGTGGGTTCCCTGGTAGGCGAACATGAAGAAAAGCTTATCCTTGATGATGGGACCCCCGACATAGCCACCGAAGATGTTCTGGTGGTACGGGGTGACGCTCTTGTGCTGGGCCGTGGTGGGCGTTGCCGCGACGTTCTGGAAGTAGTTCCCGGTATTGAGGAAGGTGTCGCGGTAGAACTCGAACGCGTCACCGTGGAAGCGATTGGTGCCGGTCTTGAGGGTGGCGTTGACGATGCCGCCGGAGTTACGGTCGTACTCGGCGTTGAGGGGCCCGGTTACGAGGTTGAACTGGCCGATCGCATCGAGATTGGGATTGATGCCGACGGTGTTGAGAGGAAGGTCATTAATGTCGGCGCCGTTGAGGAGGAAGCTGGACTGCTGGGTCTCGGCGCCGTCGGCGGAGTAACCACCGAAACGGTCGCTGGGGGCCTGAACGCCAGGCTCGATGAGCTCGAACTGAGAGTAGCCGCGGCTGATGTTGGGAAGCTCGGACATCTCCGTGGAGTTAACGATGTTGTTGATCTGCATGTCCGTGGTGTTGACCTGGATGGAGTCCGCAGTAACGGAGACAACCTGGGAGGTATCGCCAACACTCAGGGTTACGGGTTCAACGTACTCCTGATCGATGTCGATCTTGATGCCCGTGGCGGTGAAGGTCTTGAAACCAGCGGCCTCGGCTGAGATCGAGTAGTTACCGATAGGAAGCTGAGGGAAGAAGTACCCGCCATCCTTGAGAGATTTGGTGACGAATTTGACGCCGGTCTGCAAATTCGTTGCGGTGACGGTGGCCCCGGGGATGACTGCATTTGTCGCATCGGTGACGGTGCCCTTGATGCGGCCGTTGGTGTCGGCGGCGCGGGCAGTATTGAGTGCCAGACCAAGGATCGCAACGCAAAAGAGAGCCTTAACGGTTCTCTGGAAGCATGACCAAGTCATAGTTCGTTCTCCAGGCAAAATTGGTAAAAAGGTAATTGAGACTTTATCAGCACGTAATGGGCCATACTGAAATACCGCGTAAACTACTGATTGTGCTGGGTATTGGCGCGCATGGAGATTGGATCGGCGCCCTCGATCTACTGTTTTTGGTAGAGCCCTTACACAATGATGAATTCGCGCCATGATTTTTCTGGCGAGCGGGGCTGCGGACGTTTGTTTTGTGAAGGTTTCCCGACCCGTTGTCGGCGCAGTCCAAAAATGGCGCCGTTAGGATGGAGGTTGGTGTCGGGTTATCCGGCAGAGCGGGCTGAGGCGGTATCCTTTCCGTGGTGTCCCTGGGCATGACAGACGAATCCTCCACGACCGATACGATTGTTGCGATCTCCACGCCTCCGGGGCGGGGCGGGATTGGGATTGTGCGGCTGTCGGGGCCGGGGGCGCTGGAGATTGCAGGGCGGCTGGTGACGCTGGAGCGGCCGCTGGAGCATGCCAGGGCGCGGCGGGTGAGGGTGGTGGATATAGAGGAGAAGGGGAAGACTATCGATGAGGCGGTGGTGACGGCGTTTCTCGGGCCGCGGTCGTATACCGGGGAGACGGTGGTGGAGATTGCGGCGCATGGGTCGCCGGTGGTGCTGGAGGCGATGGTGCGGGGGGCGCTGGCGGAGGGTGCTCGGATGGGGCTGGCGGTAAGGCTGGCAAGGCCGGGGGAGTTTACGCAGCGGGCGTTTCTGGCGGGGCGGATTGATCTGACGCAGGCGGAGGCGGTGGGGGATTTGATTGCCGCGCAGACCCTGGAGCAGGTGCGGGTGGCGGCGCAGCAGATGGGTGGGGCGATGGCGCGGAGGGTGACTCCGGCAAAGGGAGAGTTGCTGCACCTGATTGCGCTGCTGGAGGCAGGGATGGATTTTGCGTCGGGGGAGCTGGACGACGTGGAGATTGTGCCGCCGGCGGTGATTGCCGGGGCGATTGGGAGCGTCGAGCGGCCGCTGGCCGAGCTGGCGGCGAGCTTTCGGCGGGGGCAGCTGCTGCGCAATGGGGCGGCGATTGCGCTTGTTGGGCCGCCGAATGCCGGGAAGAGCTCTCTATTTAATAGGCTGCTGGAAAGGGAGCGGGCGATTGTGACGCCGCTGCCCGGGACGACGCGGGATACCGTGGAGGAGTCGCTGGCGCTGGGCGGGATTCCGCTGCGGCTGATCGATACGGCGGGGCTGCGCGGTGGTTTGGATGAGGCTGAGATTGATGCGGCGGAGATGCAGGGGATTGCGCGGTCGCATGAGGCGCTGGCGGATGCGGACCTGGTGTTGCTGATCCACGACGCGACGCTGGCTGCGACGGTCGGGGAATTGAGGCTGGAGGCTTCTTTGGCGGGGCGGCCGCAAATTGTTGTCTATAACAAGGTGGACTTGCTGGTTGGTGTGGAGGAGCGGGTGGATGGGACGGAGCTGGGCGGGGGAATGGCTGTTCGGACGAGCGCGCTGACCGGCGTGGGATTGGAGGCGTTGCGTGAGGCGATTCTGGCGCAGCTGGGGGCAGCGGGATCGCTGGCGGAGAGTGGGGCGCTGAACAACCTTCGGCAGCAGGAGGCGGTGAATTCGACGCTGGAGGCGCTGGCGGCGGCGGCCGCTGCGAATGAATCGGGGCTGCCACACGAGCTAATCCTGATGGACCTGCACGGCGCGTTGCAGGCACTCGACTCGCTGACCGGGGTAACGACGCCGGATGACATTCTGGCGCGCATCTTTGCGACCTTCTGCATCGGCAAATGAATTGTAAGCGCCTTGTAATCAATAACTTGTGATTCTTTTAAAGGGCTTTACCTGCAGCCCTGAGAACGGCTGTCCAGACGGGCTATGAGCCGAATCGTGTTCAGATGAACGGCTAATTGTTGCATCGTGAATTGGCACGCTTTGTAGAGCGTAATGAGGCGGTAACGATTCCACTCCCGACCCGGCTGCATTTGTTATTGACGGCCTGGTCTCCGTTGCCGATAGGGTCCAGGGCTACCGTCGATTCGATTCAGGTTGCAACGGTAGCTTTCGTAGCGCCAGTTGAAATCCCGCCATCCACTAGCAGCGTCTGGCCGGTAATGTAGGCGCTGGCTTGGGAGGCGAGAAACACGATCGCGCCGTTCAAATCCTTTGGCTCCCCGGGTCGCTTCAATGGAATGCGGTCTTTCAGATACTCAACCCACGCCTCGTTCTCATACAGGGTCGCATTCTGAGCTGTCTTGAACCAGCCGGGGGCAAGACAGTTTACGGTGATGCCGTTCACTCCCCATTCGTCCGCCAAGCTCATCGTCAGCTGCTTGATGCCTCCGCGGCTGGCGCAATACGGACCGATGCCGGCATAGCCGAAGACGCTCGTCACGGAACCAATATTGATAATTCTTCCGTATCCTCGCTCGATCATGTGCGGTGCGAGGGATTGCGCAACGAAAAAGGAGCCGCGGAGGTTCGTGTCCAGCACGAGATTCCAGTCGCTCCAAGAAACGTCTACCGCGGGTTTGCGAACATTGCAGCCTGCATTATTGACGAGGATGTCGACCGTTCCGAAATGCTCGATGGCGCGAGGAGCTATGGAGCGGATGCTGGATTCATCGCGTACGTCGAGTTCCAGCGCGAGGACGCGTCGCCCTAGCTTTTCGATTTCATTTTTGAATTGCCTGAGGTCGTCTGCCTTGCGACTCGTGATTACTAGATCGGCACCGGCGTTTGCGAGTGCACGCCCTAAATACTGGCCCAGACCGCGACTCGCACCGGTGACGACCGCTACACGCCCGGAAAGGTCAAACTGGTTCTCCCTGTTCATGCGAAAGGGCTCCTTTGCGGTTTCAGTATCACGTCTATCTTGAAGGTTCCAGTATCACTTTTATTAGGCCTGGCTCTCGGTTATAC
>JBEKFF010000068.1:0-15343 GCA_050013455.1 Acidobacteriaceae bacterium | reverse complement strand
CGAGGTCAATGTGTTTGGGCTGATCCGGGTAACTCAGGCGGTGCTGCCGCAGATGCGCAAGCAGGGGTCGGGGCACATTGTGAATCTTTCATCCATTGGGGGCCTCGTGGCGACGCCGGGATTTGGTTTGTACAACGCGACGAAGTTTGCGGTGGAGGGGCTGAGCGAGGCGCTGGCACAGGAAGTCAAGCCGCTGGGAATTTCTGTGATGATCGTGGAGCCGGGGCCGTTTCGGACGAAGTTTCTGGGCAAGGCTGGGGGCGAGGCGAAGCGCAGGATTCCGGAGTACGACCAGACGTCGGGCAAGATGCGGGCGTATTTCACCGAGCAGGACGGCAAGCAGCCGGGAGATCCGCAGAAGGCTGTGGCGGCGATTGTGAAGGCCGTGGAGGCGGAGCACCCGCCGCTGCATTTGCTGCTGGGGGCGAGCACGATTCCGCGGGTGAAGGCGAAGATTGAGGCGCTCGAGAAGGACCTGGCAGCGTGGGAAGCGACCACGCTGGGGGCCGATTATTCCGCTGGCAAGTGAGGGCTCGGCACCTGCAATCCGCTCGTAACGCGAGGAAATACAGGGTGGGCGGTAAAGGACTGAAAAGGTGGATCTAACGGCAAAAGATGAGCCGTGACGCTGGGCATTGACAGCGATTGAGTTTACTCTCTAAGTGGTACTTTCCGCGTGAGGGCGGTTGCAACATGGAACTCGGATTGATTGGACTTGGGAAGATGGGCGGCAACATGGCGGAGCGTCTTCGCCTGGCTGGCCACAAGGTTGTCGGCTTCGATTTTTCCGCCGACGCGGTGAAGAAGCTGAACGATGCCGGCTCGGTGGGCGTTAGCTCGCTCGAGGAGCTGGTGAAGAACCTGCAGGCGCCGCGGGCGATCTGGATCATGGTGCCGGCCGGCGACCCGGTGGACGACACGCTCTCCAAACTGAAGCCGCTGATGCAGAAGGGCGATATTTTTATCGACGGCGGCAACTCGAATTACAAAGACTCGCAGCGGCGCTATGCGCAGTTGAAGCCGCAGGGTTTCGAGTTTGTGGATGTTGGAACGTCGGGAGGCATCTGGGGCATCACCGAAGGCTACTCGATGATGGTTGGCGGCGATGAGGATGTGATTGAGCGCCTGCGTCCGATCTTTGAAGCGCTGGCTCCGACGAAGGATACGGGCTGGGGACGCACGGGGCCGACCGGTGCCGGGCACTTCGTGAAGATGGTGCACAACGGCATTGAGTACGGGTTGATGCAGGCGTATGCCGAGGGCTTCTCGATCATGAACTCGAAGAAGCCGCTGGAGCTGGACCTGACGCAGATTGCGAACATCTGGCGGCATGGGTCGGTGGTGCGGTCGTGGCTGCTGGACCTGACGGCCGATGCGCTGAAGAAGAATCCGACGCTGGATGGGTTGGAGCCGTATGTGCCGGACTCGGGCGAAGGGCGCTGGACGGTGTTTGAGGCGATTGATCTGAATGTTTCGGCGCCGGTGATTACGGAGTCGCTGATACGCCGGGTGCGCTCGCGCGAGGACGATAATTTTACCGACAGGATGCTTTCCGTCATGCGTCACGAGTTTGGCGGGCATGCCGTGAAGAAAGCGTAAGCGCGACCAGTCAGACAGTGGGCGGCGAATGGTTTCCTTGGTTCGCCGGATAGATGGACGCAGGTTCAAAACGAGCAGTAAAGGATAGGTAAGGAGCAGTTGATGCCAAACGAAGTAAGACACGCAGGGATGCAGGCAGGTTGGGAGCACGGCGTAAAGAAGCAGGAGAGGGTTCCTGATCCTTGCATCGTCGTGATCTTTGGAGCGTCCGGCGATTTGACCAAGCGCAAGCTGCTGCCTGCGCTGTTCCATTTGAAGCAGGAAGGTTTGTTGCCAGAGTCGTTTGCGGTGGTGGGTGTGGCGCGTCGAGATATTTCCGCGCACTTCGCCGCGGACATGGAAGACGGCATTGTGAAGGGCGGCGGCGTGGAGACCGATGACCCGAAGCTCAAGCAATTCATGGAGCGTGTGAAGTACTTTACGACCAGCTTCGACGATGATGCGGGCTTTGAGAAGCTGAAGGGATTTTTGGCGGACATCGACGAGGAGCTGGGGACCAAGGGGAACCGGCTGTTTTACCTGGCGGTTGCGCCGGAGTATTTTGCCGACATCACGGACCGGCTGGGCAAGCATGAGATGACCACCTCGAAGGCGCCCGGGCAGTGGATGCACGTGATTATCGAGAAGCCGTTTGGAACCGATCTGGAGTCGGCTCGCAAGCTGAATGATGAGATCAACCGGGTGCTGCACGAGGACCAGATCTTCCGCATCGATCATTACCTGGGCAAGGAGACGGTGCAGAACATCCTGGTATTCCGGTTCGGCAACGGGATCTTTGAGCCGATCTGGAACCGTAACTTTATCGACCACGTGGAGATTACGGCGGCTGAGTCGATTGGCATCGAGGGACGCGGACCGTTCTATGAGAGCGCTGGCGCGCTGCGCGATGTGCTGCAGAATCACGTGATGGAAGTGCTGAGCTTCGTTGCAATGGAGCCACCTGACAGCTTTGAGTCGTCGTCGGTGCGGACGGAGAAGTTGAAGGTGTGGAACGCAATTGATCCGATTGCGGTGGAAGATACGGTGCGCGGTCAGTATGGGCCGGGCCGCGTGGACGGCGAGAGGGTGATTGGGTATCGCGAGGAAGACCGCGTGGATCCGGACTCGAATACGGAAACGTTTGTGGCGATGAAGCTGCAGATCGAGAACTGGCGCTGGGCGGGCGTGCCGATCTATCTGCGCGCGGGCAAGCGGCTGGCGAAGCGCGTGACCGAAGTGACGGTGGTGTTCAAGCAGCCACCGCTGCATATGTTCAAGTCCGATGACGCGAAGAGCCAGGTGCAGCCGAATGTGTTGAAGATGCGCATTCAGCCGGACGAGGGGATCTCGCTGATGTTTGGCGCGAAGGTTCCTGGACCGACGACCAATGTGATGCCCGTGGAGATGCACTTCAGTTACGCAGAGAGCTTTGGCAAGAGCTCGGCGAACGGCTACGAGCGGTTGCTGCTGGATGCGATGCTGGGCGATGGAACGCTGTTTGCGCATCGCTCGGGCGTGGAGGCGACGTGGGCTTTGATGACGCCGATTCTTGAGGCGTGGGCGAAGCGTCCGCCTAACGACTTTCCGAACTACGATGCGGGAAGCTGGGGACCTCCGGCTGCGGATGCGCTGCTGAAGCGGGATCGGCGGAAGTGGTACAAGCTGTAAGGACAGAGCGTAAAGGGTAGAGGGTAGAGCGTAGAGAGAGCGGTTGCGGCGGGGAATTTGCCGTCGCGGCCGCTCTTTGTTGGGTGTGAAATTTGTTTGGGTGGAGAGGGTTGATGGCGCGTTTGGTGAAGGTGACGTACCAGGTTTGGCCGACGGCGGCTGCGATGGCGCTGGCTTCGGCGAAGAAGTTTTCGGAGACGGTGGAGGCCGCGGTGGCGAAGCGCGGCGTGGCGCGGCTGGCGATCTCGGGGGGAAGCACACCGCAGGCTACGTTCAAGCTGCTGGCCGATCCGGCGGGGCCGTTTGCGAAGACGATTCCGTGGGACAAGCTGCAGCTTTTCTGGGTGGATGAGCGGTGCGTGGGACCGGATAGTCCAGAGTCGAATTATGGCGTGGCGCGCGATCTGCTGCTGAGCAAAGTGGCTATCCCGGCGGAGAATGTGTTTCGCATGGAGGGCGAGCTGGATCCTGAGGTCGCGGCGAGCCGGTATGAGAGCACGCTGCGTAATGTGCTGAAGCTCGAGGGAGCCGAGACGCCGGCGTTCGACATGGTGACGCTGGGCATGGGGCCGGATGGGCATACGGCTTCGCTGTTTCCGAATACCGAGGGGCTGAATGAGCTGGGCCGGCTGGTGATTGCCAATCACGTACCGCAGAAGGATGTGTGGCGGGTGTCGCTGACATGGCCGGTAATTAATCATGCGGCAGAGGTGGTGTTCGAGGTGGAGGGGCCGGGCAAGACAGATGTGCTGGCCGAGGTATTGACGGGGCCGAGAGATCCGGATCGGCTGCCGTCGCAACTGATACGGCCGGCGAATGGTAAGCTTCTCTTCTTGCTGGATGAGGCTGCCGCGGCGAAGCTGCCGCCTGCAGAGGAAACCGGCGAGGGGTATCGCGTCGGCACGTTGGAGATCTAAAAGTAGTGAGTAGTGAGTAGGGGCAGGTTCTGATGATTCTTGCAGGCGATGTTGGCGGAACGAAGGTTCACCTGGCGCTGTACAACTTTGTGGGTGGGCGGCTGGGGTTGGTGCGGGAGAACAAGTTTCCGTCGAGCGAGCATGCTTCGCTCGATGACGTGGTGAAGGCATTTCTGGAGCAGGCCGAGGGGTCGAAGGAAGAGATCGTTGCGGCGTGCTTCGGGTGCCCGGGGCCGGTTCGCAATGGTCGACTGAAGCTGACCAATCTGCCTTGGACGCTGGATGAGCGCGAGCTTGAGAAGTCGATCGGCATTGAACATATTTTTTTGATCAACGACCTGGAAGCCAATGGGTACGGCATTCCAGAGCTGGCGCCGGACAAGGTGTTTACGCTGCTCAAGGGCGATCCGGGCGCGGAAGGGCACAGGGGATTGGTGTCGGCGGGGACCGGGTTGGGCGAGGCGCTGCTGATCTGGGATGAGAAGACGCGGCGGCATCGGCCGATTCCGTCGGAAGGCGGCCACTGCGACTTTTCGGCGCGCAACGATCGCGAGATTGCGCTGCTGCAGTATCTGCGGAGAACGCTGAATGGGCGCGTGAGTTTTGAGCGCGTGGTGTCCGGGATTGGGATCAAGAACGTCTACGCGTTTTTGCGCGACGATCAGAAGATGGAAGAGCCGGCGTGGCTGCGCGAGCGCATGGAGAAGGAAGATCCGAATGCGGTGATTGGGCAGTGCGGCGAGGATGGGTCGAGTGAAATCTGCGCGGAGACGCTGCGGATGTTTGCTTCGGCGTTTGGCGCCGAGGCGGGGAATGTTGGTCTGAAGGTGCTGGCGGCCGGTGGGATGTACCTGGGCGGGGGCATTGCGCCGAAGATTCTGAAGACGATGCAGAGTGGCGAGTTTGCGCAGGCGTTTCTGGATAAGGGAAGGCTGTCGCCACTGCTGGAGGCGATGCCGGTGCGGGTGATCCTGGATGACGCGTGCGCGTTGCTGGGAGCGGCGGCGTTCGCGGAGACGCGGGCTGCGGAGATCTCGGGGCGGTCGGCGCGGGCGGCGTCGTGATCGCGAGTTAGCGAGTTAGCGAGTTAGCAGGTCAGCCATCGGTGAGTTAGCAAGTCAGCCATCGGTCGCCGCGTTTACCTCAGGGGCTGAAGCCCCTCGGGAATGGAGTGGTTATTGGCACGGCTGAAGCCGTGCCCCTTCGAGGGGTTGTGGTGGGTATCCACGATGGGTGGCGGGTCTTGGCTGACTTGCTAACTTGCTGACTCGCTAACTTGCCGATCTACATGATGCGGAAGCGTTCGCGCATGAGGCGCTGGAAGCGGGGACGCCAGATGAGGTCGTAGGCCAGCTCCTTGCCGGGGAACATGGCGAGGGCGGCCGAACGCGCGTCGCCGATCATCTGCGACGCGTCGTCGATGGTGAGGGAATGGTCTTGCGCGATGGTCTGCAGGACGAGATTCATCATGAGCTGCAGGCGCCGAATGAGGCGTGCCTCTTCCTGGGAGTCAGCGGAAACTGCGGTGGGCGTGATGGTTGGGACGGTCGGGGTCGGGTTGGGGTTTGGCAATCGCGGCTCCTTCGGATGGTTCGGCGTTGATGGCAGAAGCAGATTCCCAGAGGGAATGACAGAAAGAAAGGCAAGTGCAAGCGCAAAAACAACAGCAACAGCAACAGCAAAAACCAATACGGGGGTCCTTCACTGCGTTCAGGATGACGGCGAAAAACGGGCAACAGCAAGCGCAAGCGCAACAGCAACCGCAACCGCAAAAACAGCAACAGCAAAAACCAATACAGGGGTCCTTCGGCTTCGCCTCAGGATGACGGCGAAAAACCAGCAACCGCAACGGCGCCGACAAGCGGCATCCGCAACGGCATCGGCAAACGCGGCGACTCGTGCTTGCAGTCTTTCTATCACCTGGGCTTGTGATGCTGCTACCAATTTGATGCGGCGGATGCTGCGGAGATTCCCCCGCTGGGAGTGAGCAGGAAGGTTGTGGCACCGAGGCGGTCGGTGCGATAGGTGCGGATGTGGGCCGCGGCCAGGCGGTCGATGACGATGGGGCTAGGATGACCAAACGTGTTGTGCTGGCCGTCGCTGATGACGGCGTCGAGGGGCGAGACCGCCGCGAGAAATTCCGGTGTGGTGGAGGTGTGGCTGCCGTGGTGTCCGACCTTGAGAAGCGTTGCGGGTTGGACGCGATGGTTGGCTAGCATGGCCTCTTCGCTGGGTGCTTCGGCGTCGCCTTCGAGCAGGACACTGGCACGGTCGTAGTCGAGACGGACGACCAGCGAGTCGTTGTTGATGGGCGTGCCGCCGTTTGCGTAGGGTGCTTCGGGCGCGAGGACGCTTGCGTGCAGATCGGACCAGGGGAAGGCTTGTCCGGCGTGCAGATGGCGAATGATCATGTGCTGGGCGCGGGCTTGCGCGAGCAGAGCGTAGAAGAGTGGAGAGTCGCCGGGATCAATGCTGATCCAGAGTTCGCGGGGATGGAAGTCGCGCAGGACGGCGGGCATGCCGCCCATGTGATCGGAGTGCGCGTGGGTAAGCAGGACGACGTCGAGGCGGCGGATGCGGCGCGACCAGAGGTAGGGTGCGACGACTTCTTCGCCGACGTCCCAGGCGCTGGCGGGGGCGTTTTCGCCGCGGCCGGTGGGACCTCCTGCGTCTACCAGCATGGTTTCGCCGAGTGGGCTGACGACGAAGAGGGAGTCGCCCTGGCCTACGTCGATGGCGGTGACTTCGAGGGCGCCGGGATGCAGGCGGGGTGGGGTGGGATAGAGAACGGCGAGCGGGATCAGTAGGGCTGCCAGGACTCCGGTTGCGAATAAAGTGCGGCGACGCGCGCGGAGAGCCCAGCAGCAGTACAGAACGCACGCGCAGGCTAGTGCGAGGGCGATGGGAGCGGGCTCGGGAGTGCGCAGGTTGGCAATGGTGAGGTTCTGCACGCGGTCCACGGTGAAGCGCATGAGGTGGAGTAAGAGTGCGGTGAGCGCGGCGGGAATGATTGCAAGCCATGCGCTGAGCAGCGAGGCGAGGAAGGTGATGATCGCGACGCAGAGCAGGACTGAGAGCAGAGGGATGTCGATGAAGTTGAGGGGGAGGGCGAGCAGGGTGGCTCGATGGAAGTAGATCGCCATGGGGAGGATCATGCAGAGCTCGGCGGTGAGGGAGATGAGGATGGCTTCGCAGGTCCAGAAGAACGCGCGGAGGAGCGACGCGGGAAGATTGGCGAGGCGGGGGCCGAGGAGGTCGGCAGAGAGCTCGGTGAGCATGCGGGTGTGGACGCGGAATTGTGCGATGCGCGGGGGGACGGCGGCGTCGGCACGCACGATGTCGAGGTGGCGGAGGGCGCGGAGGCGGGGAAGGATGAGGCGCTCGCTGAGCGGGATGGCCAGGCCGGCGATGGCGAGGATGACGACGAACGTCATTTGGAAGCTGGCTTCGAAGAGGCTGCGGGGGTCGAGGACGAGGACGGCGAGCGCGGCCGCGCCGAGAGCGTTGAGCGCGGTGATCTCGCGGTCGAGCCAGCGGGCAACGAGGTAGATCGCTGTCATGATGAGCGCGCGTTGGGCGGGGATGCCGAAGCCGGTGAGCTCGGCGTACGCGAAGGCGACGAGGATGGTGGCGAGGACGGCGAGGCCCTGGGGGAGACGGAGGCGTCGGAGAAACCAGAAGAGGCCGCCGGCTAGCAGGGCGACGTGCAGGCCGGAGACGACGAAGAGGTGAAAGGTGCCGGTGCGCTCGAAGGACTCGCGGAGGGCGCGGGTGAGGTGGGTGCGATCGCCGAAGAGCATGGCGTTGAGCATGGAGGCGTCTTCGGGAGTGAGGCGTAGGACGTTAGGGAGATGGCGGATTGCGCTTGAGTTGGTGAAGGACTGGAGGCGGTTGGAGGCCCAGGCTTGCGCGGCAAAGATGCGGCAGCGGAGGGTTGGGCGTGCGGGGCGGAGAATTTGCACGCGTGAGGATCGGGTGCTGCCGGTCGCGCCGATGCCTTCGCTGAGAAGGTAGTCGGCATAGGACCACGCGCCGGGGTCGCGGTAGACGTCGGGGGTGCGGAGGCGGAGGGGAACGTCGATGAGATCGCCGCAGTGAAGGGCGAGCTGCGGGCCGTTGACCGAGAAGCGGACGCCGCCGGCGGTGGGCTGCATCACGGAGAGGTCGGGGGTGAGGTATTCGACGGACTGGACGTCGATGTCGATTGACTGCGTATCGGGGTCGGGGTCGGCATCCCAGGCGTCGGGCTCGAAGGCGGGGTGCGGGGAGTTGCGTGGCGGCGGGGGAAGCGTGCGTACGCGGATGACGGTGCCCTGGACGTCGCGGGTAAGGCCGTCGGCGAGCTGATGGAGCGCGGATTGTTGCGGGATGGCGGGCTCGATCTGCGCGCACCAGCAGCCGATGGCGATCCAGAGCGCATAGACGGGAATGACTGCGACGCGAAGGGCCTTGCGCAGGCTGATGAGTGAGAGCGCGAAGAGCAGGAGTGTGGCGGCGGCGAGAAGGAGGGTTGGTTGCCAGCGGAGAGCGAGGAGGTCGCCGAGCGCGAAGCAGGCACACGCAGCGAGCAGCGGAACCCGGCGAAGCCTGAGCGGCTCGACGACAGGGGAGTCGTACAACCAGGATGTGGCAGCACCGACTACCGGCATGAGAAGCGCTGACTAGGAACAGAGTGTGGAGAGTAGAGGGTAGAGTGTAGAGCGCAATGGTTCCTGACTTGAGGGTAGAGGGTGTGGGGGCGCGTGTCTAGTTGCGGCTGTCGAGGACGACCACTGTTTCCAGGTGGAAGGTCTGGGGAAAGAGGTCCACGAGATGCAAGGCGCGGATGCTGTAGAAAGGCTGTAGGGCGGTAAGATCGCGGGCGAGGGTGGTGGGATCGCAGGAGACGTAGATGAGGGTGGGCGCCGCGATGCGGTTGAGCAACTCGCATGCTTCGACGCCTACGCCGGCGCGGGGTGGGTCGAGGACGATGAGCTCGGGGCGGTCGCGATCGAGAACGGCGCGGCGCAGAAAATCGAGCGTGGTGGACTCGTGGACGGCGCTGCTAGAGCCGCGTTTGGTGAGAGCAGCGCGCAGGTCGGCGACGGCGGTGGGGTTCGCTTCGACGGCGGTGATCGCGTCGAAGCTGCGAGCTAGTACGCGAGAGAAGAGACCGACGCCGGCGAAGAGATCCCATGCGAGCGAGCCGGAGCGCGGCTGGTCGTCGTCGTTGCAGACGAGCTCGACGAGGGTTTCGAGCAGGAAGCGATTGACCTGGAAGAAGCCGCCGCGGGTGATCCAGTAGGTTTCGTCGAGCACGCGATAGTTGAGCCCGGGCGCGCCGGCTTCGGCGATCATGCGGCCGGTGGGGCCGGTGCGGGGGTCGAATGCGGCGGCGGCTGTCGCGGTGATCAGAACACCCTGGGGTGCATAGGCCTGCAGCGCGATTGCGGCGCGGTCGAGGCTGTCGAAGAGCGGCTTGGTGCGGGGAGCGCAGAAGAAGGTGACCTGGATGCGCTTCATGGTGTGGTCGCAAAAAAGCTCGACTTCCGCCGTGGCGTTGAGCCAGTAGGCAACGTCGCGATCCTCCGCTGCGGCCGCGAGCAGGGATTTCGCAGTGGACCAGAGAACAGGTGCTGCGATGAGGCAGGTGGTGATGGGAAGAAACTCGGTGGTGGCGTGGCGGTTGTAGCCGAGGCGGAGCGACCCCTCCGTGTCTGTGTCGTCGCCGCCGCCGAGCGTCCGCGCCACGCGCAGGCGAATGCGATTGCGGTAGCCCCAGGGTTCGGCAGAGTGCATCAGAGGTTCGGGTACGGCATCAACGGCCGCGCCCTTTAGAAGCTCGGCGAAGATGGATTGCTTTAGGCGAAGCTGTTCCGGATAGTTCGCCATCTGGTAGTGACAGCCGCCGCAGGCGCCGAAGTGCGGGCAAGGTGCGGGCACGCGTTCCGGCGAGGGCGTGAGGACACAGAGTAGTTGAGCTTCATTGCTGGCGTTGGGGTTCGAGGCTTCGACCGTCTCGCCGGGAAGTGTGAAGGGAACCAGCACGGGACCGCCACGGTCGCTGAACGCGAGGCCATTGCCGCTGTAGAGCGCTCGGTCGATGTGCAGGGTTTCGCTCATGCGTGGCTCATATAAAACAGGCTGAGGCGCGGAAGCGCGCGGAGTTCGAGAAGACGCTTGTGCAGAAACTGCTGCTGAACCTGGCGAAGCTGCACGGCGGACATCTTCGCGCGATACGGGGCGAGTTCGCGATCGGCCTGGGTCTTCAAGTCTACGAGCTCTACTTCGGTGGCGGACGATTGAAGGGCGGTGAAGAGTTTTTCTTCGAGCACGGTGAGCGTGCGATCGAGATCGTCAAGCGGCGGAGGCGCAGGCCCGCGCATGGAGGCGGCAAGTTCGCGCAACCGAGTGGCGATCGTCGCGCGCACTGCGTCTGAAGATTCATCGGGCATGGTCGTGGCTTCCAAAGCCTGGGCGTTCTGGTCGAGGAACGTTGCGACGCGCTCGGACTCGAAGCCGGATTCGCGCGGCTCGCGTGCAGCGGCGGGAGCGATCCCGGTGGAGGCTTCGACGAGCTCTTCGGCGGATTGCATCACCGCTTGCGCGCACCAGGCAAGGCCGTTGACCTTGCGCAGACGGCCTCGAGCTTTGTGGGCGCGGGCGTCATATTTGTCGAAGGCCGCATCGATGCCACGCAGGACGGCTTCGAGCGGAATGCCGGCCTCGCGCCAGGTTTCGATCAGTGCCCAATCGAGCGTGTTGAGCAGGAGGATGGAGCCGCGGCGGCTGCTGAAGCGTTCTTCGATCTCGGAGAAATATTCAAAGTAGTTCATAAGGACAGGGATTAGGGAACAGGGATTAGGGATTAGGGAGGGTGCGTTCTAATCCCTGACCCCTGTTCCCTAATCCCTGCATTTATCGGCGCCGATGGCGGTCGTGATTGCGCTCCCAGACGAGACGGAGGCCGTTGAGGGTAAGGTTGTCGTCGACGTGCTGAATGTACTTTGAGTCCGCGGCGATGAGCTTTGCGAGGCCACCGGTGGCGATGGTTTTGGTCTCGGGACCGAGCTCTGCGATCATGCGCTCCAGGATACCGTCGATCTGGCCGATTGCCCCGTAGTACAAGCCGATCTGGATGTTGTCGGTTGTGGACGTGCCGATGATCTTTGCCGGCTTCTTGATCTCGACGCGGGTGAGGCGTGCGGCGCGGGCGAAGAGCGCGTCTGCGGAGATGCCGATGCCGGGAGCGATGGCGCCGCCAATGAATTCGCCTTTCGCGGAGACCACGTCGAAGGTTGTCGCTGTGCCCATGTCGACGACAATCGTGGGGCCGCCGAGCAGGTCAAAGGCCGCAACGCAATTGACGATGCGGTCAGCGCCCGCCTCGCTGGGATTGTCGGTGAGCACGGGGAGTCCTGTCTTGACGCCGGGCTCGATGAAGAGCGGGCGGATGTGGAAGAAGGTCTCGCACAGACTGCGGATGGCGGCATCCAATGGAGGGACGACGGAGGAGACGGCGATGCCGGTGACGATCTCCGGCTTCAGCCCGCGCATGCTGAAGAGCGCCTGGAAGAGAACGCCAAGCTCGTCGGCCGTTTGCTTGAGGGGCGTGGTGATGCGCCAGTCGGCCACCATGTGTGCAGGTTCCGCGCTGGTCGCGGGCGCGAAGAGACAAAAGACCGTGTTGGAGTTTCCGACATCGAGTGCCAGTAGCATGCAGAGCTTTCCCGCCTCAGTAAGCTATCTTACCAGCGTGTCCTACGGTCCTACGCGGACGGCGGGAGTTAAGAGCGGGCGATGTGGAAGGGCTAGGACTGGTCGCGGACGCCGCCGGAGAGGACGGTGCGCTGGGTGTGGTCATCGGCGTCTACGAGCAGGTAGCCGTTGCGGTCCAGACCGGCGGTGGTGCCGGTGTAGCCACCTTGCTCCGGGACCTGGACGCGCTTGCCCCGCACCCACGAGGAGGCGGCGGTGAAGCGGGTGAGGATGTCTGGTTGCTGCGCTGGCAGATCGGGCTGGTGGGCTTCGAGCTGTGTAAGTTCGAGATCGAGCGCGCGAAGGATCGCGATCATCAGCGCATTGCGGCTCTGCGGTTCGCCGGTCGCAATTCGTAATGAGGTGGCGATGGGCGCGAGGTCCGGAGGAAAGCTTTCATGGTTGATGTTGAGGCCGATGCCGATGACGGCGTAGCGGAGGATCGCGTCGTCGCCGGGCTGAACGGCCGCTTCGACGAGGATGCCGCCGAGCTTTTTGCCGGGGCCGGAGGGTTGCGGAAGGAGCAGGTCGTTGGGCCAGCGGATGTCGGCGCTAAGACCGGTCACAGTCTTGATGGCGGATTGCACGGCAAGGCCCGTGGCCAGCGAGATCCACAGGGCTTCGCGCAGCGGCAGTCGCGGCATGGCAAGGACGCTGAGGTAGAGGCCGTCTCCTGGTGAGGAGTGCCACGTGTGGCCACCGCGGCCGCGTCCCTGGGTTTGCGCGTCGGCCAGATAGACGGTGCCCTCGGGAGCGCCGTTGGCGGCGGCTTCGAGCAGCAGGGTATTGGTGGACTCGGCCGTGGGAAAGTGGTGCAGGCGGGCGGGGAAACGGGTGCCAACCAGCGCGCTGCGCAGTGCGACCGGATTCAACTCTTCGCGAGAACTCATATCTGCATCTTAACGCGCATGGCTTGCCGGTTGAAGGACGCTGATCACAGTGGGGCGGGGTGCGTTCATGCCCGTTGAGTTGTCCGTGCCGCTGGTGCATCAATTTGCATTGTTGCTGGTGCTGGCGCTGCCCGTGGCCTGCGCTTCGTGGACGGTGACGCACGAAGAGGTCTTTCGCGAGCCGCGAGATTTCTGCAAACGGATGAGCCAGGATTGCCAGTCGCTGCCGAAGAGAAAATTCTTCTACTTGTTCACCTGCGAGTATTGCTTCTCGCACTATGTCACGGCGCTGGCGCTGCTGCTGTTTCGATATCAGCTGCTGTATGAGGGATGGCGCGGTTACGTGATCGCGTGGCTGGCCGTGGTGTGGATTGCGAACGTCTACATGGGCGTGTTCAACCTGCTGCGGCTGGACATCAAGCATGAGAACGTGACGATCGCCGTGGAGCAGGGGGAAGTGCCGCAGGCGTCCGGGAAGAAGTAGCGGGAGACGCGATCAGGAGGCGAGCGCGTAACGGCGGCAGTGCTCCAGATAGGCGGCTTCGTGTTCGGAGACGAGCTGGAGGAGACTGGTCCAGAGCCAGTTGGGGGCGTCGAGAGATTTACTGCGATTGCGATTGAGTTCGGCGACCCAGCGCTTGCGGTCCGCTGCGGTCATCTGGCGGCCATGAGCCTTGCCGACGACGGCGGCGAGGAAGCGGGCGGCGCCGATTGCCTGATCGCAGGTGAGCGAATCGATCTCGAGCTTGAGGTCCTGCGGCATGAGCTCGCGGAGGACGACTGGGCGACGCAAGAGGGTGGCGGAGCGCATGCGGTTGCCGAGATACGGTGAAAGCGCACAGGCTCCGGCGACCACGCGCTCTGCGAAATCGGTCGGCATGCGCGGTGCGCCGGCGATCGGTTTGGCCGCCGGGGCCGCGGGTTTGACGGCTTCCTTGATGTCGACCAGGCAGTAGGTAGGGTCGGAACGCTTGCCGATCGAGACGAGTACGGCCATCCGCAGTTTCCCGAGCGAGCTGCATCCCTTCATCCAGTACGCCGCATCGACGACCTTCACCTTGGCGTCGTCGTCGCGGCCCTTGAGTTGCGTCATGAGCTTGCGGGTTGCATCTTCGGCGAAAAGCTTATCGATGGCTTGGCGTTCCTGGTCAGAGAGTTTCCAGAAGCGCTCTCCCAGCGGAATTGTTGGTTCGACGTCGTCGATGCGTTCCTCGGCGAGATGCTTCCAGCGGCGGCGAAGAGCGCTCTGCAGGACTTCGTGAATGGGCTCGAGGTTGTCGCCGGATGCGGCGTCCGCAGTGGTGGCGATGGGGTGGAGGAGGCCGGACTGATAGCCATGCATGATGTGCTCGACCATCTGCGCGGTCGTGACGCCGGGAAGATCGCTGCCGCGCGCCGCCATGGCGAGCGAGAGCGCGAGCCGAATGAGATCGTGAGCGGGGTTGCCGATGACGGTCTGATCGAGGTCGCGAATCTCGATCTCGACGCGGCCGTCGGCGCCGGCTACCGGGCCGAGATTGCCGACGTGACAGTCCCCGCAGATCCAGACGAGCGGGCCCTGGGGGATGGAGCCCTTGCGGGCGTGGGAGAGCCACTCGTAAAACTGAATCGTATTGCCGCGGACGTAGGCGTGAACGCTGCGCGCCATCTTCTGGCGGCGCTGCTGCTCGAGGACGCGGGATCGATCCTCGAAGGCGATGGCCTGCGGTTTCGGCTTCTTTGTCGGCACATGAGTATGGATGCCGACGGCGCGAAACCGGGTGCCTGCCTCGGGAACATCTTCTTTGCTGAAAGGAAGATAGACGGATCGGGCTAGCTCATTTTTCCCGCGGTCTTGCTCACTATCTTGTTCCGCAACCTGGCTAACTATCTCTTCGGTACAAGAGGTTGCGCATGGCGTCGCGGCGCGCGGTGTTGGCGTCGCGGTCAGATGTCGCACCGGGGTCCTGCGCGATCAACTCGGCGGCTTCGGGCATGGAGCAGGACGGGCAGCGATTGGCGTAACCGGGCTTGTCCGGCTTCAATTCAAACTCATCTTCGCAGATGATGCAGGTTTTAATCGGGAAGGCCATGGGAAGTACTCCGGGGTGAGTGGGCTGAGTTCAATGCTCTGTACGATGCAGGCGCGACGCTTGGTGGAACGCGTTCTTTGGATGATTGGACGCAGGGCGAGAGACTTTGGAAGCTACTCGGCTGGTAGAGCCGCCAGCGCCGCTTCGGCTTTTTGTTTCAGCGCGAGGGTTTCGGCGTGCTGCTTGCGCAGGCCCTCGACGATGTGCGCGGGGGCGCGGGCGATGAAGCCTTCGTTGCCTAGTTGCTTGTCGGCGGCTTCGAGGCCCTTGGTGAATTTGGCGAGGTCCTTGGTGAGGCGTTCGCGCTCCGCGGGGACGTCGATCTGGCGCTCGTAGAGGAGGGCGACGTCGAAGGTGGATGTCGAGCGGGCGTTGTTGCCAGAGAGGGTTGCCGCTGCGAACTCAACCGAGCTTACGCGCGCCAGACGCGAGAGCATGTCGGCGTTCGAGTGCACGAGTGCTGCGATCTGCGGGCTGGCAT
>JBEKFF010000067.1:0-15451 GCA_050013455.1 Acidobacteriaceae bacterium | reverse complement strand
GCGACTGGATGAGCGCGGTCATCTCGACGGCCTGTGCGTGATGCATGATCATGCCCTGCATGAACTCGATGTCGGCGCGCGAATTCAGCGGGACGACGCCTGTGGTCGATGAGGGGAGCGTTCTGCTTGGCGTGCCTGGTGCCCCGGGCTGAACGACTGGAGCCGTGCTCGATTGTTGAGCATGCGCGCTCGTCGTCGAGCCGCCGTAAACAAGGGCGACGGCAGCCCATGTGCAGCAAATGATCCGCGCTCCCCTGGAGGAGTGTGGGTTGCGCTTGCAATCTGGAGGGGTGCGCTTCAACGTGCGCGCTAACTCAGGCATCTTCGATCGCTTCACGGTATCACAGCGAGGTTGTTCGGGGCATCATGAAAGCGCCTGTTCAAGCCGAAATCATTCGATTTCGCCAATAGCGAACCCTTGTATTGCAACCGTTTGGCGGGCCGGCCGCCATCGACCGGCTATCATGATAAAGATGTTTCATCCGAATAAGATCTCGATTATTGGATCCCTCGTAGGACTGGCTGCCATACTCGTCTGGCGGATTCGCGAGGGCCGTACCGCGGTTTCCGTGAAGAAAATTGTGATCCCGCCGCTGGGCATGGCGACCGGATTCTCGATGTTCATTGTCCCCATGTTTCGTATTCCCTGGACGTGGGGCGTGGCGGCGTTCCTGATTGGCGCAGTCCTTCTCGCGTATCCGCTGCTGAAGACTTCGCGCCTGGTGCGGCAGGGTGACGCCATCATGATGCAGCGTTCGACCGCCTTCTTCAGCGTCATCCTGGTCCTGGCGGCCGTGCGAATACTCGCCCGCGGATACTTCGATACCTTATTGACCGTGGAGCAGTCTGGCGCATTGTTCTTTGTGCTGGCCTTCGGAATGATTGTGCGTTGGCGCCTGAACATGCTGTGGGAGTACCGCAAGCTGACCGCGGGTGACGGAACCATCGCCGTCAGCCAAACATAGTTTTGCCAGCAGAAAACTGATGGCCTGCCGCGTCAAGCGGTGCTTTGGAAACACGGAGCCGGTGGAGAAGACATGTTGCGATGGATGGAGCGGTTGCTGGCAGGGCTGGGATTGCTCATCCTTCTCTTTCTTCTCGTACTCGTCGCGACCTATGTGACGGTTCCGACACAAAACTGCAGCTTGAGCCACTTCGATACGATCCTGGTGCTTGGAACCCCGACGCTGGAAAACGGACAGCCCTCGCCGGAGGAGCGCGAGCGGGTAAACGAGGCCGTCAGAGAATTCAAAGCCGGACGCGCCGGGCATATTATTTTCAGCGGAGGCGCGACGATGAAGCAGTTTGTCGAAGGCCAGTCGATGGCCACCCTGGCCGAAACGCAGGGAATTCCCGCGTCCGATATCGTAGTTGAGGACAAAGCGCGGAACACCATCCAGAACATCTACTTCGGCAACCAGATCATGCAGCAAAAAGGTTGGACCAGCGTCGAGGTGGTCAGCTCCCCGAGTCATCTGCCTCGGGGCGCCCTGATTCTGGAGCGCTATCGCTTCCGGTGGAAAACTCATGCCTCGCGGTGGCCGACAGAGTATGACTGGCGAAAAATTGGCACGCTCTATGCCAGGGAGATCATGGATACCTTTGTGCTACGCTGGTTCGGCTTCGCTCCGTCGCCATTCCTCCCGCGCCAACACGCCTCCTGATTCGACTTCGTGCATCGAACGAGGTCGCAGTCCAGAAAACGGCCCGGATGTGATCCACGAAGTACCCAGGAGAGATCGCATGTCGAACCAAAATCGGTGGGGTATCGCAGCAGCAGGATTTCTCATGCAGATGGCACTCGGCGCGGTGTACGCGTGGAGCGTCTTCCGCACGCCACTCGTCAAGCAGTTTCACTGGTCTATCTCGGACGTGACCCTTACCTTCACGATCTGTATCTTCGTGCTTGGCGTCTCGGCGTTCTTTGGCGGCCTTTGGTTGAACAAGGTTGGACCGCGCACGGTCGCCCTCACCGGCGGATTCCTCTATGGCCTCGGCGTATTCCTGGCCAGCTTTTCGGCGTTTAGACTGTGGTGGTTGTATTTGAGCTACGGCGTTATCGGCGGCATCGGACTTGGCTTCGGATACATCGTTCCCATCGCCGTCCTGGTCAAGTGGTTTCCCGATCGACGCGGGCTCATCACCGGCATCGCTGTGGGTGGCTTCGGCGCCGGCGCGCTGGTTACGGCACCGGTGGCCACGCGCCTCATCCAGCGCGTTGGCGTCTTGCACACGTTTGCGTATCTCGGTGTCATCTATCTCATCGTCACCATGGCGGCCGGATACTTCTTGCAAAACCCTCCGGACGGATGGAAGCCGGAAGGCTGGACGCCTACCGCCACCGAAAACCGTCAGCGCGCAGCGAAGGACTACACCCTCGGCGAAGCGCTCCGAACCTGGCAGTGGTTTGCCCTCTGGCTGTTGTTATTTCTGAATACCTCCGCGGGTATTTCGCTGATCTCACAGGAGTCGCCGATCTTCCAGGAGATCGACAAGACGAGCGTGATCGTCGCCGCGGGGATGGTCGGGATCGTCAGTATCGGCAATGCCGCAGGGCGCATTTTCTGGGCGTGGATCTCCGATTCCATCACCCGGCGATGGACTTTCCTCGTCATGTTCATCCTCCAGGTCGGGCTGTTCTGGATACTGCCGAGCCTTGGCTCAGTAGCCGTTCTCACCACCGTGTCGTTTCTCATTCTCATGTGCTATGGCGGAGGCTTCGGCACCATGCCGGCGTTCGCGGCAGACTACTTCGGAACAAAAAATGTTGGCCCCATCTACGGCCTGATGCTCACCGCATGGGGAACCGCGAGCGCCTTTGGTCCGCTGCTCATCGCCCATCTTCGCGAAACCACCGGATCGTATGTCAGCGGGCTCCACGTCATCGCGGGCATTATGGCCGTCTCTATCCTGCTGCCGATCCTGGTAAGAGCGCCCAAGGCACAACGCACCTAGTTGCTCTCAGCGCGGCTGCTCGAGTCACTGCTTCGGATTCGACCCGCGCTGCTGCAACACTTGCGGAAGATAGAAGTGGAAGAACTGGTCTGCGTCCGAGTGCAGGCAAACATTTGCGTTTGGCGCGCCTTCTTCAACGCGTGTGAAGCCTGCATCGTCGATGCGCAGACGCATCGGTGTGACCGGGCAAAGCGCGGGCGCCATGACCACCGCAACGGCCATCGCGTCAAACAGCGTTGGCGTGACATTGTTCGGATAGGCCGCCCATTGCTGAAACAGCGCTTGCAGCGCATCCGTCAACGGAGTTTTCTGGCCGAACAGTGTCGCGCGTAGCACCTCATCCAGTTTCAGTTGTGTGGAGTCGAGCGGCATCATCTCGATCGGTACACCCGATGCGAACAGTTCCTTCGCCGCCGGAATATCCATCTTGATGTTGTACTCCGCGTTCGGACCCTTGTCCGGCAGATAGCCGAGGTCGCCGTAACCCTGCCGGATGGAGCCACCCATCATGACGACACGCTTGAGCTTGCGGAACGTTGCAGGATCTTTCTGAATCAGAGCGCCCACCGTGCTAAGCGGTGCCAGTGAAATCAGTGTGATCTGCCCGGGATTGCGTCGAATCTGATCGAGGATGAAGTCGACCGCATGCGGCCATCCATTGGCCGGCTCTGGAAACGCCTCTGCCCATGCGGCTTGCGTGAAGGGAGTGCCTGGGTGAGTCTTCGGCCCGGTGGCCACAGGAATATCTTCATGGCCGGTCTGTTTGAGGAAGCGTTCTACCATTCGCGCCCGCAGATTCGTGTCTCCCCATGCAGTCGTTATGCCAAGAATCTGCAGGTGAGGATTGGACAACGCGAGAGCCAGTGCAAACGTATCGTCGACATCATCGCCAATATCGGTATCGATGATGACCTTCTCTGCCGGCCCTGCCGTCGCCGCGGTCGCCTGTCCGCTTGCGCGTGCGCAGAGAGCACTGATCGCCGCGATAACCATCAAGCTTCCGACAAAAGCTTTTCCTCCGCGGTGTGCCTTGCCTGTTGTTCGCTTCATGCTTTCTCCCGCGGCAGGCGTTCGGCAATCAACCTCCGCGACCGCTCTCCATCTTACGTTTCCTTGAAGCGTCTTGGATTTTCTCCGGCCTCGGCCCATCGCACCTCTGTAAATTTCGAATGCCAACCTGGTGACTTGATCTGGATTTTTCACAGGAATAGGCCGTATTCATCTTCCTTTAAACCTCTCGTAACAGAAAACGGCAACAACCACTGTCAAGATGTTGGCGGATCAAACGGACATAACAATCCCTGGGCGCAGTCTTTTTGGCAATTCCTGCGCAAAGGGGGAACCCTGTGCCTGGAGAGAAACGTTTCGATCCTAACAAACAGGACGAGCATCGTTCGACTCGCGCTGCGTTTGAGTGTCGGAGGAATGATGTTCCATTGGGGCCCGCAAAGAGTTCTGGCAAGGTGATGTTCCGCAATCGGCGAGGACACGCTTCACGGGCCTCCAACGGGAACCCGCGTCTTCAACCTGCCGTTATGAGAGGGAAAAATACAAGTGATCTTTCGAGAAATGAAGTACTTTGGCCAGGCGTTGAAATCTAGTACTCGGTTGGTCGCAGCGGTGTGCGTGTTTCTAGCGCTATCCACGATGGCGATCGCTCAATCTAACCAGCAAAGCATCCTTGCCGAAGACGATGGCCAGGCCAGCTCCCAGCTTGCCGGCGCAACCCTCGAAGGCAATGTCGCCGACGCAAAGGGCGGTCTTATCGGAAAGGCCACCATCATCGTACGTAACGACGCCACTGGCCGCATCAAAACCTCCACCGCCGACGCCATGGGCCATTTCACCGTCGCAGGTCTTCCCATTGGCACGTACACTGTGGATGCTTCGGCTCCCGGCTTCTCTGAAATGTCCGTGAAAAATATCCATGTGGCGGCCGACCACGCCGACGCGGTCTCACTCACGCTGCAGATCGGTTCCACCACTTCCGACATCACCGTGGAAGCCGACGCTACCGGTTCCATCGCTGCGTCTCTCGCTCCCATGGACGCGCTCTTATCCCAGACCTCCGCGCGCACTTACATCACGTCGGCCATGATCCAGAACTTCATGTCGCCTGTTGCTGACTTCGGTGAGGCTGTCCAGATGGCGCCCGGAACCTTTACCACCAGCAGCGACGGCGTTGGTCTCGGGCAGTCCAAGACGTATTTCCGCGGCTTCCCCGATGGTTTCTATGATATCGACTTCGATGGCATCCCCTTCTACGACACCAACACCCCGACGCATCACTCCTGGGCTTTCTTCCCAACGCAATTCCTCGGCGGCATTGACTTCGATCGGTCCCCGGGCACTGCGTCTACCATCGGACCCGCGCCCTTCGGTGGCTCCATCCATCTACTGTCGAAAGATTTTCAGCCGCTGCAGAATATTCGCGGCATTTTCTCCGCTGGTTCCTTCAACACCTATCTCTACGGTGGGCAATATGATTCCGGACCGTTTGGTCCCGGTCACAAGTTCAACATTGACCTGGATGTTCATCATCTTCAGTCCGATGGCTACCAGACGTACAACTACCAGACTTACAACGCCGGCGCGATTAAGGTCTTGTATCAACTCTCAAACGTCACCACCATCACCGGCTTTTCCGGCGTGATCTGGGTGGATGCCAATACGCCGAACTTCTCCGCCACGCGTTGCCAGATGTACGGCGCAACCTCGGCTTATACCTGCACCGGAACTCTCGCTCCGTTCGCCAACTCCGGGATCAATTTCCTGCTGACCAACAACTCTGACCCGGTCAACTACCTCGACTACCAGTACAACTACTACCATGTGCCCACGGACTTCGAGTATGTCGGGATCCACAAGATCTTCTCGCATGGTTTCGTTCTCGATGTGAAGCCTTACACGTACAACTACGACAACTCCGAGAAGTACACCAACGCTACGCCGATCACGAACGAAACTGAGATCAACGGGTCCACCACCTACGCCCCACTTGGCCTGCCGATCAAACCCTGCGACGTTGCAGTGACGAAGAAGGGTGTAACGGCCATCCCGTGCGGCGTGGACAAATACAACAGCTACCGCAAGTACGGTGAGACCTCTGAGCTTGATCAGATTTCGAAGTACGGGATTCTGAAAGCCGGTATGTGGTATGAGTGGGCGAAGACCAACCGTCACCAGTTCCCATCGAATCCTCTAGAGAACTGGGCTGATCAGCCGCTCTCCAACTTCAACGAGAAGTTCAACACCAACTCCTACCAACCCTTTGTCGAGTATGTGTATCACGTCACCAGGAATCTCGACATCGACGCCGGCGTGAAATTCTCGTACTACACCATCGCCACCCAGCAGTTCGCTGACGATGGCAAGACGATCGGCGGGCTTGGCACGAACAATCCCAACACCTTTGTCACCAACGGTGGCAGTTACTTCTCCACCCTCCCCTCAGGCAACGCCAACTATCGGATCAAGAAGAACTGGTCGGCTTATGTCCAGATCGCAAGAGGCTCCATCGTTCCTCCCTCCAGCGTGTTCGACTACATCCAGGGCACGACTCCCGGCTCCTTCGTTCCGGTCGCTGTATTGCCCAAGCAACAACTCAACACCACGTATCAGGCCGGCACGGTGCTTAAGCTCAAGCGCGTGACGTTTGATGCGGACTATTACCACATCAATTTCCAGAATGGATATGCCTGCTCGACTACCAATTCCGAAGGCGACGACCAGTCCTGCTCGCTGCAGCCGAGCTCCGTTACCGAGGGTGTCGAAGGGCAGAGCAACATCTACCTGGGTAGTGGCGTCAGCCTGTATCTCAATGCCACGTACGGCAAGGCGTTCTATGTTGGCTCTCTGGCCGCGACGGCGACCGGCGCTAACGCAGCTACCGCTCCGGCGCTCATCGTTCCCACACCCTCCGGCCAAAATGTCCAGCAGACACCTTCAGACACCGAGGCAGAGGGTCTCACTTATCAGCACAAGGCATTCGACGTCGGCGTCTTCAATAAGCGCGTCGGTACCTTCTACATCGACAACACCAACAATAGCGAGGATTACCACAATCAGTACACGGTCAACCCGTTCTCTGTGACCAACCTGTATTTCAACTACACCATTCGCAGCGGCGGCAGGTTCGATCAGACCAAGGTGCGCCTGAGCTTTAACAATCTCTTCAACGAACACAACGTTACCGGAAACACCATTGCTGGTAACGCCAACGTCGCGACATTGAGCCAGACGGTCAACGGCGTAACGTACACCTATACCGATCCCTTCGCCACCCTCGGCCCTACGCCGTACAACGGTGGCGACAACATCACCATCCTTCCTGGCCGCAGCATCATGCTGACCGTGATCTTCGGCTACAACCCCGGCAAACGTTGATCCCCATGCACGAAAACCGCGGGGCGGAGAGAGACTCTCTCCGCCCCGTTCATTTTTGCCTTTCGGCAAGCTGGATTTAACAGACGGTAAGCACGGGGCACGTTGCGCCCGCGAGCAGCGCAGGCGTCAGGCCAGTCTGGATGAATTCAAGCCAGAAGGATGCCTTCCTCGCTCCCAGCACGATCAGATCGGCATTGACCCGCTTCGCCAGATCCAGAATTGCTTCCGATGCTTTCCCATGTTCGACGACAAACTCCGGCTCGCTACTGCAGTGCGCGGATTCGGGAATGAGCGCCTTCAACGAGCAGAGGAACTTTGCTTTGCAGTGCTCACACTTCGGTGCCTCATGGTCGGCAACGACATGGCACAGATAGACCTTGGTCCCGGCCGCCTGCCCCAGAGCCAGCGCGAGCTCGACGCCCTTGGCGGCCTGCGCGGAGAAGTCGGTCGCATACACGATCCGGTGGAACGAGATGGGGCCAGGCCGGGGCGCGACCACATGCGGACCCACGGTCAACACCGGGCAAGGCGCCGTGCGGATGACGTCTTCCGCGGTTGAACCGAGAGCCAGCTTCTTCAGTCCGTGTTTGGATGCCGTGCCGACCACGATCAAGTCGGCGTTGGATGCGACGGCTTCCAACATGATCGCTCCCGCCGGCAGAAAGTCCTCAACGACTTTTCTCGTCACGTTGACTCCCGAGATTTTCTGGGCGAGCCGTTCCAGGCATACTTCGGCACTCCGTCGGACCGAATCGAGAGCACACTCCGAGATGGGGTCCAGGGTGGGTAGCGTGACGACCGTCGTTAGTTCCAGGGTCGATTCATCCTGCAGCGCTAGTCCGACAGCGTAGGCCTGGGCGATCTCGGCGCCCGCCGAGAAATCCGTGGCAAAGAGAATCCGCTCAAATCTAATTTGGGTTTGCAGATCGATTGTTCGCATCGTTCCTCCGCTCGTCTCACTCCGTCCTGGAACTGTGGTTCGCACGATCGTCATCGGAGGTTGTCGCGAGAGTGCGAAGGCTCTTCGTGCGTCGATCACGCTGGGGACAGACCGCGATGAGATCATGATCAGAAAGACTTCGAAGCTGACGCCAACGGCCCCTTTACAACTCAGCCCGATCGTGGACCAGCAGCTTACAGGCTCCAGCATCCTTCCGCCTATGACTAGAATCCTCCGCCGAGGCAGCGCGATACGCAGTCGCCGTGATCACACGCTCAGGTGACCTGCGTCACATCCAAACCAGGCAAAGTAGCATGCGAAAGCACGATCCACTGTCTTTCCACAACGCCAGACTTGACAAACTCTCAGATGAGACAGAGTCTAGACTAGCGATGGATGTGGAGACAATCAGGCACCTTCTGGATGCCAGCGGAGTGAAGTTCACCACGCAGCGTTATTGCGTCATGGCCTTCCTGATGCAAAGCCCTGGCCATCCCACGGCGGCGGAGATCTTTGACGGTGTCAACCGGCTTGATCCGCGCTCAGCCCGTGCCACCGTGTATCGCAATCTACGCGACCTGGTCGAAGCCGGCCTGGTCCGTGAAGTTGCCGTTGAGGGCCGCTCCGCGCGCTTCGATTTGAAGGGGATGCGCCACCACCACTTCATCTGCGACCGCTGTGGTGAAGTGGAAGACATGGAGTGGTTCAATGTTCCCCAACCCCCCGCAAAGTTCCTCGGCGATCGCAGGGTTCGCGAGTACGAGTTAATTCTCCGCGGACTCTGCACGAGCTGTGCCTCCGCCCCAACGCATAGATCCGCAGATTCCGGTTGACCAGCTTCGCAGGCCGTGCCCCTGCAGATTTAATCAATCTTCAGTCCAACGATAACCACCCAACCAGTGCAGCAGCCAGCTGCTTTCCTAAACGAGACCAAGGAGTTTCCATGTCGAACGAAATGAAATGCCCGGTGCCGCACGGCGCCAATCCTGCCACCGCCACAGAGACAGAGTCGCCCATGCACGGCGCTGTTACGCACAACTCGCGCAAGATTCTGCGCAACTTTGAGTGGTGGCCCGACCGCCTCGATCTCGCCGTGCTGCACCAGAACACCAGGCTCGCCGATCCCATGGATCCGGACTTCGATTATGCGAAGGAGTTTGCCAGCCTCGATCTCGACGCCGTCATCAAGGATCTGCATGTGCTCATGAACGACTCGCAGCCCTGGTGGCCCGCCGACTTCGGCCACTACGGCCCATTCTTCATTCGCATGGCGTGGCACAGCGCCGGCACCTACCGCACCCACGACGGCCGCGGCGGCGCGGGCATGGGGACGCAGCGTTTTGCTCCGCTGAATAGCTGGCCCGACAACGTGAGCCTGGACAAGGCTCGTCGCCTGCTGTGGCCGATCAAGCAGAAGTATGGCAAGAAGATCTCCTGGGCCGATCTGATGATCCTCACTGGCAACGTTGCGCTCGATTCGATGGGCCTCAAGACCTTCGGCTTCGGTGGCGGCCGCGTCGATGTCTGGGTGGCGCAGGAAGACATCTTCTGGGGTCCGGAGCACACATGGCTGGGCAACGATCGCTACCAGGGCGAGCGCGATCTCGATAACCCACTCGGCGCTGTACAGATGGGCTTGATCTACGTGAACCCAGAAGGCCCTGACGGCAAGCCCGACCCAATCGCCTCCGCGCGCGACATCCGCGAGACCTTCGGCCGCATGGCGATGAACGACGAAGAGACCTACGCCCTCATCGCCGGTGGTCACACCTTCGGCAAGGGACACGGCGCGCACGATCCCAGCAAGTATGTTGGGCCCGAACCGGAAGGCGCGCCGATCGAACAGCAAGGCCTTGGCTGGAAGAGCTCCGCTGGCAAAGGCAATGCAGAGGACACCATCTCCAGCGGCCTCGAAGGCGCATGGACAACCAAGCCCACCGCGTGGGACAGCGAGTATCTCGACAACCTTTACAACTTCGACTGGGCGTTGAAGAAGGGTCCTGGCGGCGGTTGGCAGTGGTACGCCGTCGCCGAAGGTGAGACCATCCCCGACGCGCACATCCCCGGCAAGAAGCACCTGCCCATGATGTTCACCTCCGACCTCGCGCTCAAGTTCGATCCCATCTACGAAAAGATTGGCAAGAACTTCCAGGCGCACCCCGATCAGTTTGCCGACGCGTTTGCGCGCGCATGGTTCAAGCTTACGCACCGCGACATGGGTCCGATCAATCGCTATCTTGGGCCGCTGGTTCCAAAGGAGCGTCTCATCTGGCAGGATCCCGTTCCTGCGGTCGACCACGACCTCATCGGCGATGCGGAGATTGCCACGCTGAAGGCGAAGATCCTTGCCTCCGGCCTGTCGATCTCGCAGCTTGTTTCCACGGCGTGGGCTTCGGCGTCTTCCTTCCGTGGCTCAGACAAGCGGGGTGGAGCCAACGGCGGTCGCATTCGCCTGGAGCCCCAGAAGAACTGGGAGGTTAACCAGCCTCTCGTCCTCGACAAGGTTCTCAGCACGCTCGAGGGAATTCAGAAGGACTTCAACGCAGGCGGCAAGAAGGTGTCGCTTGCAGACCTCATCGTTCTCGGCGGCGTCGCCGCAGTGGAAGCAGCTGCGAAGAAGGCCGGTCATGACGTCAAGGTTCCCTTCACGCCAGGCCGCACCGACGCCACGCAGGAGCAGACCGACGTGCCGTCCTTCGCTCCGCTCGAGCAAACGGCAGACGGTTTCCGCAACTATCTGCGCCTTGGCCACACCCAGCACCCAGAGGCACTGCTGGTGGACCGTGCGCAGTTGCTGACGCTCACTGCCCCTGAGATGACCGTGCTGGTAGGAGGCCTGCGTGTTCTCGGCGCCAACTTCCGCGGCTCGAAGAACGGCGTCTTCACCGACAAAAAAGAAACCCTGTCGAACGACTTCTTCGTCAACTTGCTCGATATGGCAACGGAGTGGAAGGCATCGTCCACGACCGAAGGCGCGTTTGAAGGCATCGATCGCGCAACAGGCGAACTGAAGTGGACCGCCACCCGCGTGGACCTGATCTTCGGCTCCAACTCGCAGCTCCGCGCTGTGGCCGAAGTCTATGCAGCGAGCGACTCGAAGGAGAAGTTCGTGAAGGACTTCGTGAGTGCATGGACAAAGGTGATGAACCTCGACCGCTTCGACGTCGTCAAGCACTAAGCCAAATCGAGAATTGGCGAAATCCAACCGTCAAACCCTCTCAACTTTCTGGCCCGCGCGAACCTCAATGAGGCTCGCGCGGGCCAGGTTCGTTTCCGGGCTGAAGCATCGTTTGCCCGGTATGGCTGCCCCACCTTGCGTCGCTTCCGTTTATGGCGATAATTAAAACTGATATGTCAAAGCAACAGTTCCAGACTGAAGTAAGCCAGCTCCTCCAGCTCATCGTCCATTCGCTCTACTCGCACCCGGAGATCTTTCTCCGCGAGCTGATCTCTAACTCGTCCGACGCGTTAGACAAGCTGCGACACCTTACCCTCACCGACGACAAGTACAAGGCGCTGGTCGGCAATGGCATCGATGCACCGCGCATCGACCTGACGCTCGACGAAGAGAAGAAGACCCTCACTATCTCCGACACTGGCATCGGCATGAGCGAGGAAGACCTCGTCTCTCACCTCGGCACTATCGCCCGCTCCGGCACGAAGAACTTTCTCGCCCAGCTCTCCGGCGACGCCAAGAAGGACTCCAATCTCATCGGGCAGTTTGGCGTCGGCTTCTACTCGGTCTTCATGGTCGCCGATAAGGTGGAAGTCTTCTCGCGCAAGGCGGGTGAAGAGAAAACGTTCAAGTGGACAAGCGATGGCAAGACCGGCTTCGATATCGAAGAGGTGACAGGAGATCAAGCCCGCTCGGTGGCTGGCACTACTGTCCTCATCCATTTCAATGAAGAAGGCGCGACTTACGCCAACTCCTGGCGCCTGCAGGAGATCGTTAAGAAATACTCCAACCACATCGCGTTCCCCATCTTCCTCACCTACGACAAGAGCGAGTGGAACGCTGAGAAGAAGGAGTCGACCAAGTCCCGCGTCACCGAGCAGGTCAACGCCGCGAGCGCCATGTGGCAGCGCCCCAAGTCCGAGCTCACCGACGAAGACTACAAGGAGTTCTACAAGTCCATTACTGGCGACTGGGAGGATCCGCTCTTCTGGTTCCACACCCGCGCCGAAGGCACGCTTGAGTACACTACGCTCTTCTACATTCCGGCCAAGGCCCCAATGGACCTCTACCAGGCCGAATACAAGGGCGGCATCAAGCTCTACGTCAAGCGCGTCTTCATCATGGACGACTCCAAGGATCTACTACCGCAGTACCTCCGCTTCGTGCGCGGCATCATCGACTCCGAAGACCTCCCGCTCAACGTCTCACGCGAAATCCTGCAGCAGAACAAAATCCTGACCAGCATCAAGACCGCCAGCGTCAAGAAGATTCTCTCTGAGTTGAAACACATTGCCGCCAGCGACGCCGAAACCGACAAGGCAAAGTACGCGCAGTTCATCGCCGAGTACAATCGTCCCCTCAAGGAGGGCGTCTACGGCGACTATGCCAACCGTGAAACTCTTCTTGATCTGGTCCGCTTCAAGTCAACCAAGGTCGAAGGCCTCACCTCGCTCGCAGAAGCCAAGGAGCGCATGCAGCCAGAGCAGAAGGCGCTCTATTACATTACCGGCGGCGCAGAGAGCATGCTCCGTAACTCGCCGCTGCTCGAGATCTACAAGAAGAAGGGAATTGAAGTCCTTCTCCTCGACGATGACATCGATGAGATCGTGTTCTCCAACGTCGACAAGTACGGCGACACCGACCTCAAGTCCGTCAACAAGTCCACCCCCGACGAACTCAAAGACGACTCCGCCCCCGAGCAGGCTGCCGAAAAGGCCGAAGCTCTCAAGCCCCTGCTGGAGAAGATCAAGGCCACGCTCGGCGATGCCGTCAAGGAAGTGCGCGCCTCTTCCCGCCTCGCCGACAGCCCGTCCGTCATCGTGTCGGACGAAGACGAACCCAGCGCCCGCATGCGCCAGATGATGCGAGCCATGGGCCAGAAAGAAATTCCAGAGCCCACCCCAACTCTCGAGATCAACCCCGACCACGAGATTATCAAGAAGCTTCTCGCTAACCCGGATGACGCGAGGGTGGCCGACGCAGCATGGCTCCTCTTCGATCAGGCACTGCTCCTCGAAGGGGTACCACTCAAAGACCCGTCCGCGTTCGTCCAGCGGCTCAACCGGGTGCTGAATCAATCGATTTAATCGAGGCATTGATTCGGCACTTCGCCCATCTGCACCATCGAAACGCTGGTGCGATCGTTTGATTCCACAACCGCGTTATCGTCTCGGGAATGCCGTACATGTGGGCGAGCGGCGATTGGGATGGACTCCGTTACCCTTTGAGTAGTCCTCGTATGGCGGCGTCTGACCGAGGAAACGAGCACTGAATCTGCAGGAAAACAGGAAGATTCCTGACTGGTTCGGCTCGATTCGAAAGCTGCCACGCGCTCCTCTGAGTGGGCAAGTTCGTCCAAAGGAGCCGTTCACGGACCCCTTGTACAGCGCTTCGTGCGGCCCATCCGATCATGGATCGGCCGGTACCTCTTACCTCCGAAACTATTTGGTTGACGAACGGGATCTCCTTTGCGTATTGTTCGGGTGCATATTACATCGCTTTAAAAGGAAACTTCCATTCGGCATCGCGCACGCGCTTCACGCCCAGGCTGGAATTTCGTTGTTCGCAGCCTGCGGTCGTTCATCCATCCCACTACGAAGGCGCCACGCGTTCCACAACTTTTACAGTTCTGGTAGCCACGCCTAAACCCGATAGCGCGGCTTCTGCCGGGCTATCCGACCAGGGTCGCTTCCTCCTACCGCTCACAGTTCTGCAAACCCCTCCGCCAGGTCACTCACGGCGCAGAATGGGCAATCTCGCTAAAAATCCGAAGTTCTGATGATATCGTTATCGGTTTTGCCGGGCCTGATAGCTGCGCCGAGGACCTTGTGCGCAAGGATTTCTCATATGCCTGGGCGACCTCAAATATAAAACCGTTTTAGTTACCGAATTTTGCTCTTGACGGTTCTCTCATTGTCACTGCATAATTCTGCCCGCAATCAATTTGAAAAATAATCGGGGTTTGGGCCATCCCAGTCTGCAGGAAAGATTGTGATCGTTATCAAGCATTGGTTTCGAACAAGCGATGACCGGAAGGTAGCCAAAGGGGGCTGTTAAATGATGTCATTTCCAACGATCAAGCAGGCAGCCGGACGTGTGCTCGTCTTGGCGACCGGGCTCCTGTTGCTGTACTCGGCTGCCTCGGCGCAGGAGACGACAGGAAACGTCTCGGGCTTGGTACAGGACACCACGGGGGCTGTAATTCCGCATGCCACCGTGCTCCTGACAAATCTGCAGGACAGCTCGGAACGAAAGACGATCAGCAATGGATCTGGACACTTCACGATTGCCTCCGTGGCGGCGGGCCCTCGATATCAACTCAAGATCACGATGACTGGCTTTAAGACTTGGGAGTCGCAGGTGTTTCCACTTCGGCCGGGAGACCAGCCAGACTTCACCGATATCAAGATGCAGATCGGTGAAGCGAGCGCACAGATCACCGTAGAGTCAACCGCCAGTCAGGCTGTGAAGCCGCTCGATTCCCCCGAACGCAGTGACGTCATCACATCGAAGGACCTCGAAACGCTCGCAATCGTTGGTCGTGATGCTGGGGAACTCATCGAAACATTACCCGGATTTGCAATGATCAGCCCCGGAGTCAGCAACAAGTCTTCGGCCAATACCGCCGCTGTCGGATTGAATAACGGCATTACGGGCGGCTACTCCGCGAACGGCCTGGGCCCGACCGGGTTAGCTACCATCCTCGACGGCGTCTCACTTACGGATATTCAAACAAACTCAGGCACCGTTCAGACTGTTGACTCTGACATGATCCAGGACGTCAAGGTGTCGACCGCGAATTTTGGCGCGGAGATTGCTCAGGGGCCAGCTCTCTTCAATGCCACAACGAAAGCCGGGACGACCGCCTATCACGGCGAGGCATACTTCTATGCCCGCAATACAGTGCTCAACGCGAACGACTGGTATAACAACTATCTTCAGCAATCAAGGCCTCCCGGAAGCTATTACTATCCTGGCGGAACCATTTCCGGTCC
>JBEKFF010000066.1:0-15482 GCA_050013455.1 Acidobacteriaceae bacterium | reverse complement strand
GCGCGGGCCATAGACGCCGAGTAGGAGGAGGCCGTGAAACCGGCGACTGCGAGGGCGACGACGAAGGTGCGGATGGCGAGGTTTTTCATGAGCGTATTTCTCCTTGGCAGTAATGAAAATAATGAAGAGTTTCTAAAGATTTCTCTGGACAACCAGATGAGAAGAACATAAAGTGATGAAACATCTAAGTCCATCCATATCAACCACATAACTATATACTCTTTAGTTAACGTTACTAAAGTCATTCTCCGCGGTTAACGAAGTCGTAACCAATTTCAGACACTGAAATCAGTTACTTAGTGACGTCCCTCGGCCAGAAATCCCGTTACTTTCTCGCCCTTTGGTTGTAAACCTGCCCTGAAAATGCGCGTTTTTTGCGCTCCGCGTATGCTCGTCACAGGCCATGGCACGCACTCCAATCCCACGCGCTCACCGCAATTCGCTTGAACGAAGCGATCGCGACCTCCTCGCCCGGATTGCCCGCTCGGCCGGCAGCAAAGCCGGATACAAACAACTCATTCGTGAACTTGGCCTAGGCGGTGGGCGCGAGCGGCGCCTGCTGGTGGAGCAGCTCACACGCCTGGTCGCCCGCGGGGAACTTGCCCGCCTTGGCGACGATATGTGGTCGATCCCTAAGCGGGAACCATCCCAGACTGAGGGACATACGATTCCTGGACGGCCGGGGGGCGCAGGCCTTTGGGATGGCATGGAGGGTGCGGTTCGGGGTGGCCGTGAGCGGCTGGTGAGTGGGCGGCTGGATCTGCATCGGGATGGATTTGGGTTTGTGAGGCCGGAAGCGATTGCATCGCGAAACAAGGCTAAAGATGGCGATTTGCAGCCCCAAACCAGGCTAAATACGCACCAAAAGCAGGACGACATTTTCATCCCGCCGAACGAAATCCACGGCGCCATGCAAGGGGACTTAGTCCTTGTAGATGAAGCACTTCCGGGGCGTGATGGGCGCCGGTCCGGGCGTATTGCACGGGTGCTGACGCGGCGCAATCCCACCATCGTAGGGATCTTTCACTACGCAAACCGTCACCATCGTAATGATTACGAAGTACTTAGGGGGAACTATGTGACCCCGTGGGATGAGCGTCTGGGGGGGCCGATCCTGATTCCAGACGGCGCCGAAAGCCTGCCGGATGTGGCCAACTCGGCCCATAGGATGCTCGGGGAAGAAGCTCGGAAGGCGCTGCAAGCTGCTGAATCGAAAGATCCTAAGCATCCTCTGGAAGGCATGGCCGTGGACGTCGAGATCACCAGTTTTCCGACTCCAGGGCGGCCGGCGCAGGGGCGGGTGATTGAGGTGTTGGGGCCGCCCGATGCGTTCGGTGTGGATGTGGAGATTTTGATCCGTAAGCATCACATTCCACACGCTTTCCCGGCTCCGGTTCTAGCCGAGGCGGAGGTTCGGGCGCTCGAAACCGTTGCTTCGCTCGACCCGGAAGTGGTTGAAAACAGGGAGGATTTCCGTGGTCTGCCGATTGTCACGATTGACGGCGAGACGGCTCGGGACTTCGATGATGCCGTGCTGGTTAGCCCTATGCCCAATGGAAACAGTGAGTTACAGGTACACATTGCGGATGTGAGCTGGTATGTGCGGCCGGGGGCGGCGTTGGATACGGAGGCGCGATTACGGGGCACGAGCGTCTATTTCCCGGATCGGGCGGTGCCGATGCTGCCGCATGCGCTCTCCAGCGGCATGTGCAGCCTGCTCCCAAATGAAGACAGGCTTGTACTTAGCTGCATTATGGAGATCGATCCACGGGGCGAGATTGTGGGCTATCGCCTGGCCGAAGGAATCATTCGCAGCGTGCGGCGGATGACCTATACGAGCGTGCAGCACTGCATTAATGCTGGCGATCCCGGTGAAAACATGCACGGTTTAGGTGGGTTTGGGGATGCAAATCGACAGCTTGAGCCTAGTTTGGAGGACATCACCGAGCGGGAGCGCGTCGATCTCGAGGCGCCCGATCTTCCCCGTGCTTTTGACGCGATGCTCGACCTGGCGGTTCGGTTGAATCAGAAGCGGGTACGTCGAGGATCGATTGATTTCGATTTGCCGGAGCCGATCGTGGAGTTCGATCCGGACGGGAACATGAAGGCTATTGTTCGGTCGGAGCGGGGGTGGGCGCACCGGCTGATTGAGGAGTTCATGCTGTCGGCCAACGAGTGCGTGGCGCATTGGCTGGAGGCGCAGGGGATTGCTTCGATCTATCGGATCCACGAGATGCCGGACCCGAAGCGGATTGTCGATTTCGAAGAGACGGCCGCGGGGTTTGGTCATTCGCTGGGGCTGGGGAATCTGCCGGTGCGGAAGCTGACGATGAAGTCGGATCGGCGGGAGTCGCGGCAGCGGTCGGCGCGGGGGAAGGATTCGCGGGGCGCGCAGACGCACGAAATTCCGGAGAGTATTCCGGTGACGCCGCAGATGTATCAGAAGCTGGTGCGGCGGATCAGTGGGACGCCGGAGGAGCGGATACTGGCGTACCTGATGCTGCGGTCGCTGAAGCAGGCGCGGTATGCGGAGAAGAATGAGGGGCACTTTGCGCTGGCGTCGCCGTCGTATACGCACTTCACGTCGCCGATCCGGCGGTATCCGGATTTGATTGTGCATCGGCTGGTGAGGGCGATGTTGCGGGGTGGGGCGGATGCGCGGGGTGGGGCGATTCGGTCGGATGATCCGCAGCCTTGGGTCCTGCGCGGACGGCGAGAGTTGGAGTCTGGGCGGGGTGGGCAGTCTGCAACCCCACCCATGCGCAAAGGCGCGCATGAATGGGGCACCCAGAGTTCGGTTGGAGTGAAGGAGAACCAATACAGGGGTCTCTCCACTGCGGCGCATGAGCGCGCCTCCGGTCGAGATGACGGATTCTTGGCGGGAACGGCGGAGGGGCCGATTGCGGCGGATGAGTTGAATGATATTGCGGTGGAGAGTTCGCAGGCGGAGCGGCGGGCTGCGGATGCGGAACGCGAGTTGATTGAGTGGAAGAAGATGAAGTTCATGGCCGATAAGATCGGCGATGACTTCCCTGCTGTGATCTTGTCGGTAACGAAGTATGGATTTTTTGTGGAGCTCGATGACATGTTCATCGAGGGGCTGGTGCCGTTGGGGTCGCTGGTGGGCGACTACTATACGTATCGCGACACCGACCGCACGATTGTGGGGTCGCGCACAGGACATGTGTTTGCGCTGGGGCAGAAGGTGCATGTGCTGCTGGACCGGATCGATCGTCAGCAGAGGCGGCTACAGTTTGCGCTGCTGCCGGGGACGGAGCCGAAGGTCGTTGCGGGGGCAGGCGCGCCGGGACGTGGTGGAAAGAGCGAGGCGAAGAAGGCTAAGGCTAAAGAGAAGAAGGTCGGTGGGAAGGCCAAGGCGCGGCAGCGGAAGAAACGCTAGTTGGACCTTCGTCCTCGTTCGCTCCCATGCTGGTGGAGTTGGCTAGCGGATGACCGTAGTGGCAGTCCTGCTGCTGTTTCGATAAATCAAGCTTGCGAGTATCGACGCGATGACCAAGAGACCTGTTGGAATGATAACGAGCCCTAGCGATCCATCCAGATATGCAAACACCACGCAGCAGCACACCAGCACACCGATGCCTACCGATCCGACTCCCGGCCAGCGATACGTGACCATGAAGGTCGGGAGACTGAAGGCGAAGCAGTAGATAGATACCAGCCCCAATTTGTCGTTTATGTGTGGGTGCTTGGAAAGGATCAACAAAAAGAACACGCTGACCAGTAAACATAACGCCGTCCCGAACACGAGCGACGGCGTATTGGTTGGTGTGAAGCGCGTTCGTCTCAAGGTCATATTGATGACGGATTATAGCGGTCGCTGAGGATGAGGCGTTGGGGGCCCCTCATCCTCTGGGCTGGAGTGGGCTACTTGGCCAGGGCGAAGGTTACGGTGATGGTGGTCTCAACGGCGATGGGGTCTCCGTTGAGGAGATAGGGCTTGTAGGTCCATTGCTTGACGGCGTTCCAGGCGGCCTTGGTGAGCTCGGGTGGGCCGGAGACTAGCTTGAGGCTGGAGATCATGCCGTCCTTGCCGATGACTGCGTCGAGGATGACGCTGCCTTGGATGCCGGCGGCCTTGGCGTCGGGGGGATAGACGGGCTCCACATATTTATCGCGATTGCCGGCTATATCGCCGGGGCGGATTTGGATCGTGCTCACAGTGTTGGTCTGGATGTTGGTCTGGATGGGTTCGACCACTACGTTGGTGAGGACTTTGACGACGGGGTTAGGGCTGGATGCGTCGGCGATGTCGACTTTGAAGGACGGCGCCGGCTGCCCGACGGTTGGGCGAGGGACGGCGAGGACGACGGTGGATGGACCTGTGCCGGTTGGTGCAACACGGACCTTGACGTCGGACGGCCCGATGTCAGTTGGGGCACCTCCGATCTTGACGTTGGATGGCCCGATGCCACTTGGGGCAGGGCCGATGTTGACCGTGGATGGCGCGGTGGTAGTTTGCGTTTGAGGTGCGGTTACCTGCTGGCGGAAGGCGAGGGCGGAGGTGCAGGCGCCTCCGATGAGCACGACGCTGAGGGCGGTGGTGGCGTAGCGGGCTGCACCTCGCAGCTCGATGGATTGGTGGGTCAGGTTCATAACTCTCCTCTCGAAATTTTTGAAGGGGTGGGCATCGAAGATTCCGATGGCGTGCGGTGTGGGAGCGGCGTTTGGGCGGGCGGCGAATTGGGTCGCTAGACGGAGCAGCGAGCGGGCGTAGCGCTGTCTGCCGGCGACGGCGTTGGCGGCCAGGTCGTCGCAGACCAGCTCGCGGGTTTCGGCCATGCGGCTGCGCGTGAGCCAGGCGAAGGGATGAAAGGCGATGGGGAGGGAGAGGAGTTGGTAGAGGAGATTTTTGGCGAAGTCGCCGCGGCGCATGTGGGCGAACTCGTGGGCGAGGACGGCGTCGAGATCTTCGCCGAGGAGAGTGGTGTCGAGGCGCGCAGGGAGCAGAAGCGTGGGGCGGCGGATGCCGAGGGTGATGGGGCTGGCGATCTCGGTTGAGGTTGCAACGAGTGGCTGGTGGACGGCGAAGAGTTGGGCGTAGCGGTGATAGCTTTGGCGAGCGGAGCCGGTGAGCGCGAGGGGCTGGGCACGGCGACGGAGAGAAGCCGTTTGATGGAGGCCGATCGCGAGGCGGATCCCGAAGAACGCTAGCGCGGCGAGGTAGAGGAGTGCGGCGATGGCTAACAGCGCGGGCGGGAGGTGGAAGCCGGCGTCGGAGGCGTTCGCCGGGCCCATCGTGATGGTGATGTGCGCGGTCTGCGGGAGGTTGCTGCGGCGGAAGGATGCCAGCCAGTGGATCGCGGTTTGGAAGAGTTGGACGGAGCACGCGGGGAGGAAGATTTCGGCGATGAGGGCGGTGGTCCAGAGAGCATGGTGGAAGGCGGGGTCGGCGCGGCGGGAGGTACGGACGGCGATCCAGGCGGCGGCGAAGACGAGCGGGATTTGCCAGAGGGCGTTGAGCGCGTAGGTGAGGAGGATGGATTCGAGCGTGGGTGGGAGGTTATGCATGTTAGCGCTCCTCTTCTTCGAGGCGGCGGGTTAGCTCGGCGATTTTCCTGGCGTCGATCTGGCGGCTCTTGATGAGGCTCATGACGAGCTCTTCGCTGGAGCCTCCGAACATGCGGTCGACGAGATCGCGGACGGCGTGGGTGGAGGCTTTGGCTTCGGTGACGGTGGCGGTGTAGGTGAAGGCGCGGCCGTGGAGCTCGCGACGGAGCTTGCCCTTGCGGTGGAGGATGTTCAGCATGGTCTGGACGGTGGTGTAGGCGAGGTCCTTGGGGAGGGCTTCCTGCACGGCGGTGACGGTGCTCGCGCCTTGCTTCCAGATGACCTGCATGATCTGGAGCTCGAGCTTGGTGAGGGTCGGTTTTTCGGATTTGGCCATGAGCGTCTCCTAGATGATTAGGACATTAGGACGGGAGTGCGGAGGTTGTCAACTAAATTCTTAGGAGATGAATGAAACAGACAATAGAGGGTAGACAGTAGAGCGTAGAAAAGAACGAGGGGCTATGTGGGCGGAGGATGAATTTCGAAAAAGTTTGTGGGGGAACACAATATTCTTCGCGCTCGTACGTTAACGAAGGTAGAGCATAACGATAGAGCGCAAGGGCGCAGGCCACCCCAACAGGCAACGAACGCCCGTCGGGGGCCCCGGATCGGAAAGGACCACGATGCCGAGCCCGGATTTGACCATCAGCGAGCAGGACCGTTTTATCGCAGAGGCGTTTGAGCGCGATGAGTCGCGGCTGCGCGGGTTCATTCGGAAGCGTGTGCTCGACACGGCCGATGCGGAGGATGTGCTGCAGGATGTGTTTTATGAGCTCATCCAGGCGTATCGGCTGATGAAGCCGGCGGAGCAGACGACGGCGTGGCTGTTTCGCGTGGCGCGGAATCGGATTGTGGATTTGTTTCGGCGGAAGAAGGCGGTATCGCTGAATGAGGCTGTGAGCGCGGAGGACGGCGCGCCGATGCTGGAGGATTTATTGCCGTCGCCCGATGCTGGGCCGGAGGCGATCTATGCGCGCAATGTGCTGCTGGATGCGGTCGACGAAGCGCTGGAAGAGATGCCGGAGAATCAGCGCGAGGTGTTTGTGGCGCATGAGTTGATGGGGCGGAGCTTTAAGGAACTGTCGGACGAGACGGGCGTGAGCGTGAATACGCTGTTGTCGCGGAAGAGATATGCGGTGCTGTTTCTGCGGGAGCGGTTGCAGGATCTGGACGAGGATTTTGGGAAGTAAAGGATTTGGGAAGTGAGGATGAGATGAAGGGATTTCGAATGTTGAAGGTGTTGAAGATCATCGTGTTGGTGGCGCTTGCGCTGACGGTGTTCGGATATGTGACGGAACATCTGTGGAACTGGCTGATGCCGGCGATCTTTGGGTTGAAGACGATCACGTTCCTGCAGGGGCTGGGACTGGTGGTGCTGAGCAAAATTCTGCTGGGCGGATTTCACAAGCACGCCGGCGGCGGGCCGAGGGGATGGAAGCGCGGGATGGGCGAGCGCTGGGCGCGGATGACGCCTGAGGAGCGCGAGCGGTTTCGGGCGGGGATGAAGGGCAGGGGCGGGTTCGTCTGGGGCCCGGACGGCGTGAAGTGCTGGGGAGGGCGGGCCGACGGTCCGGGCGACGTGCGGGGAGAGGCTGCGGGCGCAGAGGCAGGGCGTAGAGAAGGGTCTATCTAGAGGGGAGATGCAGAAAGGATGATGACGATGACGATGCGAGTAAAGTTTGCCGGTACTTCTGCCGATGAAGGCTTCACCGATATTTTTTGGAAACCATTAAACTTGCAGGCTCCCGGAAGCGTACTAGAAGACAGGACCCTGGTGCATCAGGAACTACGCGAACGGGAAGTTGGGGCGCTCGAAGTTCGGGCGCTCGAAGTTCGGGCGCTCGAAGTTCGGGCGCTGGAAGTTCGGGCGCTCGAAGTTCGGGCTCGGGATGCGCGGGCGGAGGGACTGCCTGCGACGGAGTTGCCTGTTGCGGCATCTTCTAGTGCAAGACAAGCGTCGCAGCGTCTTGTGGAGCCGGATGCGCTGACGGAGATGTTGGCGGAGATGAGTCTGAGTACATTGCTGTACTACGTGCTGGCAGGAGAAGGGACGGACAGGGATGAATCTTCATGATCCAATTCGGCTGAATCCCCAGGGTGACTGGCGGCTCTGGCTGGTGATGTCGGTGATCGGGCTGGCGTATTTGCTGACGTAAGTTTGTTGGGGTGGGTGGCGGCGAGCTGAGGGATCAGGCTAAGTCGCGATGGGCTGCGTGAGCGTCGTGGTGGGTGACTTGAACGGGGTGGGCCGTTTGGGACTTAAAGATTCTGGCGAAACTTGAATCAATAATGTGCGGTGGTACGTCTACCAAGTGCTGCTGGTGCTTGCCGTAGTCTCCTTCGAAGACTATCGTTGCGGCGAAGGAAGACTCGCACCGGCTTCGGCCAAGGGCCCTGTCTTTCCTAAAGAAATGCATACCTGCGGAGGCTGCCATGAGCGTAAAACGCTGCTTGAACCTCTCCTTATCGATGGTTGTGGCTTTGGGTTGCGGAGCTATCTCCGCGCAGACATCGACAGTGGCCCCGGGAGCCGATTCGGCTCAGGCTTCGCTGCATCCGGGAGAGGTGTATCCGCAGATTGTGCGGCTGAGCCTGGTTCAGGGCGATGTGCGGGTGGCGGTGGGCAAGCACAAGGGGCAGCCGGAGGTGGCGCCGTGGGTGCAGGCGGTGTCGAATATGCCGCTGGAGTCGGGCTTCAGCGTGGTGACGGGAAAGGGTCGCGCGGAGATCGAGTTTGAAGATGCGTCGACGATGTATGTGGGGGAGAACTCGGCACTGACGTTTGACACGCTGACGACGAAGGATGGGGTTCCGACGACAGACATGGTGCTGCTGTCGGGTGTGGCTTCGCTGCATCTGCGTCCGACGGTGCCGGGCGAGCGCTACAGCCTGGCGACGCCTACCGATGGGATCCATGTTCCGTATGGGAGCCATGCGGACTTCAGGATCAATAGCTACTTGGACGCGATGACGATTACGCCTCAGGCACCGGCTGAGATCCACGTGGGCGATTTGAATACGATGCAGGCGATGGTCGGGAAGACGTTCACGTATACCTATGGCGTGTTTGTCCCGACGCCGGCGAGCCCGGCGAACAACTTCGCAGAATGGGACCGGTGGGTAGCGGCTCGGGTGACAGCGCGCAGCGCGGCGATGCATGCGGTGATGAAGGAGGCTGGACTGAAGGAGCCGCTGCCAGGGCTGGCGGACATGAAGGCGCAGGGAAGCTTCTTCGATTGCCAGCCGTATGGAACGTGCTGGGAGCCGACCAACGGATGGGCCAAGGCGCCTGCCGTGAAACATGTGGCGGGCGGCCAGCCGCAGAAAGATGGCGCTCAACCAGCGGACGCAACTTCGCAGGGACAGCAGGCACAGGATGCCGCTCAAAACGCCAGGCTCGCTCAGCAGGCACAAGGGGATGAACAGCGGGCCGAGGCGCAGATGCAAGGGGGCGGCGTGGCTCCGGCGATGTGGGTTGAGGACGAACAGGTTTTTCCGTGTTCGCCGTATTCGCTTCAGAACTGGATGACGCTGGATCCGATGACGGGCGAACCGGTGGTGCTGGCGAGCGACGTGGTGTGGGATGACGGCTGGTATAGCGACTACGGGTTTGATTGGGCGGTATGCCATGCGGGGAGTTGGATCTATTGGCATCACCGGTATGCATGGGTGGCGGGCGAGCATCGCCACCATCACTGCCCGGTGCATTGGGTGAGAGTGGGAGGCAAGCTGGGATATGTGCCGATTCATCCGCATGATGCCAAGGGCAAAGAGCTGGGAAATTTGAAGAATGGCGTCTTTGTGCCGGGGGATCGGAAGGGCGAGGGCGTGCATCGCGTGGCGTATGCGCCGGGAGCGCAGGTGAAGGTGCTGGCAGAGACGCCGAAGGAATTTCGCAGCCCCTCGCTGCCGATGCTCCGGGCGGCGACGCCGCCAGCGCTGGAGGCCCGAAACCTGCGGGAAGGGGCGGCGGGCAGCAAGGCGATCTCGGCAACGAGTTTGATCGCGTTCGACAGCCGGGCCAGGGGATTTACGGTCACGTCGCAGGTGAATGAAGGCGGCCACAGCCATACCGAGGTGAGCCACTTCGGCGGAGGGATTAGCGGAGGCGGCGGGCACGGATTGAGTGGCGGCGGTGGCGGCGGCCATGCGTTTGGTGGTGGCAGTAGTGGCGGCGGAGCCCATGCATCCGGTGGCGGCGGCTCGTCAGGCGGAGGAGGAGCCCATGGCGGCGGTGGATCGTCGGGCGGTGGGTCGGGCGGTGGGAGCGCTTCGGCCGGCGGTGGCGGTGGCGGCGGCGGCGGCGGCGGCCATCATTAGACTGTTCCGCGTCTGACGTGCGAAGGCGTGGTGCGGACGTATGCCTTCGGCTTAGGCTTGCCGCGTCACGATCCTATGCTTTGCCGCTTCACGTTTCCTATGCTTTGCCCTCTACCAATAGCTGCTCGATCTTCCCATCGGGTTCGAGGTAGACGGTGAACACGAGGGTGGTGCCGCCGGAGAAAGCGATGCGGTAGGAGCTGAAGGTCATGCCGCCGCGGAGGCCGGCGTGGCCGACGGTGACGGAGGTGACGGTGCCGAGGGGGGACAGGCTGGACTGGTAGTCGGCGAGGGCGGCGGCGGCGAAGTAGTCGTTGCAGTCGGGGGTGAAGAGGGAGCGATCGATGGCGCCCTTCTGGAGGCCGGCAACGATGGTCTGGAGGTGGGGTGCGAACGCCTGGGCGGTGGTGGTGGGGTCGGCGGCACGGGTGGCAGCGGGCGCGGCTGAGGGAAGAACGAGCGGGAAAATCTGCTTGGCGATGTCGGCGGCGGCGGACGAGGCTTCCTGGTTGGTGAGGACGGCGATGGCGACGTGGTCGTCGGGGAAGAGGATGTTTTCCGCGACGAAGCCACCGACTTCGCCGTCGTGCTCGATGGCTTTGCGGCCGTTGACGTTGAGGATTTCGACGCCGAGGCCATAGTGGGAGTCCTTGCCGTTGGCGAGGATGTAGGAAGTCTCCATCTGCTTGTAGCTGGCCGGGGTTAGGAGCGACTGGTTGATGATGGTCAAGTCCCACTTGAGGAGCTGGCCGACGGGCATGGCTAGATCGCCGTCGCCGAAGTACCAGCCCGGGGCTTCGAGTGCGGCGGGGCGGATCGGCGCGAGCGCGTTGCGCATGTAGCCGGTGACCTGGAGCTTGGACTGCTCGGTGTTGAGGTTGAGAACGTCTTCGAGATGCGCGGGTTTGAGGACGTTGTCACGGAGGAATTTGGCGAAGGGCTCGCCGGAGACTTTCTGGACGATGAGCGCGGCGAGGACGAAGTTGGTGTTGGAGTACTGCCACTGGGTGCCAGGGTCGAAGTCGAGGGACTTGCCGGCGAACTCGTGCACCACGGCAAGGGGATCGCCGGGGACCTTCCAGGCGGGGATGGTGTAATCCTGCGGCGCGTAGTCCTGATAGCCAGAGGTGTGGGTGAGGAGATTGATAATTTTGACATCGTTCGAGCGGGTGAGCTCGGGGAAGAATTTGCTGACGGGGTCCTGCAGGGAGAGCTTGCCCTGCTGCTGCAGGATGAGGATGGCCGTCGCGGTGAACTGCTTGGAGATGGAGCCGATGGGGTAGGCCATGGAGGCGTCGGCGGGGAGGGGCGGGGTGACGCGCGCGAGGCCGAAGGCGCGGGTGTAGACGATGTGGTTGTCCTGAACGATGCCGATGGAGGCGGAGGGAACGCCGCTGTCGGCGAGGACTTTTTGCGCGAGGGTGGCGATTTTGGCGGCGGTTTCGGATGGTAGCTGCTGGGCGGACGCGACGGTGGTGGCAGCGAGAAGAGTGGCGGCAAGAAGCATGCGCATGGTGGGAGCAGGATAGCATTCTGTGGATGACGTAAGAACGGGCGCTCGCTGCGCGAGCGAGAAGCAGGTTCCTCGCTGCGCCCGGAATGACAGCCAGAAAGGCAAGGGCAAAGACAACAGAAAGGCCGCCCGGGTGGGCGGCCTTTGTGGTGATGCGGTGACTGCGATTACTCGTTGTCGTCGCTCTCGTTTTCTGATTGCTTCCACTTGAGGAGGTCGCCCAGGGTGGTGCTGCCGGCGTTGGCGCTGGAGGAGGATCCGCTGTTGCTTCCCTGCCCCTTGTTGCCGCCCTTGCCCTTGTTGCTGGACTCCTTGTAGCTCTCGACCTCGGCGCGTGTGGCTTCCTCGCCGATGGCCTTGATGGAGAGGCCGACCTTCTTCTCTTCCTGGTTCATCTTGACGATCTTGAACTCGTGCTCGTCGCCAACTTCCAGGGTGATCTGCTTGCCGGTATCGTCGACTGCCTCGGAGACGTGGCAGAGGCCCTCGACTCCTTCGGCGATCTCGACGAAGGCGCCGAACTGCGCGGTGCGCAGCGTCTTGCCCTTGATGACGTCGCCGACGCGGTGCTGGGCGAAGAACGTCTCCCAGACATCGGGCTGGAGCTGCTTGACGCCAAGCGAGAGGCGGCGGTTCTCGGGTTCGACGCCGAGGACAACTGCCTTGACCTTTTCACCCTTCTTGAGAACTTCCGACGGATGCTTGATGCGCTTGGTCCAGCTGAGGTTCGACACGTGCACCAGGCCGTCGATGCCGTCTTCGATCTCGATGAACGCGCCGAAGTCGGTGAGGTTGCGGACGCGGCCTTCGATGACTGCGCCGATCGGATACTTCTCCTCGAGCTGCTCCCAGGGATTGTCCTGGAGCTGCTTCATGCCGAGCGAGATGCGGCGGTCGGTGGGGTTGACCGAGAGGATGATGGTCTCCACTTCGTCGCCGGGCTTGACCAGCTTGGAGGGGTGCTTCATCCGCTTGGACCAGGTCATCTCAGAGACGTGCACGAGGCCTTCAATTCCCTGCTCGAGCTCAACGAACGAGCCGTAATCCGTCACAGAAAGCACGCGACCCTTGACGTGGGCGCCAACCGGGTAACGCTCGGTGGCGTCGAGCCATGGATCAGGCGAAAGCTGCTTGAAGCCGAGCGAGACGCGCTGCTTTTCCTTGTCGAACTTGAGGACCTTGACCTGGATCTCGTCGCCAACGTTGACGAGGTCGCGGGGGTGGGTGAGACGGCCCCAGCTCATGTCGGTGATGTGGAGCAGGCCATCGAGGCCGCCCATGTCGACGAACGCGCCGTAGTCGGTGAGGTTCTTGACGACGCCGGTGAAGACGGAGCCCTCTTCGAGGGTCGAGAGGGTGATGGTCTTCTTCTCGTTCTGCTCCTCTTCGAGGATCTCCTTGCGGGAGATCACGACGTTGCCGCGCTTCTTGTTGAGCTTGATAACGCGGACTTCGATCTCGGTGCCGATGTAGCCGTCGAGGTTGCGGACGGGGCGAACTTCGACCTGCGAACCGGGCAGGAATGCCTTGATGCCGATGTCGACAGTCAGGCCACCCTTGACGCGCGAGACGACCATGCCCTTGACGGGGGTCTTGGTGTTGGCAGCCTCTTCGAGCTTGTCCCAAACCTTGTGACGCAGGGCCTTCTCGTAGCTGACGAGATAGCCGCCCTCCTTCTCCTCACGCTCAACGACCACTTCGATGACGTCGCCAACGGCAAACTTGGGCGCGCCCGTGTGATCGAGAACCTGATCCAGCGGAATGAGACCTTCGGACTTGAGGCCGATGTCGACCACCGCGTGCTTGTCGGTAATCTTGACGACGGTGCCGGTGATGACAGCCTCTTCGGCAGTCAGCGCCTGTGCAGCGTCTTTTTCGGCAGCCTGTTCGCGATCGAAACTCTCGAGCGCCTTGGCAAAGTCTTCGGCATCATACTCGGGCTCGGGAGTGACGACGTCGACAGCGACATCGCTCTTCTCGACTGCAGGCTGAACGGTGTTTAGCTCAGTGGCAGTGGCATTCTCGGCCGCGGGGGTGCTGGGGTTGAGGGAAAGGTCAGTTGACGCCGAAGTTTCGGTCGTCGCGTCGGGTGCGTTTGATTCCAATGTGGTGTTCAGGGCTATGCTCTCGGGATGGAAAGAATTGTGGTCGATGTCGGCCATGGATAAAACTGCTCCGGGTCCAGTTGCTCAGTCGCTTGCATCAGGTCGGTGGACGGCCCTGTTCGAGTGGCAGAAGTCTGCCTCCCAAAGGGGTGGTGTTCTATACGATGATGTCAGCGGGAATGAGTGGTGCAAATAATTGAGAGCCTGCGACTGGATCCCGCGCGCATGTCCTCAATCAAAAGTGTAGCAGCGTGATTCGCGAGGGTCAATGCGGGGGATGGAGCGCGGGAACGCGCTGACCGAACATCGCTCATTTTTGGCGGACTGTGACGGTGGGACTTGCAGGGAAAATGGGGATGTGTCGGGGATGGGAGGCGGGGATGTCTGCGCGGACAGGCTTCCCTGCCGGGAGCGCGGCCTGTAATACTGCTGCCATGGATCATCTTTGGACACCGTGGCGCTACGCCTATGTGACGGGCGCGGACAACGCCCGGCCGAAGCCCGGTGTTCCCCAGGCGCTGGCCGGCTGGCCTGGAGAGAAGCATTGCGTTTTCTGCAACATGATTGCGGCGGTGGATTACGCGGTGGAAAACGGCATGCCGCGGGAGCAGGCGGAGGAGGCAATTTACCTACTGGAGCGCGGGAAGAGCTGCTTCCTGGTGCTCAACGCCTTTCCTTACAACAGCGGACACCTGATGGTGGTGCCGTACCGGCATGAGCAGTCGCTCGCCGGGCTGACGCTGGAGGAGGCGGACGAGCTGCTGCGGATGACGCGCCAGGCCGAGCGGGTGCTGCAGTCGGTATACCAGCCACATGGGCAGAACCTGGGGTTGAACCTAGGCAAGGCAGCGGGAGCAGGGGTGGCGGAACACCTGCATTTGCATGCGGTTCCGCGCTGGGTGGCGGATAGCAACTACATGAGCGTGCTGGCGGAGACACGAATTCTTCCGGAGATGCTGGACGAAAGCTGGCGGAGATTGCGGGCGGCGCTGGCGCTGGATACGCTCGAACAGTAGCTGGACAGCCCCGGGCGGTAGCTGCGAAAACCCCTTTATTGGTGCGGTCGAGATGCGCAATGGATTGCGCTGAGAACGGTCGCGCGAATTCACGATTATTTGTTCCATACGCGATTTTTTTTGCGGCATTCCATGCAACTCTTCCATTGAGGCACGCAGTCTGACATAGAGAACGACTTCGCGACAAAAGTCCAAGGAGGTTTCCCCATGACACAAACGCCACCCGCACGGATGGGTTCCTGGATCAGCAAGATTGGCGATGTGGTGCGGATGCCGAAGATGGCATCGCGGCAGGGGTTGCACGGTGGAACGGCGTGGAGTTTACCGTTTGCCGAGGCGGGGATGATGCAGCCGCAGGATGGCGCCGTGGACACGCGGACGCGGCTGGCCAACATTCGCTCGCACCAGCACAGCGATGGGTTGCATGAGCCGGAAGATGCTCGGCTGACCGGCGGTACGCGGTCGCTGGATCGGCGGCTGCTGGGTTTGAATGTGCTGAATACCTACGTCAAACGTCCCGCGACGGCGGTCAAGCCGATTGGCCGCGTCGAAGTCGCGTAGGTCCAATTTCAACGAGCCCTCGCGCAGGCGGAAACTATTCATTTTTACCCGGGCCATCTGGCCCGGTTTTTTTGTTCCAATATTCATGCCAGGGTGTGCTGGAGCCCGCTAGCTCTGACTGGCCGGGACGTGCTGCTGCCGGTTGGCCGGGGTGACCTCGAAGTTGGTGACCTTCCAGACATTGCCGCTGAGGCGCTGATAGACGCGGGTGTAGCGGAAGGCGCCGTGCAGCGGCTCGTCGTTGTCGGAACCTTCGACCTGCGCGAGGGACGTCACGATCGCGATATTGCCGACGAGCTTGATCTTGATCTCGGAAGTGTCGAGCTTGGTGATCACCAATTTGCGGTCGCGCATGCGATCCAGCTGCTGGGTCTTGGTGAGGACCTGGCCGGTGGCGGT
>JBEKFF010000065.1:0-20449 GCA_050013455.1 Acidobacteriaceae bacterium | reverse complement strand
CAGGTGACGCGCGACGACTCCACGCTGCGGATTGTGTTTCCGACGATTGCTATGTGCTACGTGCAGCTTGGCGATCGCAAGCGGGCGGCGGACTTTGTGCTGGAAGAGACGCTGGCTGCGGCCGAGGCCGATAGCGAGATGGCCTATCGGCTGGCTACGTATTTTGCGGTGGAAGGGGACTCGTCCGAAGCGCTGCACTGGCTGCGGCGCGCGATCTACCTGGGTAACGAGAACTATCCGTGGTTCAGCATCAATCCGGCGTGGAGGGGGATGCTCGAGAATCCAGACTTCCAGCGAATCCTCGAAGACCTGAAGAAGAGCTTCAAGAGGAATCAGAAGAACTGGAAGCGGCTGCTCTCGCAGGTGATGGGGTGAGGGCAGGGGATAGGGGATAGAGTGTAGAGCGTAGGGAAAGACAAGTTCAGAGGCAAAGGCTCTCGGTTTTCTGAGGGCCTTCGATTTTGAGGGGGAGGTGGTTAGCCGTGGGATCGGGGGCCGCAGTAGAATCCACGCAACAGACATGAAGCGCCGCGTCCTCAGCCACGTGCTCCTTCTCGGCCTTGTCGGCGGCGTGCTGATCGCTGTGCTCCGCTGGTCGCAGTACCAGTTCCTGGTGATCGAGAACTCCTTCGAAATCTATGCCGCCCTGGTGGCTGTCATCTTCGCCGGCTTCGGTATCTGGCTGGGGATCAAGCTCACCAAGCCCCGCGAAACAATCATCCTGCAAGAAGTCCCCATTCCTGCGGAACCCTTCACCCTGAACCAGTCTCAGCTCGACGCGCTGGGCATCACGCCGCGCGAGCTTGAAATTCTCTCGCTCATCGCCCAGGGGCTCAGCAACCGCGAGATCGCTGACCGCCTCTTCGTCTCCGAGAACACCGTCAAAACCCACTGCAGCCGGGCCTTCGACAAGCTGGGCGCGCGGCGGCGGACACAGGCCGTCCAGATGGGGAAGGAACTCGGCATCCTGCCCTAGACCCTCACTCCAAAGCATGATTTCCGCCGCCCTGCGCTAAAATCACCCGAAAGCATGACGACAATCGCCGCCTCTTTCCCGCAGAGTGTCTTCAGTTCATTCCCCAGGAGCCTCCCATGAAGAAGACCATCCTTACCTTCGGCCTTATCTCCGGCGTTATCTCCTCCGTCCTGATGTGCAGCACCGTCCCCTTCCTCACCGACCTCAACCACGGCAACAAAGGCCTGCTGATCGGGTACACCGCCATCGTGCTCTCCTTCCTGCTGGTCTTCTTCGGCATCCGCTCCTACCGGGACAACCTTTCCGGCGGCGCCATCACGTTCGGCCGGGCCTTCACGATCGGCATCTGCATCACGCTGATCTCGTGTGCGTTTTACGTCGTGACCTGGGAGATCCTTTACTTCAACTTCCTCCCGCACTTCATGGACAACTACTTCGCCGCCCAGATACAGAAGGTTCAGTCATCCCCCGGCACCACTGAGGTGATCCAGGCAAAAGTAGCGGCCATTCGCCAATCCCAGCTCGCCTACCAGAACCCTCTCATCAACGCCCTGTACACCTTCATCGAACCCTTCCCGGTTGGCCTGCTCATCACGCTGATCTCCGCCGCCGTCCTCCGCCGGAAGCCCAAATCGCAACCGGCAGTACTGCCGGCAACCGCGTAAACGCATGTCGAGCGGTACGCGGCTCCGCTCGTGTATCGCAGAGGAGCCGCAAAGGCAAAGGCCCTCGGTGATCTGAGGGCCTTCAGTTTTGAGGTGGAGGGGGGAGGGGAACTAGTGTGCGGTTGGAGCCAGTTGCAGAGGGGCGTTGAGGGTGAAAACAATCGATGTGCCGGTGGGCAGTTCCTGCTGGCGGTCATGCCTGAGCCACCAGACGGTTGAGGCTCCGGCGCCGACGCCCAGGCCGACCACGGCTCCGACGCCACCACCGACGACGGCTCCAACAACTACGGCAGACGTGGTCGTGAGGCCGATGGCTGCAGCGGTTTCGGCGGGATGCGTGTTGCCGACGATCGTGCCTTCATTGTTGACGTGGGAGTCGGCGTAGTGATCGAGGTCGGTGACCTCGGCGAGGATGTGATAGACGGTGCCGTCGGGCAGGCTGACGGAATCAGGCTGGAGGCGAATGGCGGAGGGACCGCTGATGCGGCGGCCGCCGTGGATATGGGTGATGCGGCCGTAGACGATGCTGCCGGCGGGTAGAAGAACGACGCCGTTTCGGTTGACTTCGGCGGAAAGGGTAGCGGTGAAGCGCGAGCCGGCTTGCGTGGTCTTGGTGGAGATCGGTTGCTGCAACGTGCCATTCAAGCGAGTACCGATGGGCAGCTCGTTGGGACCGACAGGAACTTCGGTGACGATCTGGCCGTCAGGATCGCCGACGGCTCCCCTGTTGCTTAGCGAGGCGGTCTGCATGGGCGGATTGCGCTGGTAAGGGACCGGCGTTGAAGGGGCAGGGGTGGTCACCGTAACGGTGGCTGACGGGGTCGCGTGCGACGGCGGAACGTAGTGCGATTCCGACGCGTCCGGCGCGAGCTGCCGGGTATCGTCGAGGTCCTCGGGATGCGAGGTGCCAGTCGTCTGGGCCATCAACGGCACGCCCGTAAGCATCAGGACGGAGGCGGCGAGGGGGAGGGAGAACTTCATCTTCATGGAGGATCTTCTCCTGGGAGATCTGCGGTGCAAAGGGACCTATTTAGAAAGAAGCAGATGCACCTAATTAAACAGAGTAGGCGCGGGATGAACGAAGTGGTAAGGATCTTGGCGCAGCGCATCCGGGCAGTTAACCGGGATGTTAACAGGTAACCTCGGGCGGGGGTTGGTCCGGACTAGCGAGGTCCCTGGGAGAGGATGCGCTCGTAGTAGCGCTCGTACAGCGGAATGATGCGGGAGGCGCAGAAGTGGTCCTGCGCGGTGCGGCGGGAGGCGGTGGCAAAGCGTTCGAGCAGCGCCGGGTCGCTGAGGATGGAGATCGCGCCGGCGGCCATGCCGTCGACGTCGCCAACTTCGTACAGGAGGCCATTGACGCCGTCTTCGATCAACTCCGGCACGCCGCCAACGCGGGTGGCGATGGCGGGCACGCGGCAGGCCATGGCTTCGAGCGCGGCCAGGCCGAAGGACTCCATCTCGGAGGGCATGAGCATGAGGTCGGAGAGGGGGAGGAGCTCGTTGACGTTCTCCTGCTTGCCGACGAAGTCGACGCGATCGCCGATGCCGAGACGCATGGCCAGGAACTCGGCTGCCGAGCGCTCGGGGCCGTCGCCGATCATGAGCATCCGGGCGGGCAGTGCGCGGGAGACGCGGGCGAAAGTTTCGATGACGTCCAACACCCGTTTCACAGGCCGGAAGTTTGAGAGATGCACGAGCAGGCTTTCGCCGGGCCTGGCGAAGCGCGGACGCTGCTGGGCGACGAGCTCCGGGTTGCGTACGTAGAAGTCGCAGTTGACGAAGTTGCGGATGACTTCTATCTCGCGCGAGATGCCGAGGTTTTCGCGGGTGCGCTCGCGGAGGTGGGAGGAGATGGCGGTGACGCCGTCTGACTCGTCGATGCCGAAGCGGGTGATGGGGAGATAGGAGCGGTCGAGGCCGACGAGGGTGATGTCGGTGCCGTGAAGTGTGGTGATGAAGGGCAGGTGGCGACCATTCTTGGCGAGCATCTGGCGGGCGAGTAGCGCGCTCACACTGTGGGGGATCGCGTAGTGAACGTGCAGGAGGTCGAGCGAGTGAAGCTCGGCGACTTCGGCCATGCGGGTGGCGAGGGCGAGGTCGTAGGGAGGGTACTCGAATAGCGGGTAGTTGGAGACCGGGACCTCGTGGTAGCGGATGTTGGCGTCGCGGCCGGCGAGGCGGAAGGGCTGCGAGTAGGTGATGAAGTGGATCTCATGCCCGCGCGCGGCGAGCTCGATGCCGAGCTCGGTGGCAACCACGCCGGAGCCGCCGTAGGTGGGATAACACGTGATGCCAATCTTCATATTGATTCCGCTATAACCTTTTCCGGGCCGAGCTTGATGGCACTAGCTGCCTGTCGCGGCGAGCTGTGCTGCGTCTCTGTAGTTGATGAGTTGCGGGAGCGGAGGATGCGATTGTTGTGCAGAGGCAGGGAAGAAAGCGACGAGCAGGGCGGCGCGTTCAATGTCGCGGGTGGCGCGGAGGCGGGTCCTGATGGCGTCGAGGTCGCTATCGTTGTAGCCGGGATGGCAGACGAGCTCCCAGGTGCCGCTGGGCATGTCGTTTAGGATTGCGCGGAGCGTGGTGGAGTTGAGATGACCGGTGGCGGAGATGCCGAGTGTGCCGTTGGTGGTGACAACGCGGCCGCTGCGAATCTGGGGTAGAGCAAGGAAGCGCGGCTGCAGGAAGCGGAGGCTGCGCAGTTGGAGCCGGCGAAGGATCCGGCTCTTGCCGAGAGCGATGCTCCAGCGAGGTTCAAATGGATTGCGGATGGCGGGGATGCCGGTGCGCTCGGCTACATCGAGCACTGGGCGAGCGACGCGGGTGAGGATATGGGTGTGCTTGTGGGTGTCGATGTGAGTGAGGGAGATGCCTTGTTGCTGGATGTGGGCAATTTGCGCGAGGGCTTCGCGCGCGATGTCGGCTGCGGAGACTTTGCCGATTAGGACGGCGGCGAAGAAGTCGGTCAGGGACGCGCGGAAGGATCGGCGGTCGTGGCCGAGAAGTGTGGGGATGGTTTCGGGGGGCGAGAGCGGGATGCCGTCCGTGAGGACGATGTGGCAACCGATGCTGAGCGTTGGCTGCGCGTGGGCAATGCGGATGGCGTCGTCAAAGGCCGGGCCGTTGGCCATGAGGGTGGCGGAGGTGAGAGTGCCGGCGGCGTGCAGTTCGGCAATGGCGCGGTTGATGCCGGGGGTGAGGCCGAAGTCGTCGGCGTTGAGGATGAGGCGCGCGGGCATCGTGGTGGCGAGAAGTTGTAAAGGGATCTGTGAGAAAGTGGTGGGCAGAGAGGGACTCGAACCCCCGACATCCTGCTTGTAAGGCAGGCGCTCTAACCAACTGAGCTATCCGCCCACTTTGGGCACAGACCTAAGTGTAGGCGAAGGAGCGATTCGGAGCAATGCACGGGTCAGCGGGATATCATGGACGTCGCGATGTGTGCGGGTGCATGCACGAGAAAAGGTAGAGACGATGAAGGCATTGGTGAAGAGCAGGGCAGAGCAGGGGTTGTGGCTGGAGGACGTTCCGGTTCCGGAGATTGGGATCAACGATGTGCTGATTCGCGTGCGTTACACGGGCATCTGCGGGACCGATGTGCATATCTACCAGTGGGACGAGTGGGCGCAGAAGACCATCCCGGTGCCGATGGCGATTGGGCATGAGTTTGTTGGCGAGATTGTTGAAGTGGGATCGAATGTAAATGATTTTTATCCCGGCGACATCGTGAGCGGCGAAGGGCATGTGACCTGCGGCCGGTGCCGGAATTGTTTGGCAGGCCGCCGGCATCTGTGCGCGCATACCTTGGGCGTGGGAGTGAATCGGCCTGGTGCGTTTGCCGAGTTTATCTCGCTGCCGATGACCAATATCTGGCGGCATGACCCGAAGATCAACCAGGAGGTCGCCGCGATCTTCGATCCGTTTGGCAACGCCGTGCATACCGCGCTGTCGTTCCCTCTGCTGGGCGAAGACGTGCTGATTACGGGCGCGGGTCCGATCGGAATCATGGCGATTCCGGTGGCGAAACACGCGGGAGCGCGGCACATCGTGATCACGGATATGAATCCGTATCGGCTGGCGCTGGCGAAGAAGATGGGGGCAACGCTGGCGGTCAATGCTGCGGAGACTTCGCTTGCCGAAGTGCAGAAGCAGCTTGGGATGCAGGAGGGATTTGATGTGGGGCTCGAGATGTCCGGGAACGCGCAGGCGTTGCGTGACATGATCGCGAACATGGCGCATGGAGGGAAGATTGCGATCCTGGGAATCCCTGCCAAGGAGGCGCCGATGAACTGGCGCGACGTGATCTTCAACATGCTCACGATCAAGGGAATTTATGGGCGCGAGATGTACGAGACCTGGTACAAAATGTCGGTCATGCTGGAGAGTGGCGTCGACATTGAGCCGGTGATTACGCACCGGTTTGCGTACAGCGACTTTCAGAAGGGGTTCGACGCGATGATTTCTGGGCAGACAGGCAAGGTCGTGCTGGATTGGACGAGTCTGATCAAGTGATGGGCTCTAACTAAACGCGGCGCAGGCGGTGGCTTCATCCGGATGCAGCGTGGTGTACTTGGTGATGCCGACCATGGTGAAGACCTTGGTGAAGTGCGGGCTGAGGCCGAAGGAATGGATCTTCTGTCCGCGCTTGCTGGCGGAGATCATCATCTGGATGACTAAAGCGATGCCGCTCGAGTTCAGATATTCGACCTTTGAAAAATCCAAAAGGATGCGCTTGACGCTATCGGGCAGGCCCTCGTAGGTGCCGATGACCGCTGGCTGCGAGGCGCTGGTGATGTCACCCGAGAAGCGCAGCACAGTGATGGGGTCGCCCGTGGTGTAGGCAACTTCTTCGACGGTAACGTGGGTAACTAATTCCGGCATGCTGTCTCCACGATCTGGATCGTTGTCCAGATCATTCTAGAGGGTAATCCTAGACGAGCGGGTTGCTGAGGTGGATGACCATCCGGGCGTAGCTGCCGGCCGGCGGAGAACTGACCCATTCGGCCTCGTCCACCAGGGCCTGGATGAGGAACATACCCATGCCGCGCGCATCTTCTTCGCCCAACATTTTTTTGTCGATATTGGGGGCGTCGGTCTTGCTCTGCGGACCTTCGCCGTTGTCGGTGACCTTGACCTCGAGCGAGTTGGCATCCATCGAGAGAACGACGCCGACGCTGAGCGATTCATCGAGCTTGTTCCCATGCTCCATGGCATTGATGCAGGCCTCGGCGACCGCGGTCTTGAGGTCGTCGACGCGCTCTTCGCTGAAGCCCATCAGGCGCGCCACGCTGGCCGCCGTGTTCATCGCTACTTTTTCGTAGCCCAGACGCGAGGGAAGTCGCAGCTCGATGCTGTTGCTGCTGGCTCGCCCGCCGCCTCTCGCTTTATCGCCGCTGCTGGTCGTTTTAGTGCTCAACGCCACCCTCCCTCATCGCCTTGCGATACATAGCGTTGAGAAGAATCTTTGGCCCGTCTGCCAGAGTAGAGTAGCAGTCCAGCCACGTCCGGCAACGAAAATCTTGAGGGATGAGCCTTGAGGTGAACGATGCGGGCAGTAATAGATGAGGTACACTTTCACCAGTTAGACCCCGACACTGAGCCAGAGATGACCAAATATCGAGCGAAGAAGGAGTTACAGGCATGAGCATGAAGTTAGCGACCCGGGACGTGAGCGGGGTAACCATTGTCGATTTGAGCGGGAAGATCACCCTGGGCGAGGGCGGTCTGACGCTGCGTGAGGAAGTTCGGAAGCTGCTGGCCGATGGGTCCAAGAAGATTGTGCTGAACCTGGGTGATGTGAACTACATCGACAGCTCCGGGTTGGGTGAACTGGTGAGCGCGTATACGGCCGTGAAGAATGCCGGCGGCGAGTTGAAGCTGCTCAACCTGACCAGCAAGGTTCGTGATCTGCTTGTAATTACCAAGCTGGTCACCGTGTTTGACGTCAAGGAGGACGAGGCTTCGGCGGTTTCGTCGTTCGCGTAACGAGATATTGAACGGGATGCGGCACAAGGCAGCGGGTCGAACCTACGTTGCGTTGCGCCGCACCTGAAGCACCAGAATGTCATCTTCCTGCCCGAAGTCCTGAGCCGCCGTGGCGATGTCTTCCGCCGTGGTCGTTTTTTGCAAGAGTTCGTTGATCCGATCAAAGCCGAGCAGGTTGCCGTGGGCGTCCTGTGCCTCGACAATACCGTCGGACATGAGGATGAGCGAGTCGCCCGGATGCAGGACGAAGGTGGTGACCGAGTGCTCTGCATCGGGAATTGTACCGAGCGGTAGCGCACCCTCCATCTCCATCTCGTTCCCATTCAGATAGGGCGGAAGCTGGCCGGCGTTGGCGAGCGTGGCGTGGCCATCGGGATCGATGTAGAGAATCTGGCAGGTAGCACTGGCGTGCTGGCGCTCGCAGAGTTGCACGTTGACCTCGTGCATCATTTGTTCGGGGTCCTGGCTGTGCAGGGCCGCGCCGCGCAGAGCGCCGAGGATGACGGCCACCAGCATGCCCGCCTGCATTCCTTTACCCGTCACGTCGCCGACAATGATTAGCACCGATCCGGGTACGTCGCCGGGAAGTATCTGGAAGAAGTCGCCGCCGACTTCACGAGCGGGACGATACGCGCTATCAATCGTCAGACCGGGAATGTGCGGCAGCTTGCTGGGGATAAGGATCTGCTGAACCTGCTGGGCCTGCTGAATCTCGTGCTTCCACTGCTCCTTCAATTTCTGGGTATTGAAGTAGCGGATGAGCAGCAGGACAGTGATCATGAGCAGCGAGACGACGGTCGCGATGGTACCCAGCGATATTTCGAAACCAAGAAACGCGAAGCGGGTGAGGGGCCTGAGGATGTGGATGAGACGCATCTCATGCTGATAGTTCGCGACAAATACAAGGACGACTGCTGTGGCAGGCATCCAGCCCTCCGTCTTCTGCCGTCTCAGGCCACGGATGGTTACGAGCAACAACAACACCCCAAGGTAAAGCTTCGCGATCAACAGGATCGGATCGATGAAGCTGGCATAGTGTGTGGGAACGTGCAGACCGAAGAGCGGCGGCCGGATCATCGCCGTGCCGATCATAAGAATCACCACCACCGACCAGACCAGCCAATGCAGGCGGCCCGTCCTCCACAGGCGAAACCAGTAACCCCAGAAGATGACCCAGAGGCCGATGCGCAGAGGCGCCAGGACGACATCAATCAGAATGACTGCCGAAGTTTGCCCAATCCAAGCTGTAAAGTTCCCAAGTTGCACGATGGTGTTGGACAGCAGCGTGACCAGGCATACTAACGCCAGCCAGAAGTATGCCTTCTCTTCGCGATCCAACCAGAAGAGGGCGAGGGTCAGGAGCAGTGCCATGAAGAGGATCATCGACTCGATGAAGCCGCTGACCAGTTCATGGGCATTCTCGTCGTAGGCCAGTTGCGTCAGCGCGCCGATGATCGAGGCATATCCCAGCACGGGTGGACCGTGAAGCCCGCCTGCGTCCGGAAAATTGAAGCGGGTGGCGCTGTCCATCCACACGCGGATGGAAATGGTAATGGTTCCGTCGCGAATGCCCTTCGGCAGGCGAAACTGCTCTGGCAGGGTGCTGTAGGCGGTGACGTGGCCGGCAGTGAAGGTTCCGAAGGAGCCAATCTCCTGGCCATTGACGAAGACCTGGTAGGCATCGTCGACCTCGTCTGGCATCTTGAGCGCCAGGCGGCGGGTGGCGCCCTCGACGTTGACCCGCAGGCGGTACCAGGCATAGCCGGCGTAGTGGGGATAGCCAGTGGCAGTCCAGCCTGGGAGATCGCCGCTGATGGCCAGGCTCGCGTCGGCTGATCCGGGCGGGGGAGTGAGATCCATGGAGCCCCAGTTGGAGTCGTCAAAGTCGGTCTGCGCCCAGGCCATGTTGTCGCCAGTGCGAAACTTCCAGGGGCCGTTCAGTTCGGCGGAGGACTCTCCGAGTTTGACGCTCGGGGTGGAAGCTGCCGGTGTCGTGCTGACGCCGGCGCGGTTACCTGCCGCCGGTGCAGTCTGCGCGCCCGCTGTGACGGATCCCAACACGATCAACAACGCCCAACCGACACAGCGCATGGCAACTCCCTCTGCAAAGGATTCAGACTTTCAGAATAGGGCCCGCCAGCGACCGTGACCCGCACACGTCGTTTGAAGCACCCGCGATCTCCCGGTGAGGAATTGTAGCGCCCCGCAGGAGATTGCTACAGCAAAAGAAAAAGGAACCTTACGCTAGGTAAGGTCCCTTCATTCTCGCACGGCGAACCATGCGGATATACGGCTGGAGCGGTTTACATGCCCAGAGAGTCGGCACCCATACGCCGGCGGTAGATAAAGCCTGCGCAAAGGAGGAAACCTGTGGCAAGCAGCATGAGGCTGGCAGGCTCAGGGGTCGGTGACGATATGGTGGCATCAGGGAAGTTCTTGGGATCTATACCCTGTTCCTCGATGGTAAAGGTGTCGGTGGTGCACCATTCGCTATTGGTCGGAATGTCCAGGCCGGTGAACAGGAACTGGTACACCGTGCCATCGTCGATGAGCGAATAATCGCAGACGACGCCGGGAGTTGTGGACAGGCAGCCTCCGCCTCCGTCGGCGATCGTATAGGAATTCGCCACGATATCGATCAGCAGGCTCGTGATTGTCTTACCCGTGTCGTTCTCAATGGTTACGCAGCCGTCGGTCTTTGGCGTGCCGAAGCCGCAGGAGCCGAACCCAACGTCCAAGGGGCTGCCGGTGTAGTCGATCTTGGTAGGTGGCGCGTCTTGGACTCCGAGCTTGAAGTCGTCCGCCCTGGCCATGCCGCTCACAGCGCAGACCAACGTCAGCGCGAAAAGACAACGTAAAACTTTCATGTCTGAATTCTCCTTGGGAGGTTCCTTTGATTCGGTTGTTCGCTGCACGTGTTGCTACACCGTTACGGGGGCCGGAGTTTCTAACAAGTGCGGTTGATTCTTTTGGTTTCGTCGATTGCCTGTCAGCTGGCGTCGTGAGAGCAACAGCATGGGAGAAATCACGGTTCCAAAAATGGTTACCCGTCCAGTGAGTCGCGCCTGGAGTTGCTGTCGTTCCAGGGAGTGCTCGCGTGACGGAAAGTCTCTAGCCCGAAAGATTTGCAACAGGAGCCAACCGCGGCTGCTGCAGTTATGTCACGTCTTGCCAAACCACGAGGTTACGAATGGTGAGTTTTGGGCCCGAACGCAACTTGCCGAATCTTTGCTATGCCGGAAGATAGTGCAAGCAGCGTGCCAAACCTCAAAGGCCTAATGCTCTGTGTTCTTGAGGCCTGGCTGTGGATATCTGCCGGAGTTTGCAATTTCTTGCAGGGTTTCGGAGAAGTATCTTCCGCTGGACGTTGTGTGCCGACACGTCCGGCAAATGCGATTACTATCAAGCCGGAGACCTGTCGGCCGGGAATCGCAGATTTGTAGTCGAGAGGATGGAGGCGCTATGCAAAACAGCAAGATGGAGAGCAGCCTGGAAGCGTTGAAGGCGGCCGGAACTGCGGTAATTGCCGACGTATTCGACAGCCTGCAGAAGATGCCGCCGGTGGTGGATAACTGCCTGCGGCCGATTGGGCCAGCCACCGTGTTTGCGGGGCCGGCGTATACGGTCACAGGCGAGTCGGTGAGGTTTACGGGCGGGGACCGGGCGAAGCTGGCGGCGATCGACAACATGCCGCCAGGCGTGGTCGCCGTGTGGGCGAGCCGGTGTGCCAAGAGTTGCTGCTGCTTTGGCGATTTGCTGGCAAGCGCCATGCGGGCACGTGGAATCGTGGCCGCGGTTGTCGATGGAGGCGTGCGCGATACCGCGTTCCTGGCGGAGTTTGGGATGCCGGTGGTGGCACGCTACCGGACGCCGGTGCAGGGAGTGGGGCGTTGGCGGGTGACGGCGTCGCAAGGAAAAGTGTGGGTGCGCGGGGCGCTGGAAGAGTGGCTGTGCGTTGTGCCCGGTGACATCGTTGTGGGAGATTCCGACGGGCAGATCGTGATTCCGCAGCAGATGCTCGAGGAGGTGACCGCGAAGGTCATCGAGTGGTCGCGGATCGAGTCGGGATCGCGCGCGGATATTGTTGCGGGGATGCCGCTGCTCGAGGCGCTGGAGAAATACGGGCACCTGTAGGTGCGAGGTCTACTCGGCCAGCAACAGGCGCAGGTCGCGAAGGTTGTTGCCGGTGGGGCCGGTGCTAATCGTTGCGCCCACACGCTGTAGGAGTGATGTCGACCGGAACTCGATGAGGACCGTCCGGGTCTCGGAACGCAGGCGCGGATTTTCCAGGGAGCGCTGATCGACCACCGCTCCGGCGAAGGGGCTGTTGCCGTCGATGCCGTCGGAGCCCGCCGATAATACGGCAATTGAACCGTCGGTGGCCTGGAGGCGTGTAGCGGCGTAGAGCGCGAAGTGCTGATTGCGGCCGCCGATGCTGGAGGCCGTCAGGCGATTGTTGGGAATCGAGACCGTGACCTCGCCAACCGAGATGAGGCAGACGCGCGGGTGAACCTGGCGCAGCGTGCGGAGGCGGGCAAGCAGATAGTCGGCGGCGGCGAGGCAGTCCCAGTCGTCGCAGGTGTTGTCGACGACGGCGTGGAAGCCAAGCTGCTCGGCTCGACGGCGCGCGGCTTCGGCCAGACTGTTGCCATCAAGCAGCGTGACCGTGCGGGGAGTGAACTCGCCGGGCTTAGGCGTCTCGGGCACGGCGGGGTCGAGGAAGAATCGCTGCACGGACGCAGGGAAGCGCGTCAGCAGGTCATGGCGGGCGAGGATCTCGCGGCAGTCCTCCAGCGTCGTGGTGTCGGGCACGGTGGGGCCGGAGCCGAGGGCGTCTAGATGGCCGGCTGGAACGTCGGAGACGAATAGGGAAACGCAGTCGGCTGCGCGGGCCGCGATGGCGAGACGTCCACCTTTGACGGCGGAAAAGTGTTTGCGCACGCAGTTGATTTCGGCGATGGAGGCGGCGCTATGGATGAGCGCGCGGTGGAAGGCTATGGTGTCATCGAGGGAGATTGCGGGGTCGAGCGGCAGCTCCATCATGGCAGAGGCGCCCCCGCTCAGCAGGAAGAGGCAGACGGTTTCGGCGGCGACCGACGCCGGGGTTGAGGACGGCGGAATTGCGGCGAGCAGGTCGAGCGCCGCGCGTGCGCCAGCGAAGGAGGCTTCGTTCGGAAGCGGATGGCCGCCGGCGAAGAACTGAAACCCTGCGGGCAGGGAAGCAGGCAAGGACGGTGCGATGACCACGCCCTGGAGGTCGATCCCGGGTGGCAGTGCAAGGTGCGAGAGCGCGGCCTCGAGCATGACGCCCGCGGCCTTGCCGACGGCCAGGATGCGCAGGTGCCGGCAGCGCGAGCGATCGACGCGGACGATCGTGTCCCCGCCGTCGCAGCCGAGCAGCAGCGCACGGCCGCCGTTACCCGTGGTTGAGATACGGATGGAGAGCTCCACGGCTCGCTCGATGCTGCACTCTCGCAACGCGGACGCGAAGAGGGCGCGCGCACGGACGGGCAACGGCGCTTGGCCGGGGATGTCCAGACCGGAGACGCTTGGGGATTCTGTCATGACGTGATCAGGCGCCGCATCGTCGCTGGTTTGAGCTTAGGACTTCTGCAGGATTCGAATAAAGGCGACCGCTGCCTTGATCTGGTCGTCGGTGAGCTTGCCGGTGAAGGCTGGCATCTTTCCCTTGCCGTTCTTGACGATGGCGATCAGGTCCGCATCGGAAGTCTGGATAATGGAGGGGGTCTTGAAGGATGCGGCTTTGATTGCGTGGCCTGCGGGCGTGTTGGCCGTGCCGTCGGGGCCGTGGCACATCTGGCACTTGGCCTTGAAGATGTCCGCCCCACTGTTTTGAGCCAGGACAGGCAGGCTGATTGAGGCGGCCAGACTACAAATTACTGCGATTTTTACGTGCGTCTTCAAGAAATACTCCTTTGTGCCGATATTGGTATCGTACAGCTCCGTTTACGCCGAACTATACGCCAGGTGCGCCAGGACTGGCGGTGACGGACAGGTAATATCGAAGAGAGACATCAGAAGGTGCAGGGGAGAGATTCTGTCGATGGCCAGGCCAATTATTGTTACAGGCGCCGCAGGATTCATTGGGCGCAATACGGTTGCCGAGCTCAACGCTCGCGGCGAAAACGAGATCATCCTTGTTGACGACCTGGGCAAGGATGAGAAGTGGAAAGATCTCGTCGGCCTGCGCTACGAGGACATCGTCACGCCCGAAGAGTTTCTGGGGCTGATTGAGGACGGTGCGTTCGTGAACGCGCGGGCGGTCATCCACCTTGGCGCGTGCAGCGCGACGACGGAGAAGGATGCCGGCTTCCTAGTGCGCAACAACTACCAGTACACACGCGTTCTGTGCAACTGGGCGCTGTCCAATGAGGTTCGGTTCGTGTATGCATCGAGCGCGGCCACCTATGGCGACGGCGCAGAGGGCTATGACGACGCGGACGCCGTGACGCCTACGCTCAAGCCTCTGAATATGTATGGCTACTCCAAGCACATGTTCGACCTGTGGGCACTGAAGCATCACCTGTTCGACACGGGGCCGCAGCGTTCGCACGAGACCAGTGGGTCGAACATCGTGGGGCTAAAGTACTTCAACGTCTTTGGGCCGTACGAGGATCACAAGGGCGACATGCGCTCGGTGGTGTCGAAGAGCTACGAGCAGATTCGCCAGACAGGCGTGGTCCGGCTCTTCAAGAGCTATCGGCCGGAGTACAAGGATGGCGAGCAGATGCGCGACTTCATCTATGTGAAGGACGCGGTGGATGTGACGCTGCACTTTGCGCTGCAACCCGCGGACGCTCCCGGAGGTCTGTTCAACTGCGGGACGGGCCAGGCGCGCACGTGGGTCGACCTCGCAACCGCTGTCTTTGATGCCATGGGTCTGGCGCCGAAGATCGAGTTCATCGAGATGCCGCAAGAGTTGCAGGGGAAGTATCAGTACTTTACTCAGGCCAACGACGCGAAGCTGCGCGCGGCCGGATACACGAAGCTGTTTACGAGACTCGAAGACGGTGTCCGCGAGTACATCCAGGGATATTACTTGCGGCGGGAAGGGTAAGTGTTAACCGACCCAAAACCTGAAGAGCGTATTCTGGCGGGAGCTATGCAAAGAGCAAAGAGGACCAAGGTCATCTATCCGGGGACATTCGATCCTCTTACGAACGGTCATCTCGATCTGATCGCGCGCGCGTCCAAGATCGTTGACGAGTTGGTGGTCGCGGTGCATCGAAACTCGGAGCAGGGTGGCTCGGGCAAGGGCAAGCCGCTGTTCACGTTTCTGGAGCGTGAGCAGATGCTGCGGGAGGCGACCAGCGAGATTCCGAATGTCTGGGTGACGACCTTTGACGGCCTGCTGGTGGACTTTGCCAAGGCGCAGAGCGCGAAGGCAGTGCTGCGCGGAATTCGTGCGGTATCCGATTATGAATATGAGCTGCAGATGGCGATGATGAACCGCAAGCTTGATCCGGAGATTGAGACGCTGTTCATGATTCCCGGAGAGCGGTACACCTACGTGAGTTCGCGGCTGGTGAAGGGCGTCTTCGTGCTGGGTGGCGATGTGAGCAGCATGGTACCTCCAAATGTGATTGAGCGGCTGAAGCGGAAGTCGCTGGGTAAAATCTCGTGACCGAACCACCGCGGCCCGCTGCGCCGATGACAGTACAGGAACAGTTTGGCCAGATCGACATCTATGTCTTCGACCAGATTCTGCGCGGGAATATTGCGCCCGATATGCGGGTGCTCGACGCCGGCTGCGGGTATGGGCGAAACCTGGTCTACCTGCTGCGCGAGGGCTGCGAGGTCTTTGCGCTGGATGCGAATGCAGAGGGAGTCGCGCATGTGCGGGCGCTGGCCAGGCAGCTGGCGCCGCAGTTGCTGCCGGAGAACTTCCGCGTGGGCGTCGTCGAGGCAATGAACTTTCCCGACGCCTTTGCCGACGTGGTGATCTGCAACTCGGTGCTGCACTTCGCGCGCGACGAGCAGCACTTCCTGGCGATGGTGTCCGAGATGTGGAGAGTCCTGCGACCGGGCGGCCTGCTGTTCTGCCGGCTGGGATCGCGGATTGGGATGGAGTTCGAGCGGGTGCGCAAGAACATCTATCGCATCGGCGACGGCTCGGAGTGGTTCCTGGTGGACGAGGCCGTGCTGCTGCGAATGACCGAGCAGATGAACGGCGTGCTGGTCGACCCCCTGAAGACCACCATCGTGCAGGATTACCGCTGCATGACGACCTGGGTGGTGCGGAAACGGACCGCAGGCCGATAGCAGGGAGCAACCCTTTCACTCCACCGCGAAATCTGAAAGACTAGTAGCTATGAGTACAGCGACAGCTACGAAAGTCCTAACCGACCGGATCAACCGGATCGAAGTTTCGGCCACCATGGCCATTACCGCCGAAGCGCTCAAGCTGAAGGCGCAGGGCATTGATCTGGCAGACTTTGGCGCGGGCGAACCGCACTTCTCGACGCCGCAGCATATTAAGGATGCGGCGATCCAGGCCATCCAGCAGAACGTTACGCGCTACACGGCAGTGGCTGGCACGCCCGAGGTGCGCAAAGCGATCGTCGATCGCCACGCAGCAGACTTCGGAACCAACTACGCACCCGATGAGTGCGTGTTTACGGCCGGAGGCAAACTTGCGATCTTCAATGCCGTCGAGGTGTTAGTCGAGCACGGCGATGAGGTCATCGTGCCGGTGCCGTACTGGGTCTCGTACAAGGACATCATCGAGTTCGCGGGCGGCACGCCGGTGTTCCTCGAGACCGACGAGGCGCAGAATTTTCGCGTGACCGTGGAGAGCGTCGAAGCGGCGATCACGGACAAGACCAAGGCGATTATCCTGAACACGCCGTCGAATCCGTCGGGCGCGGTGCTCGGGTCCGAAGATCTCTACGCGATCGTCCGGCTGGCGCATAGCAAGGGCATCTATGTGCTGCTCGACGAGTGCTATGTGTACCTGACGTTTGCCGGCGAGATTATCTCGGGCGCGTCGTGCACGGAATGCAAGGACCACGTGATCGTGCTTGGGTCGCTCTCCAAGACCTACGCGATGACCGGGTGGCGCGCTGGTTTTGCGCTGGGACCAAAGCAGATCATCTCGGCGATGAGCAAGCTGCAGTCGCAGAGCACGTCGAACACGGCAAGCATGGTGCAGCGTGCGTCGATTGCGGCGCTGACGGGCTCGCAGGAGTGCGTGTCGGAGATGCGGGCGGACTACATCAAGCTGCGCGACCGGGTGCTGCAGGGCTTCAAGTCGATTCCCGGCCTAACCTGCACGGTTCCACAGGGAGCGTTCTACGTCTATCCGAACATCAGCGCGTTCATCGGCAAGGGCGGCATCAAGTCCGCCTCGGACCTTGCGGCCAGGTTGCTGAGCGAGGCGCATGTGGTCGTGGTGCCGGGCGAGGCGTTCGGAACCGAGAACCACATCCGGCTATCGTATGCGGTGTCGGGCGACGTGATCGACAAAGGCGTGCAGCGGATGCGCGATTTTTTCGCGAAGCTCTGATCTGAATGATAGTTAGGATGAGCTCTTCGGCTGCGGTGGCATCCGATAACAGAAGCAGGTAGGTCTCGATGTCAGCAGGCGATGGTTCGGCGCGACCGAAGTTTGTTCCGGTAATTTTGGCAGGCGGAAGTGGGACGCGGTTCTGGCCGCGTAGCCGCAGAGCGCGTGCCAAGCAGGTGCTCACGCTGCAGGGCGAGGGCTCGATGATTCAGCAGACCGTGGATCGACTCGCTCCGCTGGCTCCGGATGAGCATTGCTGGGTGATCACGAATCACTGGTTGCGGGAGTTGATCGTCGATCAGTTGCCCGGGGTCCTGGCCAGGCATGTGTTGTCGGAGCCAGCGGCACGAAACACGGCGCCAGCGTGCGCGCTTCCGGCGTTCCTACTCGAAAAGACGGAGCCGGATACGGTGATCGGCATCTTCCCGTCGGACCACATTGTTGGCAACAACAAGAGGTTCGTCGAGGTGCTCGCGGCCGGTATCAAGCTGGCGTCCAAGGGCGAAAATATCGTGGTCCTTGGAGTTCCGCCGACGCGCCCCGAGACCGGTTACGGCTACATTGAACAGGGCGCGGAGCTCGAGCCCGTGGAGGGAATCGCCGTGCACCGCGTGAAGCGATTTCGCGAGAAGCCGGACAAGCACACGGCGGAGCGCTTCCTGGCGGCGGGAAACTTTGCGTGGAACGGCGGAATTTTTCTGTGGAGTGCGCGAACGCTTGCCAATGCCATTCGCGAACACGTGCCCGACATGGCGCCCCTGCTGGAGAAGATCGCGGCAGCCCACGGGACACCTGAGTTTGAGAAAGTGTTTGCGGAGCTGTATCCAGAGTGTGAAAACATTTCGGTGGACTACGCTGTGCTGGAACGGCGGTCGGTCAAAGGCGAAGCGCGGTCCGGGATCTATTGTCTTCCGGCTGACTTTGCGTGGAACGACCTTGGATCCTGGGCCTCGCTGCATGAACAACTGGGCGAGGACGAGCGTTCGAATGTGGTGGATGGCGAGAACAGTGAGTTGGTAGCAATCCAATCGCATGGAAACTATGTTTATGCACCGAGAAAGATGGTGGCCTTGCTCGGGGTGCAGGGGTTGGTCGTGGTTGAGACGGCGGATGCGCTACTGATCACAACGCTGGAGCGATCACAGGACGTATCGAAGATCGTGCATACCCTCCATCGAGAGATGGGCAAGGAAGAGTTGATCTAGAGCACGGATTGAGGATTAGGTAGAGCGCATGAGTGCTGTGAAATTTGGGACCGACGGCTGGCGCGGCATCATCGCCGACGACTTTACGTACGCCAACGTACGTGTAGCCGCGCGGGCGATTGCGCATTATGTGATCGAGCACGAGGATGCCTCGGCCGGCGTGTGCATTGGCTACGACACGCGGTTTGGATCGCGCTCGTTTGCGCGTGTGGTGGCCGAAGTGCTTGCAGGTGCGGGGATTCCTGTCGCGTTGGCCAGCAAGGTCACACCGACGCCGGAGCTGTCGTTTGCGGTGCGCGGGCGCAAGGCTGCGGGCGGCGTGATGATCACCTCCAGCCACAATCCGGCAGAGTGGAATGGCGTGAAATACAAGGCGAGCTATGGCGGCTCGGGCAGCCCGGCGATCATTGCGTCGATCGAGAGCTACCTGGAGAAGCCCTTGCCGCTGGCCGCCACGCCTGCGTCGATCGAGGAGGTCGACTTCTCCGCGCCGTACATCGCTGCGCTCGAGTCGTTCGTCGATCTGAAGGCGATCAAGGCCTCGGGCTATCGCTTCCTGATCGACACCATGTTCGGCGCGGGCAAGGGTTACATCGCAGGCATCTTCGAGCGCGCGGGAGTTCCGTATGTGGAGTTTCGCAGCGAGACCAATCCTGCGTTTCCGGGAATTAATCCGGAGCCGATCCTGCCACATATTGCAGCGACGCAGAAGGCGGTCGTGGCCGAACACTGCGACGCGGGCCTCATCACGGATGGCGACGCCGACCGCATCGGCTCGGTTGATGAGCATGGAAATGTTGTCGACGCTCACAAGATCTTTGCGGTCCTGCTGCAGTGGCTGTTGAAGCGCAAGCAGTGGCCTGGCGATGTGACGCGTGCGTTTAACACGACCAAGATGCTCGACCGGATTGCAGCGAAACACGGGCGCAAATTAGTCGAACACGGTATTGGCTTCAAGTATGTTGTTGACCTGATGCTGGAGCGCGAGATCCTGATTGGTGGCGAGGAGTCTGGCGGCGTCGGCATCAGCCGGCATCTGCCGGAGCGCGATGGTTTGCTCAACAGCCTGCTGATTGCGAACGTCATGGCCGACGAGCATAAGACGCTCGGCGAGCTGGTGGCCGCGCTGCAGGAGGAGTATGGCGAGCACCAGTATGGCCGGATCGACATGCACATCAGCGACGAACTGAAGCAGTCGGCGATTCGCCGCGCAGGTGCGGGCGTGAGCAAGGTCGCAGGCCTCAAGGTGCTGCGCGTTGAGACGCTCGATGGGATTAAATTCTTCCTCGAAAACCCCGCCTGCGCCAACAAGCCGAACGCCGCCGAGACCTGGCTGCTGCTGCGCGCCAGCGGCACCGAGCCGCTGCTGCGCGTGTATTGCGAGAGCTGCAGCACGGAGAGTGTGCTGCAGGTACTCGAGGCCGCGAGAGCGTTTGTGCTGCAGGGAGATCCGGCGTGAGTGGGCTGGTAACGCTTGAGGTTGCCGGAGTTCTCTTCGATATGGACGGCGTGCTGATCAGCTCGATTGGCAGCGTCAATCGCAGCTGGAGAAAATGGGCGGAGCACTACGGTTTACCGAACGCAAAGTCGGTTCGGATTGAGCATGGAACACGCGCGGTAGATATGATCCGCAAGCTGAAGCCGGATCTCGACGTGGCTGAGGGCCTGAAGTACATCGAGGACCTCGAGATGGACGACGTCGCTGATCTGAAGGTGCTCCCCGGTGCGCGTTCGCTGCTCGAGAGCCTCGCACCGGAGCGCTGGGCGATTGTGACGTCGGCGACGTACCGGCTGCTGCTGGGACGATTGAAGGCGGCGGAGCTTCCAGTGCCCGAGCGCATCATCAGCGGCGATAGGGTGGAGCGCGGCAAGCCTGATCCCGAGCCCTATCGCCGTGGCGCCGAGTTGATTCACTCGCCCGCCGCAGAGTGCCTGGTCGTCGAGGATGCGCCGAGCGGCGTTGGCGCGGGCATCGCTGCCGGATGTCGCGTGTTGGGCGTGCTTGGAACGCACACGGAAGATGAGCTTCGTGCGGCAGGAGCGAGCTGGATCGTGCGATCGTTGGAAGACGTCAGCGCCCACACGGCTCCAA
>JBEKFF010000064.1:0-15613 GCA_050013455.1 Acidobacteriaceae bacterium | reverse complement strand
GTTTATGGCTCCAAGCTAACGTTGACCGACGGACGACAAATTCTGGTGGATGACGCTTATCTGCGCAACGCCATTTTGAATCCGTCTGAACATGTGACGGCCGGCTTTGCGCCAATCATGCCCACCTATCAGGGGCAGATCAGCGAAGACGGATTGATTGACCTCGTGGAATTTATCAAGAACATGCAATCGAACTACCGCGTGCAGCAGACACTCGTCACAGCTACTAGCGGGGAAGCAGCTCCAACAACGCCCTCAGAGGGCACAACGGAAACGGTGAAGCCATGAGTGCTGCGATCGGTAATACCATCGTCTCTCTGCCCGACCAGAGCACGGCGCAGATTCCCAAGCGCAACTACATCAACAATGAGCACGGCTTGTTGAGTTGGCTGCTGACGGGTGACCACAAGCGCATCGCGATTCTGTATCTGATCTCGATCACGTTCTTCTTCTTCATCGGGGGAGCGTTTGCGGGCCTGATTCGCCTGGAGCTGTTAACTCCGCAGCCGGACCTGGTTGCCGCGGACACGTACAACAAGTTCTTCACCATGCATGGTGTCATCATGGTGTTCCTGTTCCTGGTGCCGTCGGTGCCGGCGACACTGGGGAACTTCCTGATCCCGATTATGCTGGGCGCGAAAGATCTTGCGTTCCCGAAGATCAACCTGCTGAGCTGGTATCTGTATCTGGCTGGCGGCGGCCTTACGCTGGGTGCGCTGGTGCTGGGTGGCGTTGATACGGGCTGGACGTTCACCACGCCTCTCTCGACGCACTATCTGAACACGCACGTGATTACGGCGGCAACGGCGATCTTCATTGCGGGCTTCAGTTCAATCTTTACGGGGCTGAACTTCATCGTCACGATCCATCGCATGCGCTGCCCGGGTATGACGTGGTTCCGGATGCCGCTGTTTGTGTGGTCGCACTATGCAGCGTCGCTGCTGATGGTGCTGGGTACGCCGGTGCTGGCGATTACGCTGGTGCTGGTTGCGCTGGAGAGGTTGTTCGGAATTGGCGTCTTCGATCCTGCCAAGGGCGGCGATCCGCTGCTGTTCCAACATCTGTTCTGGTTCTACTCGCATCCGGCCGTGTACATCATGATTCTGCCGGGAATGGGTGTGATCTCCGAGGTGATCTCGACGTTCAGTCGAAAGCGCGTCTTCGGATATACGGCAGTCGCCTTTAGTTCGGTCGCGATTGCGCTATTCGGCTTCTTTGTGTGGGAGCACCACATGTTCATCATGGGCGTCTCCAACTATTCCGCGCTCGTCTTCTCGCTTCTGACCATGCTGGTCGCGGTACCCTCGGCGATCAAGATCTTCAACTGGGCGTTCACGCTCCAAAAGGGATCAATTACGTTTGAGACGCCAATGCTGTATGCGTTTGGCTTCATGGGGCTATTCACGATCGGTGGTCTGACGGGCGTATTCCTTGGCTCGCTGGGGATGGATATTCACCTCACCGAAACGTACTTCATCGTGGCTCACTTCCACTTTGTGATGGTCGGCGGCATGTTGATGGCGTTCCTGGCCGGCGTGCATTTCTGGTGGCCGAAGATGACAGGGCGCATGTATCCGGAGTCGCTCTCGAAGCTGGCCGCGGTGACCACGTTCATTGGCTTCAACCTGACGTTCCTGCCACAGTTTATTCTTGGCTACCTCGGCATGCCGCGGCGGTATCATGCATATCCGGCAGAGTTCCAGGTGCTGAACGTACTATCGACTGCGGGCGCGACGGTACTCGGCGTTGGCTACATGCTGCCGATGCTCTACCTGGCCTGGTCGCTGAAGTACGGAGCGATTGCTGGCAATAATCCCTGGCAGGCTACCGGACTTGAGTGGCAGATCCAGTCTCCGCCGCTGACCGAGAATTTTATCGAGATCCCGATCATGGACCACGAAGCGTACGACTATGAGTGGCTCGAGAACAAGACGAAAAAGGAGGTGACGACCGTTGGATAGCGCACTCGCGACTACCGATCACGCTGATGTCCACGCCGAACACGACCACGTGGCGCTGCCGCAGCACCGGCATCATTTTGAGACCGAGGAGCAGCAGCGCGAGGCGGGCAGCTTTGGCATGTGGCTGTTCCTGCTGACCGAGATCATGTTCTTCGGCGGCCTGTTCTTTGCCTACCTGCTGTATCGCAACTGGTATTATCCAGCGTTTGCAGCGGCCTCGAATCAACTGAGCGTACCGTTGGGAGCATTCAACACCGTCGTACTCATCTCTTCGGGGTTCTGCATGGCGGTAGGCGTGTGGGCGGCCGAGGTGCGCAGGAAGAGCTTGCTGGTGGTCATGTTGGTCCTTACCACCTTCTTCGGTCTGATCTTCCTTGGGGTTAAGTACGACGAGTATCACGAGAAGTATGAGCTGCACCATATTCCCGGTGACAGCTTCAATATCTCGATGTTTACGAATCCGGCTGGCTACGGCATCAAGGAAGAGCCGCTGGCTCCTGACATGGCACAGAAGACGCAGATCTTCTTCTTCCTCTACTTCGCGATGACCGGAATGCATGCCGTGCACATGATCATTGGCATCGTTCTTCTGTTCTGGCTGACGTGGCGAGCGCATCGAGGAGACTTTAGTTCAGGCTACGTGGCCCCGATAGAAAACTTTGGGCTCTACTGGCACTTCGTCGATATTGTCTGGTTGTTTCTGTTCCCGCTGCTCTATCTGATTAATCGGCACCCGCTCCACTAAACGTCTGCAACCTGACAACGAAGGAAACACGATGGCCCACGAAGCGATTCATACTGACGCGAACGATCCAACCAATGTGACGAACCCTGAGCACGCGCAACATCACATTGTGACGCCGCTGCAATATACCTACGTGTTCGCGACCTTGCTGCTGTTCACGGGCATCACCGTGGGCGCGGCTTATGTCGATCTGAACTGGGCCAATCCTGTGATTGCACTTGGCATTGCATGCTTCAAGGCTTGCATCGTCATCCTGTTCTTCATGCATGCGGCATACCAGTCGCGGCTGATCAAGATGACGATTGGCGCGGGGTTCTTCTTGTTTATCGTACTGATCACGATGACTCTGACGGACTACATTAGCCGCGCATGGGGCATGTGGTAGATCGTGGGAACTCTAGAAAATAAGATTGGCCTCACCTTTGGGTGAGGCCAATCTGTTTCTGTGGGCGAGCTATTGGGCGGATGCTGGCGGCGTAATTTTTACGGCGTTGGCGCGGCAGCTGCGCAGGCCCTGGCAGGCGATGGGCTTGAGGTCCTTGCTGAAGCAGGCTTCGATGGCGGTGAGATGGTTGCGGCCGCAACTGAGAAGAATGCTGCCTTGCGGGAAATCAGGATTGGCTTGTGCGAAGAGTTCGAGAATAGCGTCAGGTGTCAGGCTGATCTCGTGATCGATGTGTTCGAACTGCGATGGAATCTTGAGCGCGTGAAAGGCTTGATGCTCCATGGCGAAGAAGCGTTGCGGGCCGACGCCAGAGCAGGTGCCATGCTTGGCCCACTCGTGCTGTAGGAGCGCGAGGTCCGGTGTGATGTCGAGGTTCCGCGCCAGGTTAGCAGGGGCAGGTTCCTCGCTGCAGAAGACCGGATAGGTGCCGTCGTTGTTCTGCGTCCAAAGGCCATGCAGGATGAAGCCGGGACGGGCGGCGCATTCCGGCGATGTGCCCTGGATGGAGCAGAACTCCGGTGACCAGGAAAGGTTCATGAGGTAGAAGTCGAAGCTGCCGGGCGTCCCCTTATGTTGGGCGCGCGCGCCGAGCTCTAGGACCATTGCGACAACGAAGATCGTGGGGAGCATGAGAGAGAGTTGCCGAAAGCGCATGGTGGTTTCCCTGGAGCGATATGCGTGCGAGGCCATGATATCGCAAGCACAGTTGTATTCTGAGTGCATGAATGAGCAGATTGCAAGAAAGAGCGTGGCGGTGTTTTGCGCGTCCGCGAGTGGGGCGCGGCCGGAGTATGCGTCCGCCGCGGATGAGCTGGGGCGCACCGTAGCGGAGCGCGGTATTGGGCTGATCTATGGCGGCGGGAAGACGGGGCTGATGGGCGCTGTGGCTGATGGTGCTCTGGCGGCAGGCGGTTACGTGGTCGGGGTGATTCCACATGTGCTGGTGGATCTGGAGGTTGCGCATGATGGCGTAAGCGAGCTGCATGTGACCAGCACTATGCATACTCGCAAGGCACTAATGGCGGAGAAGGCCGATGCATTTATTATCCTGCCGGGTGGGTATGGCACCTTCGAGGAGATGTTTGAAGTGCTGGCGTGGCAGACGTTGAAAATCCATTCGAAGCCAGTGGTGCTGTTGAATGTGGCCGGGTTTTACGACACGATGCTGGAGTTCCTGGATGTCTGCGATCGAGAGGGGATGCTGCGGGGGAATCGCGGGATTCTGCTGGTAGCGGAGACGGCGGATGAGGCGCTGCGCCTGGCTGGGCTTGATTGAGTGACCTTGGTGGGATCGCTTTGAGGGCCGCCGCGGACTATTGACTACAATGAAGAGAGAATGGTTCTTGCACACATCCCTCATCTGAACTACATCTGGCTCGTGGTTGCTTCGACCATCGCGGGCGTAATGAATGCCATGGCCGGTGGCGGATCGTTTCTTTCGTTTCCTGCGATGTTGGGGATGGGCGTACTGCCGGTGCAGGCGAACGCGACGAATACGGTTGCGCTGTGGCCGGGGCAGGTGACGTCGGTGGCTACTCTGCGCGGGGATGTGCGCAGAGACCTGTTGCCGACGGTTGCGATCACGTCGGTGCTGGGTGGGATCTGCGGTGCGGAGGTTCTGCTGCACACGGCGCAGAAGACCTTTCTGGATTTGATTCCGTGGCTGATCCTGGTGGGAACGGTGATTTTTGGCATCAGCGGCCGGGTTTCGAAGTGGATTCGGAGGCGCGCCTCGCGCCAGGATGTTGAGCCGCATATTCCGCGGTTTCCACTGGCGTGCGCGCTGTTCCCGGTGTGTTTTTATATCGGCTACTTTGGCGCGGGTGCGGGGTTCCTGGTGATGACGATCCTCGCGCTGTTTGGGATGGAGAAGATGCATTCGTTGAATGCGTTGAAGGTGGTGGCGGCGATGCTCTCGAACATGTGCGCGATCATTACGTTCATCTTCCAGGGAGCAATCGTGTGGCACTTCTGTCTGGTGTCGATGGTGTTTGCGGCGTTGGGTGGGTGGATGGGTGCGCGCTGGGCGAGGCAGGTGAATGGCGAAGTCCTGCGCGCGATTGTGGTTGGGACCGGCATTGTGATCGCCGGATACTTCTTCTGGAAACAGGCGCACGGATGAGAGACGTGCGGGTTGTAGCGAGGGAATCTGCATGAGCCACGAGGGAATTCGGATTGAGCGTCAGGACCCGGCGCGCGCCGCGGAGACGCCGAAGCTCACGGGCGACGCGATTCGTCCGGCAAAGGTAAAGGTGGACAAGAGCGGCGGCACGGGCGTGGTGATCGAGTGGAAGGATGGTCACCGGAGCTCGTGGAACTTTGCGTGGCTGCGTGCGGCTTGTCCTTGTGCAACGTGCCATGAAGAGCGGGAAAAGGAGGGACGCGCGCCGGGGGTCGCAAAACCGAAACCCGCGTCGTTGTTGCCGATGTATGAGGCGCCGCCGCGGCCAGTGGAGGTGACGACGGTGGGGAATTACGCCGTACGATTCAAGTGGAACGATGGGCACGAGGCTGGCCTGTACTCGTGGGATTATCTGCGGAATGTTTGTGATGTTGAGGCGAAGAGGCAGGGCGTGGCGGGGGGCTAGCTGGTGCGCGCGAGGTCAAGTGCGGGGAGCTCGGGGGTGGCGGCCAGGAGCTGCCGGGTGTAGGGCTCGCGGGGGAAGTCGCAGACCTCGCTCCAAGTGCCGGTCTCGATGATGCGGCCGTGCTGCATAACGGCGACGCGGTGGCACAGATAACGCACCAGTGGCATCGAGTGCGAGATGAAGAGATAAGTGAGGCCATAGCGCTGTTGGAGATCGCGCAGCAGGTTGATGACTTGCGCACCGACGGAGACATCGAGCGCACTGACGGGTTCGTCCAGGACAAGGAGCTCGGGGCGCAGCGCAATGGCGCGGGCGATGTTGATGCGCTGGCGCTGGCCGCCGGAGAACTCGTGAGGATAACGGCGGAGCGCAGAGGCGTCGAGGCCGACCTCGGCGAGAAGTTCGTGGAGCCGCGCGTCTAAATCTCTTGTATAGCTGCCGCTCCCTTGCGGTGGCTGTTCGCCGTGGATGGTGAAGGGCTCGGCTAGGATCTGGCGCACGGACATTCGCGGGTTGAGCGCGGCGTAGGGATCCTGAAAGACGATGGAAAGACGCCGGCGCAGGCGACGCATCTCGCGGGGATTTAGTTGCAGGAGATCGTAGGCGTGAGGAGCGGCTCTACCGGTGTCGTGGAAGAGGATGCTGCCGCTTGTCGGCTCAATGAGTCTCAGCAGGAGGCGTGCGACGGTGCTCTTGCCAGAACCTGATTCGCCGACGAGTCCGAGGGTTTCGCCACGCATGACGTCGAGTGAGACGCCATGAATAACGCGCGTAGAGCCGAAGTCTTTGACCAGGTCGCGGGCTTCGAGCAGGGGTGTGGCAGACATGCGGCTCCTGAAGTTAGGTTACTGCAGGCGGCTATTTGGACGTAGGTGGCGGGGTCACCGTGGTGGAGTCACGAATGATCTTCCAGCCGCCGGGCGTTTTCTCGACAACGAGGAGGAAGTAGCCGTTGGCGTTGCCACCGCCGGCTGCCGTGCGCTCGAGGTGGAAGTTGCCGGTGACGGTTGCGAAGTGGGCGTCGAGTGGCTGCGCGGCGAGTTGCGTGAAGCTGAGGGTGCCCATTGCGGCGGGTGTGGGGTAGGCGGCTTTGTAGCGAGCAAGCATCTGCGCGTAGCCGTGCTGGATGGTGCGGCCCAGGAAGAGGATATCGGGGGAGTTTTTGTAACTGGTAGCGAAGGCGTCGATGTCGCCGCGGTTCCAGTCGTCGGCGGATTTGGTGAGGAGCGTGATGATGGCCTGGGCTTCGGGAGTGGGGGAGGACTGTGCAAATGCGCAAAGAGGCATGCATACGAGCAGAGCGAGGGCTAGGCGGTTCATGGGCTCTCCATTAGGCAAAAGGCTTTGACGCAAGGGCGCCAAGTGAGTCAAGTTTCGCAAAGGAAAACGGAACTGGACTCGAGCTGTGACGCCTACAATATAACTATGCCCGAGCAGGTTGCAAACGCGGAGTTTTCGAAGAGGGAAAATGTCTCGGCGGAAACGAAGACGGTCCATGCGGTGTGCACGCATGACTGCCCGGACTCGTGCGGCGTGCTGGTTACGGTGGATACGCTGACAGGACGCGCGACTAAGGTGCAGGGCGATCCAGCGCACCCGGTCACGCGTGGATTTCTGTGCGGCAAGGTGGCACGGTATCTGGACCGCGTGTACTCGCCTGAGCGGCTGCTGTATCCGATGCGGCGGAAGGCGGGAGTGTCCAAGGGGCCGCTGCCCAAAGGCCGTGAGGCGGATGCCTTTGAGAGGATTTCGTGGGATGAGGCGCTGGAGTTTGTGGCGCGGAAGTTGAATCAGACGGCTGCGGACTTTGGACCGGAGAGCGTACTGCCCTACAGCTATGCGGGAACAATTGGGCAATTGGGATACGGCTCGATGGACCGGAGATTCTTTCCTCGGCTGGGCGCGTCGCAGCTGGATCGGACGATCTGCGCAAGCGCGGGTGGAGAGGCGCTGAAGCAAGTGTATGGGATGCGGTTGGGCACGGCGCCGCAGGACTTTTCGCAGGCTGGATTGATCATTGCGTGGGGCGCCAATATTCATGGGAACAACATTCATCTGTGGCCGTTCATTGAAGAGGCACGACGCAAGGGCGCGCGGCTGGTGGTGATCGATCCATACCGAACGCGCACGGCGGCGTTGGCGGACGAGCACCTGGCGATTCGGCCGGGAACCGATGGCCTGCTGGCGCTGGCGATCATGCATGTGCTGTTTCGTGATGGCTATGACGATGCGGAATATATGCGCGAATGCACGGACGGCGCGGAGATCTTGCGCGTGCATGCGTTGCGTGAGGAGCACTCGCCACGCCGTGCGGCGCAGGTGACGGGAATTGCTGCGGAGACGATTGAGTGGCTGGCGAAGGCGTATGGGGAGGCAGGAAAAGATGGACGAGGGCCGGCGGCGGTTCGGTTGAATTATGGAATTCAGCGCAGCGAAAATGGTGGCACCGCAGTGCGCGCGGTGGCGATGCTGCCGTTGATTACAGGGAGCTGGAAGCGGCGGGGCGGCGGATTGTTGCTGTCGGTGAGTGGTGCGTTTCCGTTCAACGAGACGAAGCTTCGAATGCCGGAGCTCATGCTCGCGAGTCGGCTGGGACGCGCGGCGCGGGTAGTGAACATGTCCGAGTTGGGCCTGGCATTGACGAAACTAGGCAGCGGGGCGAAGGACGATCCGAAGGTGAAGGCGCTGTTTGTGTACAACTGCAATGCGGCGGCGGTTGCGCCGGATTCAGAGCGCGTCCTGGAGGGCTTGCGGCGTGAGGATTTGTTTACGGTGGTGCACGAACAATTCTTTACCGACACGACTGACTATGCGGATGTGGTGCTGCCGGCGACTACGTTCCTTGAGCATAAAGAGGTGATGGGAGCGTATGGACACCTGTTCGCGCAGATCTCGCAGCCGGCGATTGCGCCGCTGGGTGAGGCGCGGTCAAATGTATGGCTCTTCGGCGAGTTGGGTCGGCGGATGTTTCCTGGTGAGGTTGAATTTGAGGATGGCGAAGAGGAGTTGATTGCGCAAGCACTCGAGACGAAGCATCCGTTTTTCGCGGGTGTTACGAAGGAGAGGTTGGAAGAAGAGGGGCATGTGGCTCTGTCGTTGCCAAAGGATGAGCGGGGGGAAAGTTTGCCGTTTAGCACGCGCGCGTGGTTCAAATCGCCGAGTGGCCGCGCTGTGCTAACGCCAGTGCCGGTTTGGGTGGCGCCAAGCGAGTCGCGCAGCGGGACAGAGGGCGGCGGTAAGTTTCCGCTGGAGTTTCTACCGCGCAAGGCGGACAATTTTATGAACTCGACGTTTGCGAATCTGCCGGGGCATCGGCTCATGGAGCGGAAGACCGCGGGGTTGCTGGAGATGCATGGGACGGACGCGGCGGCGCGCGGTGTGACGACGGGTGATAGTGTTTCGGTGTGGAATGGGCGTGGACGTATTACACTGACCGCGAGAGTGGGAGAGACGGTGCCGGCGGGTGTGGTGGCGGCGCGGCTGGACTGGCAGAAGCTGAGCCAGGATGGCGCGAATGTGAATGCGCTGACCAGCGAGCGGCTTACGGATATCGGTGGCGGCGCGACGTTCTACTCGACATTGGTCGAGGTGGCACTGGTTGACGGTTCTCGAAGGTCAATCGCGTGAAGTGCCTGAATCACGTCTGCGAAGGATTTGCGCGACGCATCCATCCCCATTCGTCGAACGATCCAGTTCAGGTATTCATCTAATTCTGCATCGCTGGCCTTCGACATTAGAAGTTCGAATGCGCGCCCGATATAACCGTCGTATTCATCCTGAGCATTGGGTTCGTCGCGAATGCCGATTGGGTCCCATACGTTGAGAAAGACGTGACGAATCGCTACGCGTATCCGTCTCGAGTTCTCCTTCGAGGTAATGGGATAAGTTGGCATCTATATCCAAAGCTATGCGAGGCCGGTGGACTGGGCTTGCTCGTGGGCGTGGTAGCTGCTGCGGACCAGGGGGCCGGACTCTACGTGGCGGAAGCCCATCTGCAGGGCCTCGTGTTTGAGGAAGTCGAACTCTTCCGGCGTGTAGAAGCGGGACATGGGGAGGTGGTCGCGCGAGGGGCGGAGGTATTGGCCGATGGTGAGGATGTCGACTTTGCGGTCGGCGAGGTCGCGGAAGACGCCGAGGAGTTCGTGCATCTCTTCGCCCATGCCGACGATGATGCCGGTCTTGGTGACGATGGGGCCGAGGGCGTGGGCGGATGAGTCGTGCTTGGCTTCGGCGAGGAATTCGAGGGAGCGCTCGTAGCGGCCTCCGGATTTCGCGACGCGGTAGAGGCGAGGGACGGTCTCAATGTTGTGGTTCAGAATTTCGGGGCGCGCGGCGACGACCATGCGGCGGGCTTCGCGGACGCCCTGGAAGTCCGGGGTGAGGACTTCGACCCGTGTCGCTGGGGATTGGCGGCGAATTTCGTTGATGACGTTGACGAAGGCCTGTGCGGCGCCGAGATTGTCGTCGTCGCGATTGACGCTGGTGATGACCGCGTGGGCGAGACCGAGCTGAGCAACGGCGTATGCGACGCGGGAGGGCTCAGAGTGGTCGATGGGTTCGGGCTTGCCCTTGGGGACGGCGCAGAAGCCACAGCGGCGCGTGCAAAGGTTGCCGAGCATCATGAAGGTGGCGGTCTTGTGGTTCCAGCACTCGCCGATGTTGGGGCAGTGGGCGCTTTCGCAGACGGTGTGGAGGTTGAGGTCGCGTGCCAGCTTCTTGAGGTTATGGAAGGTCTCGCCCATGGGCGCGCGCGCCTTGAGCCAGGCGGGCTTGGGAGTGGGTTTGCGCGGGGAGAGGTCGATCTGGATCAGCGCGTCGGATTGCGCGTCATAAGGCCCACCGGATTGAAGGAGCGGATCCATCAGCACTTCTATTGTAGATGGTTTCGATTTCTTGCTTGTAGATGGTTTCAGGGGGCGAATGGTTGTGGCTGCGGCGGTCGCAGCTGTCTCGTTTTTGGACACGGAGTACGGTTTGCTCGCGCGCTGTCGATAGACCAGCTATGATCCCCGACCTCCTGCTCGCCTTGGCGTCCGTCGCCGTTCTGCTTTCGCCCGTAGTTATCGACGCTGGCCTCCACTTCGAACTTCGCAAAGAGCCGGACAAGGAAGAGGCTTGCTGGGAACAGGACCTGCCGTCCTGATGATGGAGCAGGGACGCTGCCTTCAAGTGCGGTCGCGCTCGCGTAGGCCTTTTTCTCACTCAGCGGAGACGTTCGCGGACTTCGGTGCGGCTGAGGTAGAGGAAGAAGACAATGCTGAAGAGTGCCCGGATCAGGAGAAATCCTACGTGCTGGTGCGCGTAGAGATAGAAATCGCCGGCCGCGAGCAGAAGAAAGCCTGCGGCAACAATGGCCCAGCCCCAGCGCCTCAGCCGAAGGAAGCCGAAGACCCCAATCACCATCAGGGTGCAGATACCAAAGAGGCCATAGCGTGGCAAACCGTTGCCGTAGATGCCATGCAGCGCCGCGAAGGCGTTCAGCATCGCCAGCAGCAGCATGTACATTCCAATGAACGCCATGCCCGGAAGCATGCCCTTGACTTCGCCGGCAGCCGTGCCTGGAAGATGCCGCGTGGCGAAGTCGGTATCCTGTGCTGGCGTAAGCGTGGGCGCCGGCGCGGAGGAGGTTGTGGGTGGCGTTTGAGGATCGTCTGGGGTCATGGATCCCATCTACAGCGTATGCAGGTAGGCGAGCAGGTCCTGGGTGTCCTGCGAGCCGAGGTTGATCGCCGGCATCAATCCATGGCCTTCAAGAATGACGACGCGAACGCGGTCATCGTTCGCCGGAGCTCCGCTGGGCAGATACTGCTGCTTGAAGACGCCAAGCATGGGCGGCCCATGCAGAGCATCCGAGTCACGATCGTCGTGGCACTGCGAACAGCTGGCCTGAAAGACAGCGTGGCCTTGCGTCTGCTGCGGATTGAGCTGGTTCAGCGGCATCGGCGGTGGCGTGGTGGGTTTGCAGCCAGCCAGGATCGGATAGAGGACCAGGAGGGAGCACAAAGGAAGCCACGCCCGGCGTGTTGGTATCGTCAGATTCACTTCGGCTCGTTCTCCTGTTTCCGTATTACTGTGCGCCCCGTTTGAAGACCTGCTCAGCGAAGAAGTTCTCCACCTTGGCCTGGTCACTCAGCATCTCGCGGTAGGCTGTTTGCAGCAGCTGGGCGCGGCTGTCGTGAAGCTGCTGGCGGATGCTTTGCTGCACGCGCGGGTCATCATACTGACGCTGGCCGGCGGCATCCTTGCTGATCAGTTTGAAGATGGCGTAGGCCACGGGCTTGTGGGTAGTGGGGTCGACCTGCGGAATGATGTCCGTGGTCTGGCCGGCGTTGAGCTTGGAAATCGCGGCGAAGATGACGGGGTTGGCCTTCAGCTGCGACTCCGGAAGAAAGCCCATCTCGCCGCCGTTCTGGTTGGTCCGTGTGTCTTCGGAGAGGTTTGCCGCCAGTTCGCCAAAGTCCTCGCCGGAGTCGATGCGGTTCTTGATGACCTGGATCTTCTTCCGTGCGTCCTCGTCGCTGGTGGCCTTGTTGTTCTGCAGATTGCCGGACTGAGCGCTGCCTTGATCCGTGACTACAATCTCAGCGAGGTGATAGGTGGGCTCGATGAGATTGAATGCAGCCTTGTTCGCGTTGTAGTAGTTCCTCACATCCGAATCGGTGACGGTGATGCGGGAGTTGATCTCCTTGTTGAGAAGCTTCTCCTGGGTGAGGCTGCGGCGGACGTCGCGCTTCAGTCCATCGAGGGTGTAATTGCCGGCCTTGAGTTTGGCCTGGAACTGTTCCTCGGTGTAGGGAGCCTTCATCTCGGCCAGCTTCGCCTCGACCTCGGCATCGGTCGCGGTCAGGCCTTGCTTGGCGGCACGCTGATCGATGATGGCTTCGAGGATAAGGGTGTGAATGATGTTCAACCGCAGCGAGTCAGCCTGGTCGGGCGTGGACACCTGCTGCGGGTTGCTGGCGAGCTGGTTTGTGTAGGCTTTGTCGACGTCGGTCTGGAAGATTGGGTGACCGTTGACCGTGGCGACGACGCCCTGCTGAGGGCCCTTGTGGCAGCCGGCGATTAGGACGAGCGAGGACGCAAGAAGAATAGTAAACGTACGAACAGACATAGGCATCGGGGAGGATTCCTGGAACTGTGGAGTAGAGGCCACAGTCGTATAAGTTTACAACTTACCGAGTTCGACGGTGCGGACGCTGGTAATCGCGTCGACCTTGCGCAGGGCGGCCAAGGCCTGCTCGAGCTCGGGAGAGGTTGAGGTGGAGCCGTCGGTTTGTGGAATATCGAGCTGTACGACGGCAAGGGCATGTCCTTCCGGAACACGCGAAGAGAAATTTGCGGGCTGGCCCGGTTTTGCGCGATCGTGCTTGGAGCGACCGAGAGCGAAGCTGGCGATGTTCAGCCTGGCCTCGCCGAGGATGGTGCCGATGCGACCGATGACGCCCGGAACATCCTGGTTGCGGATGATGACCAGGGTGCCGGCCAGTTCGGCCTCGATGTCGATGCCATCGTAGCTGAGCAGGCGCGGGGAGTGGCCGTGGAGGACGGTGGCGAGGCCGGTCCATTCACCGCTCTCGTCGTGCCCGCCGGTTGCCTTGCGGGTCCAGTGGAGGGTGAGGCGGAGCGTGGCGCCGGTGCCGCCGGAGATCTGCTCGCGCTTGTCTTCCTGGACGCGGATGCCGCGCTCGGCAGCCGCGGCGGAGGCGTTGATGCGGTTGACGCCGTCGGCTCCGTGGAGCACGCCGGCGATGGCGGCGTTGCGGATCATGTCCGTCTTGAGGGCGGCGAGTCGGCCGTTGTAGGCAAGCGAGATGCTCTCGATGTGGCCGAGAGCGGTGTTGCTGGTGCCGGATCCGCTGGCGTGGCCGAGCAGTTGGCCGAGGCGCGCGGCCATCTCGATGTAGGGCGAGACTTCGGCATATTCCTCCTCGGTGAGCGAGGCGACGTTGACGGCGTTCTGCACGACTCCCAGCTTGAGGTAGTCGCGGACCTGGTTGGCGAGCTGGATGCCGATGGCTTCCTGGGCTTCGTCGGTTGAGCCGGCGATGTGCGGGCTGAGCAGGACGTTGTCGATGCCGAAGTAGGGTGAATCCTTGAGCGGTTCCTGGCGGAAGACGTCGAGCGCTGCGCCGGCGACGTGGCCGGATTTGACTGCGTCTGCGAGGGCTTCGTCGACGATGAGCTCGCCGCGGGCGCAGTTGACGATGCGAACGCCCTTCTTCATCTGCGCGATGGACTTCTGGTTGATGAGGCCTTCGGTCTGCGGTGTGAGACCTACGTGGAGCGACAGGAAGTCGGAACCAGAAAGGACTTCGTCGAGCGAGAGCAGCGCGACGTGGTTTTCGCGCGCGATGACCGGCGCGATGAAGGGATCGTAGCCGATGACGTCCATGCCGAAGGCCTGGGCGCGGCGAGCGACTTCGAGGCCAATGCGGCCGAGGCCGATGATGCCGAGCGTCTTGTTGCGAAGCTCGGAACCTTGCAGAGATTTCTTGTCCCACTTGGCAGCATGCATGGTGGCGTTTGCGCGCGGGATGCTGCGACACATGGAGATCATGAGGCCGAGGGTTAGTTCGGCGACGGCGACCGCGTTGGCGCCGGGGGTGTTCATGACGACGATGCCGCGGCGCGTGGCCTCGGCTGCATCGATGTTGTCGACGCCGACGCCGGCGCGGCCGATGATGCGGAGTTTGGGAGCAGCTGCGAGCAGTGTTGCGTCTGCCTGCACGGCGGAGCGGACGATCAGGGCGTCCGCGTCGGCCAGCTCAGCGGGCAAACCGCCGGGCGCAATCTGGTCCGCTGTTACGACATTCCATCCGTGCTCTTTTTGCAAGATAGCGAGCGTGGCGGGCGAGACTTTTTCTGCGAGAACGATCTTCAAGTCAGCTCCAGGGCGGTTTCGGCGCGTGTGCGCACAACCCTCCTAGTGTACCTTTCGGAATTCGTATCAACCACTTTGTTGCGTGGTCGATGCACAGCGTGTGGCCGCGATCCGTTGTCCGTTGGGAGGCTTGCGGGTGGGTACCCCCCTCCCCCCACCCCTTTGGGGTGGAAATTCGTTGCAAGCCGCTCAAAACAGGGTGGTTAACCCTGTAGATACCCCCCTCGTTCAGGAGCGATTATTGGGTCTAAGTCGTTGCATTCAAGCGGGTTACAGACAAAGTACCCCTCCTAAAGGAGTTAGCGGTTACTGAGCGTTGGGACCGTTGGAAGGGCCTGTGTGTTTTGTGGCGCTACTTCTATTTTAAGGGATTGGATGGGGTAACTATGCCAGGTTTTGAAAATATAAATCGCCAGTGTTTATAGGGGGTTTGGCGATTTTAGAGGGGTTGGGGGGCTTGACAGGTCCTGCGCGGACGGCGAGGGGCTTCGCGTGGCTGGCGTGCGCAGGAGGTCCAGGGCTAAAGCCCCGGTTTGGGCGGGGCTGTTTCAGGGGGCTAAAGCCCCCCGCTAATTCGTACGAGCAACAGCAAGGGCAGAAGCGAGAGAAGAAGCAGATTCCCAGGGGGAATGACAGAAAGAAAGGCAAGGGCAAGAACGGGAGACAGCAGGTTCGCTCCCCTTCGGCTTTGCTCAGGGTCAGAATGACAATTTCTTTCAGAAATTTTCGAAGAAGGGCAAAGGCAAAGGCAAAGGCAAAGGCAAGAGCAAGGGCAAGAGCAAGGGCAAGAGCAAGGGCAAGAGCAAGGGCAAGAGCAAGGGCAACAGCAACAGCAAAAGCAACGGCAAGAGCCAATACAGGGATCCGTTCGCTTCGCTCAGGATGACGAGAGTTTGGATGGTGCGAGTTACGGAACGGCAGGGTTTGCGCAAGAGCGAACAGCAGATTTTCAAAGGGAATGACAGGAAGAAAGGCGAGGGCAAAGGCTTTTAC
>JBEKFF010000063.1:0-15878 GCA_050013455.1 Acidobacteriaceae bacterium | reverse complement strand
CCCCAGAACGACACGAAGTACATCGTGCATTTCCCGGAGACACGCGAGATCTGGAGCTACGGCTCGGGTTACGGTGGTAATGCGCTGCTCGGCAAGAAATGTTTCGCGCTACGTATTGCTTCCAATATTGCCCGCGATGAAGGTTGGATGGCCGAACACATGCTGATTCTCGGACTGGAATCTCCGGAGGGCGAGAAGACGTACATGGCCGCGGCGTTCCCTTCGGCGTGCGGCAAGACCAACCTGGCAATGATCATCCCACCCAGCGGATTCGACGGCTGGAAGACCTGGACCGTCGGCGACGACATTGCGTGGATCAAGCCCGATGAGACAGGTCGACTGCGCGCCATCAACCCCGAAACAGGCTTCTTTGGTGTAGCCCCAGGAACTAGCGAAAGGACCAATCCAAACGCCATGGCAACGCTGCGCCGTAACACCATCTTCACCAACGTGGCCGTTACCTCTGACGGCGGCGTGTGGTGGGAAGGTATGACGGAGGAGCCGCCCGCTGAGTGCGTGGATTGGCGCGGCGAGCGATGGACGCCGGAGATCGGCCGCGAGACCGGCAGGACCGCAGCGCATCCCAACGGTCGCTTCACAGCTCCGGCAAAGCAGTGCCCTTCGTTTGATTTGGACGCGGCAGAGTCTCCCAACGGTGTGCCCATCTCCGCGTTCATATTTGGCGGAAGACGTGCAACCGCCATTCCGCTGGTCGTGCACGCCTTCAACTGGTCATCCGGAGTTTATCTTGGTGCAACGATGGGCTCCGAAACAACCGCCGCAGCGGAGGGCGCGGTTGGCAACGTACGACGCGACCCTATGGCGATGCTCCCTTTCTGCGGCTATCACATGGGTGACTATTTCCGTCACTGGCTAACCATGCAGCGGCAACTCTCCATCACACCTCGCGTCTTCCAGGTCAATTGGTTCCTCAAGGGCGAGGATGGCAAGTTTCTGTGGCCCGGGTACAGCGAAAATATGCGTGTACTGAAATGGATTATTGATCGTGTGCGTGGACGTGCCCAGGGCAGGGAGACTCCGATCGGCTGGGTTCCGCGCTATCAGGATATAAATTGGGACGGACTCGACATGTCCCGCGAAGCCTTTGCACAGCTTGAGAAGGTCGACAGCAAAGCCTGGCTGCGCGAGGTGATGGGTCACGAGGAGCTCTTCCTCGCGCTGCATGACCACCTGCCGGCTGAGATGATTTATGAGCGGGAGTTGCTGATCTGCCGCTTGTGACGATGCTCTAGTCGCGATGGAAGATTTGCGCTATCAACTCCGGGACTATTTCCCGCATGCGCGATGGGTCCAGCACCCTTGGGCTGAATCGCGCATTCAGCGCAAATCCCTCGAGGATCGCCTCCACCGCCAAGGTATTACAGCGCGTCTCTGCGAGCTTTTCGTTCTTCTCTGGAAATAGATCCGACAATTCCTGTCGATTGACCGACGTACTCGCTTCCAGATGCTTCTCCGCTAAGTCCGCGAGCAACTCCGGGTGTCGCAAGGCAAAGAGCTTGAACTCAATCTGCAGCAGCTGGGTCTGCGTGTCACAGATCTGCTCGACGACGTAATGAATGATCGCCTTGTACCGTTCTTCCTCATCCTTCACATCCTGGATGCGCTCTCGAAGCGCTCTTGCACGCCGCCGCGTGGCGAGGCTGCGGAGAGCGAGAAACACCTCTGTCTTATTAGCGAAGTTGGCGTAGAACGCGCCGCGGCTGCGGCCTGCCTCTGCAGCAATGTCTTCTATGCGGGAGGCTTCGAAGCCATCTCGTGCAAAGACCACCTCAGCTGCACGCAATAATTCTGTGCGCGTCCGCTCAGATTTCATCGCCTGTTGGGAGGGTGATGCATTCTTCAGTTCCTCGGCCGCGGCGAACTTTCGATCGAGCGTTGACTTAAACCGAGACATTTTTTGAATCGTTCCTCGAGGTCTAAGCATAATATACACACGTGTATATTTTCCACTCCGCGTCTAATGATCGAGTGGAAGTCCATCGAGGTCCGAGTCTATGACGTTTCGCGCTACCCTGCCTAGCGTGGCTGTGCTTGCCACTGTACTGTCCGCATCTTCCATAGGATTGTTGAGCGGATGCAAGAGCGAAGGGCCTCCTTCAGGAGCGGCAGCGGGCTTCGGACCATTGCCCGTGCAGGTGAGCACCGCCGTTCAGCAGGACGTTCCCCTCACAGGCGAATGGGTTGCAACCACGGACGGATTTGTGAACGCACAGATTCAGCCGCAGGTATCCGGATACCTCATTCGACAGGATTACAAGGAAGGCAGCGAGGTCCACAAGGGGCAGGTCTTATTTGAGATCGACCCGCGGCCGCTGCAGGCCGTTCTCGATCAGGCAAAGGCCAGCCTCGCGCAGGCGCAGGCGCAGTACGAGCTCGCCGGAATCAATGTGCGTCGAGACACGCCACTGGCGGAGGCGCATGCAATTGCACAGAGCCAGCTCGATAACGACATTCAGACGCAGGCTGCCAACAAAGCCGCTGTAGCCAATGCTCAAGCCTCCGTGGAAGCGGCCGAGCTGAATGTTGGATTCACGAAGGTACGATCGCTGATCGATGGCGTTGCTGGACAGGCGGCGCTGCAGGTCGGCAATCTGGTGAACACCAGTTCTGTTCTCACGTCGGTCTCACAGCTCAATCCCATCAAGGTTTACTTCTATATCAGCGAGCAGGAATATCTGACGCTGTCAGCGCAGGCGAAGCGGCGTGGCAAAGCGGACTTGTTGAGCAGCGGGAGCGTGATTCCGCTGAAGTTGAAGCTGGCAAATAACCAGGTGTATCCGCAGACAGGTCGCATCATCTTTGTCGACCGCGCGGTGAGCGCTCAAACCGGCAGCATTCGGATGGCAGCGCAGTTCGCAAATCCTGGAAACTTCTTGAGACCTGGTCAGTTCGGACGTGTCTCGGCGGAGACAACGGTTCTGCATAACGCGGTGGTTGTTCCGCAAAAAGCCGTGTCGGAACTGCAAGGCATGAACCAGGTCATCGTGGTTGGAGCCGACAACGTGGCCCATATTCGCACGGTTCAATTAGGAACGCAGGTCGGTCCAAACATCGTGATCTCCAGCGGCTTGAGTGCCGGCGATCGAGTGGTCACGGCCGGCAATGAGAAGGTGAGGGACGGCATCAAGGTCGTGCCTCAGGCGGACAATTCACCCGCTCCCGCAGCGGCCGGGCAGAACGCGCAGGGGAACTAACCTATGATCTCGAAGTTCTTCATACGCCGGCCCATTGTGGCCATCGTAATTGCCATTCTTATGGTGATCGGCGGCCTTGTCTCGCTGCTGAGCCTGCCGACGGCGCAGTTCCCTAACATTGTGCCGCCTGAGATTCTAGTGCAGGCGACCTACCCGGGAGCGGACGCAAAGACGCTGGAGCAGGCGGTTGCTACGCCGATTGAGCAGCAGATGAATGGCGTCGACAACATGAACTACATGCAGTCGACGAACGCCAGCAATGGCCTAACCCAGCTCACCGTCGACTTTGATGTGGCGACCAACGCTGATACCGACCAGATTCTTTCGCAGCTGCGCGTCGACCAGGCGCAGAGCCAGTTGCCCGCTGAGGTCACCGTTGCCGGGCTCACGGTGAACAAGTCTCTCACCTCGCCGCTGATGCTTCTGGCCATCTCTTCGCCGAACTCCACGTACGATGGAACGTTCCTGGCAAACTACGCCTACATCAACCTGGTCGATGAAGTCACGCGCGTGAAGGGCGTGTCGCGCATCCAGGTGTTCGGCGCGGGCCAGTACGCTTTGCGCATCTGGGTCAAGCCCGACCAACTAGCCAAGCTCGGCGTCACCATCCCGCAAATCGCCGCTGCGCTGCAGGCGCAGAACACCGTAAACCCGGCCGGCCAGATTGGCGGCGAACCCGTCCCCAGTGGTCAACAGTTCACGTACACCGTCCGCACGCAGGGACGTCTCATCACCGCAGAAGAGTTCGGCAATATCATTCTGCGCGCCAATGCCGACGGCTCGATTCTGCACCTCAAGGACGTTGCTCGCATCGAGCTGGGTGCCCAGACCTACAATCTGAGCGGCCGCTTTGAAGGCAAGCCCGCGGCCGTCATGGCCATTTATCAGTTGCCTGGCACCAACGCTGTGGAGACGGCGAAGAATGTTCGCGCGAGGATGGACCAGCTCACGAAGAACTTCCCGCCGGACATGGCGTATCACGTTGCGCTCGACACCACGGCAGCCGTGAACGCCGGCATTCACGAGATTCTTGTAACGCTCTTCATCGCACTGGCGTTGGTTATCCTCGTCGTCTACATCTTTCTGCAGGGCTGGCGCGCGACGCTCATTCCGCTGCTCGCTGTGCCCGTGTCGCTCATCGGCACCTTCATGGTGTTTCCACTGCTGGGCTTCTCCATCAACACGCTGTCGCTGTTCGGCCTGGTGCTCGCGATTGGCCTGGTCGTCGACGATGCGATCGTGGTCGTCGAAGCAGTCGAACACCATATCGAAGAGGGTATGACGCCGCTCGATGCGTCGTATGCTGCGATGGAACAAGTCGCGAGTCCGGTCATCGCGATCGCCCTGATCCTGGCTGCGGTCTTCATTCCGACAGCCTTTATTCCCGGCATCACCGGACGTCTCTACCAGCAGTTCGCTGTCACGATTGCAATCTCGGTACTGTTCTCGGCCTTCAACGCTCTCACCCTCAGCCCGGCGCTTTGCGCGTTGCTGCTGAAGCCCAGGACGGAATCCAGAGGCCTTCTGGCGCGCTTCTTCGATTGGTTCAACCGCGTCTTCAAGCGCACAACCGATCGCTATGTCAGCACCTCGGGATGGCTGGTGCGTAAGTCAATCGTGGGCGTTGTCATCATCCTGATCCTGAGCGTGTTTGTTGTTCTGTTGGGCGCGAGGCTTCCAGGCGGCTTCCTTCCTACCGAAGATCAAGGGTACGCGTTCGTAGCATTGCAACTTCCGCAAGGCACATCACTGCAGCGCACTGCCGAGGCCTCGCGGGATGTAGAGGACGCTCTGCATAAGGTGCCCGGCGTCGAGAGCGTGACCTCGGTCATCGGCTTCAGCCTGCTCAGCTTCACCCAGGATACGTACCACGCCTTCTACTTCGTCACGCTAAAAGATTGGGACCAGCGCAAGAGCGCCGATCAACAATTCACCGTGATCCAGCAGAATCTCGCGAAGCAACTTGGTGGCGTCAAAGAGGGTCTCGCGTTTTCCTTTCCACCACCTGCGATCCCCGGCCTGGGAAGTTCGGGCGGCGTGAGCATGCTGCTGGAGGACCGCTCCGGCAGCGGCGATCTGAATTTTCTGACGGCGAATACCTACAAGTTCTTAGGCGCGCTCAAGAATCGTCCTGAGATTGCCGCAGCCATTCCCTCGTACGCTCCGGCCGTACCGCAGCTTTACGTTGATGTCGATCGCGAAAAGGCAGCGCAGCAGCAGGTCAATCTCGCGGACGTTTATACGACGATGCAGGCATTCATGGGCGGCACGCTGGTGAACTACTTCAACCGATTTGGCCGGCAATGGCAAACCTACATCGAAGCCGAAGGCGACACGCGGACGAACATCAATAACATTGGGCAGTTTTACGTTACGTCAGCCAACGGCAATCGAGTTCCGTTGAGCGCGATCACTACGGTGCGACGCTCGGCCGGCCCCGAGTTCACAACGCGATTCAACGAGTACGAAGCTGCGCAGCTCACCATCGTTGCGACTCCCGGATACAGCTCCGGCCAGGTGATGAAGGCGCTCGAGCAGACCTTTGCGCAGACGATGCCGGCAGGCATGGGCATGGATTACTCGGGCATGAGTTTCCAGGAGCATAAGGCGCAGCAGAGCATTCCGGCATGGGTTGTGTATGCGCTCTCCATCGTATTCTGCTTCCTCATTCTCGCCGCGCAATATGAGAGCTGGTCGCTGCCCTTCGGCGTTCTGCTCAGCACGCCGGTTGCAATCTTCGGAGCCTACCTCGCACTCACCCTCCGTCATCTTGAAAACGACGTGTACGCGCAGATCGGTCTCGTGATGCTCATTGGTCTATCGGCGAAGAATGCAATTTTGATCGTTGAGTTTGCGAAGGACGAATACGAAAAGGGCGAGACCATCTTCCATGCGGCTATGAACGGCGCACGCCTCCGCTTCCGCCCAATCCTCATGACAGCCTTTGCCTTCATCCTCGGCTGCGTACCGCTCTGGTTCGCCGCCGGCGCTGGCGGTGTCTCACGCCAGATCCTCGGCACCGTTGTGATCGGAGGAATGCTGACAGCAACCCTCATCGCAATCTTCCTCATCCCGGTCACTTTCTCCATCGCCGAACGCTTCGCGCAGCGCTTTAGTTCCGCGCATAACGCGAGTCTCGACTCCGACCACGACGCCGGGCCGCCAAAGACCACGGCGCCCTCGCAGGGAGGACAAGCATGAAACATACCTTCCGCAATCTCTCCGCGCTCGCGCTGATTCTCGCTCTCGCCGGTTGTAAGGTTGGCCCTAACTACAAGCGTCCCGCGGTGAATACGCCGGCGAGCTATCGTGGAGCGCTCGCGCCAGACATCGCGCCCACCACCAACGCCACGCCGCTCGGCGCACAGAAGTGGGATACCGTGTTCACCGATCCCGTGCTGCAGCAGCTTATTGCCGAGGCGCTGAAAAATAACTACGACGCGAAGATCGCAGCTGACCGAGTCCTCGAGCAACAGGCCCAGGTGGGCATCACCAAAGCGGCACAGTATCCGACCCTCAATGTCGGCGGAACCTACGATGCGCTAGGCCTTCCCAGTAGTCTGCTAAACAGCGTCAACACTAGCTCCAACAGCTCCAACAGCACCGGCCAGACCAACTACTACGCCGGCGGAATCACTGCGTCCGTCGCGTGGAATCTGGACTTCTGGGGCATGTACCGCCGCCAGACCGAGGCTGCACGCGCCAACCTCCGCGCCACCGAGTGGGCAAAGCAGACAACGTACGCCACGCTCGTCGAAAATGTGGCAACGTCCTACTATCAGCTCCGCACGCTCGACGCGGAACTCGCGATTACGAGGAGCACGCTGGATGCCCGCAAGCAGTCACTCGAGTTGACACAGAAGCTTGAGCGCGGCGGCGCTGATTCCATGGCCGATGTGCGCCAGGCTGAGGAGCTCTACTATACGGCGCAGGCGCAGATCCCAGATCTCGAACGGCAGATCGAACAGCAGGAGAACAACCTGCGGCTCTTGCTCGGCGCGGATCCTGGACCTATCGTTCGCGATGTCGCCGACAGCACCTCGATCCTCGCCAGCGCGCCGCATCCCGCAGATGTTCCCGCGGGACTACCCTCCGATCTGCTGGAGCGCCGTCCCGACGTTCGACGCGCGGAAGAACTGCTGATCCAGGCCAATGCCAACATCGGGGTTGCGCGTGCGCAGTACTTCCCTCAACTCGCGCTGACGGGTACGGGTGGCACTTCCGGCAGTCAGTTGAAGGGACTGGTGAACCCTGTGAATGTCTACTACTATGCAGCCGGTAACCTCACGCAGCCCATCTTCGACGCGGGCAAGATTCGCGCCAATTATCACCTGGCTCAGGCTACCGACAAAGAACTGCTCGACACGTATCAGCAGACCATTGCCGGCGCGCTACGCGATGTCTCGAACGCGTTGGTCGCCTACAACAAGACACGCGAGTACCGCGAGCAACAGGAGAAACAGACGGCAGCCTCCGCAGATGCCGTGCGCCTCGCGCGGATTCGGTACAACAGCGGATCCACCAGCTACCTGGAAGTGCTGACAACGGATACCAATCTGTACACATCGCAGCTTACGCTCGAGGCAGCGCAACAGGCGGAGGCGCTGTCTCTGGTGCAGCTCTATAACGCGCTTGGCGGCGGCTGGTAGCTGGGGGTATTAGCCCTGCAGGCGCTTTTGCCACTCGGCAATCGCTGCGTGCGCGGACGCAGGAAAGGTCAAATGTCCAACCTTGCGTCCTGGCCGCGCCTCCTTGCCATAATCGTGGCGGAATAGCTCTGGGAACTTCGACGTCTCGCTTTCGCTCGGCATCGAACCGATGCAGTTAAGCATGACCGTCGGGCGACTCTCCGTGTTGCCGAGGTCCGCGCCGACGATTGCTCGCAGATGATTTTCAAACTGCGAGGTCTCTGAGCCTTCAATCGTCCAGTGACCCGAGTTGTGAACACGCGGCGCCATCTCGTTGGCCAGCAAGGTACCGTCCACGACAAACAACTCCACCGCGAGTACGCCAACATACTGGAGCTTCTCAAGCAATACGTCTAGATAGCTTTCCGCTTGACGTTGTAGCTTCCGATTCACGAACGGCGCGATCGACGTGCGAAGAATTCCTTCACGATGGTGGTTTTCGATCAGGGGATAAAACACCACCTGTCCGGTCCGGCTGCGCACAGCGATGAGCGATACCTCTGCGTCGAACTTCACCATCCCTTCAAGGATGCAGGGCACTCCTCCAACCTCCGACCAGGCCTCGGTTGCATCGTCGGAGCTGCGCAGGCGCGCCTGCCCCTTGCCGTCATACCCCATTCGCCGCGTCTTGAGAATCGCTGGCAGACCAGTAATCTCTATTGCGTGCTTAAGATCTTCCAGGCTGTCGACTGGCGCGAAGGGCGCTGTACCGATGCCACATTCATGAAAGAATTGCTTCTCCAATAAACGATCCTGCGCTATCCCCACAGCACGCGCATTGGGATACAGGTTCAAGCCCTGCAGAACAACCGCGTGGATGTTTTCACTTTCGATCGTCACAACATCCACGCCCGCCGCGAATCCAGCAACGGCGGCAGCATCGTCCAGGTCAACCGGGATGACCTCGGCAACCTGCTCTGCGCAGTCCCCCGGCTGCCCTGCACAAATCACTTCAACATCCAACGCCTTGGCAGCTTGCGCCAGCATTAGCGCGAGTTGACCAGCGCCCAGTATCCCGATTCTTGGTCTCACTCGAGTGTTCATTTCCTTGGATCGGGCCCCTTCAACACAGTCTTCGTCTGTGTACTGCGAAACTTTTCCAGCTTCTGCGCAATCCCTTCATCGCTTAGTCCAAGGATCGACGCAGCGAACAGGCCAGCATTTTTGGCGCCCGCTTCCCCAATCGCGAACGTCGCCACGGGAATCCCGGCAGGCATTTGCGCGATCGAAAGAAGTGAGTCGAGCCCATCGAGCGCGCGGCTCTTCACCGGCACGCCCAGGACGGGCAGGCTTGTCTTCGACGCCACCATTCCCGGTAGATGCGCTGCGCCGCCTGCGCCTGCAATGATGATGCGCAAACCCCGGTCCTTCGCGCTGGCCGCATATGTCATCATCTTGTCCGGGGTTCGATGGGCGGAAACAACTTCAACTTCATACGCGATCCCAAACTCATCAAGCACCTTGGCCGCCGCTTCCATGGTGGGCCAATCAGACTTCGACCCCATGATGATCCCTACGACGGGCTTCCCTGCCTTTGGCATCACGACCTCCACCCCTGCAAGACTTCAACGAATGCAACCTGCTCTAAAGCCTGTACGCGATCCTTCAACAACTCTGGCGTATCGCCTGGCAACACGGAACAGCGTTTCTGTAACACGATCGGACCGCCGTCCACTTCCTCCGTCACCTGATGAATTGTGCAACCGGTCTCGCTTACACCCGCAGCCAGGACGGCTTCATGCACCTTCTGATTCATCAATCCGCCGAAAGCCGGCAATAAAGAGGGATGCACATTTAGTAAACGTCCCTTCCATTCTTCTACAAAACTTGCCGAAACAATGCGCATGTAGCCAATCATGAGCACCAACTCCGCACCCGCCTCATGTAACGAGTCGGTCACCTGTCTGTCGTATTCGTCACGCTTCAAACCTGCAGGATCGAGAAACAGCGTGGGAACTCCGTACCTGCCAGCCCGCTCAAGGATGGGCGCATTCCGTTTATCCGAGACGACCAATACGAGGTCAGCATCCAGAGATCCCGCCGCGATTGCGTCCAAAATTCCTTGCAATGCTGTTCCCCGAGTTGACCCAAGTGCGCCGACCTTTAAACTCATGCGATTCGCAGCCTCTTCATATGATCCACGCGGCGAGAGATCACCGAATCGGTACCGATGTCGGTGCGATGAAAGAATGGGCCCGGAATCTGATGCACGACCTGTTCGCAAACAGCTTCCGCCTCACCGAGGGTCTTGCCAATTCCAACCACCGCAACCGTGCGCGATCCAGTGGCGACTAATTTGCCTTGCTGTACATCCACTGCACTCAGAAAAATCGTCGCATTCGCGGGTAGCTCTTCGGGCAACTGAATTTCGTCGCCCTTGCGCGGAGTGTCCGGGTAGCCCTCGGGGACCACGTATTTGCAGACGCTGGCCTCGGCAGAGAAGCGCACATCGACCTCGGCGAGTGTCCCGCTTACAATCGCACGGCAAATCTCGACCAAGTCCGTCCGCAAAAGAGTTAGGAGGTTGAGCGATTCGGGATCGCCGAAGCGTGCGTTGTACTCAATGAGCTTTACACCGTCGCGCGTTGCCATGAATCCGCCGTACAGGATGCCCTGATACGGCGCACCGCACTCTTGCGCTAACGCAGCCGCAACCAGCTGATTCATCCCCTGCGCCTCTGCAATGTCCTTGTCCGTCAAGAACGGTAATTTGTGGTCGGCATCTGTGTATGTGCCCATTCCACCCGTGTTCGGCCCTTTATCCCCGTTATACGCACGCTTGTGATCCTGTACTGCAGGCATGTGTTTGAGCGTCCCGCCATCGCAAAAACTCATCAGCGAGAACTCTTCTCCTTCCACCTTCTCTTCTACAACAAACGGATGCCCCTGCTCTACCAAGCTCCTGCAGAAGGCCACGCTATCGTCCATGGACAGAAGATGGTCTCCACACACTTTGACTCCCTTGCCACCGGCGAGCCCATCATCTTTGATCACGTGACGATTTGCATAGCGGCCCAGCACTTCCTCGAGCCCATCCATCGAGGTAAAACGTTGGAAGAATGGGTTGCCGGGAATTTTGTACTTCGCCAGAAGATCTCGCGCAAAGCCTTTGCTCGACTCAATCCGCGCGAGGCCCTCAGTTGGGCCGACTACCGGGACGCCGGCCGCCAAGAGAGCATCCGCGACTCCGGCCGCAAGTGGGGCCTCGGGACCAATGACACCAAGCGTAGCGTTATGCTCGCGAGCGAAAGAGGCTACGGCTGCTGGATCGGTGATGCGTCCGATGCCGTATTCCAAGCAGAGCGAGGCAATGCCTGGGTTGAGAGCATTGCTGAAACATAGCAGCTCGGGCTGCTGAGCCGACCGGGCGAGCGCGAGGGCAATCGCATGTTCGCGCGCACCTGAGCCGACGATGAGAACGGTCTCGCTCATTGCTCCAGGCTCGCGAGAATACTTGCTTCCAGCGGCCTCAAGTCTGGCGCAAACGTTATCCCGGTAATCTTTTCAAATAGCTGGATATACCGCGCAGCGAGTTCAGCAATTAACTCATCCGGAGGCACGGGGAGCACCTCGTCCTTGTAGGGGTCGCAGCGATCACGGAACCACAGTCGGAAGAATTCCTTGTCGATCATGTTCGGTTCCTGTCCCGCGGCCAGGCGCTCCGAGTAGCTATCGGCCAACCAGTATCGACTCGAATCCGGCGTATGGATCTCATCGATCAACAGGATTTCTCCGTCTGCTGTTACGCCGAACTCATACTTCGTGTCAGCGAGAATCAGGCCGCGCTCGGCAGACCGCTTCTGGCCGAACGCGAATAACTCAAGGGCTTTCGTCGAGGTAATGTCCCACTGCTCAGGCGTCAGCCAACCTTCCGCGACAATCTCCTTAGCGGTGATTGGGCGATCATGCGTTTTTTCTTTCGTCGTCGGCGTGACGATATTGCTGGGCAGCGCCTCATTTTTCTTCATGCCCTCTGGAAGAGCATGGCCGCAATACGTTCTCACGCCCTTTTGATACTGCGTCCAGATCGACGTATCGGTCGATCCCGTCATGTACCCCCGCACCACAAATTCGATCGGCAAGACCTGGCACTTGCGGGCGATCAGGGCGTTCGCATGTGGGCTAAGGAGCACGTGGTTGGCAACTATGTCGCGAGTCTGCTCGAACCAGTACAGCGAGGTCCGGTTCAATACCTGGCCCTTGTAGGGAATCGCACCGAGCAGGCGATCGAATCCGCTCTGTCGATCGGTAGTGACCAGCAGTAAACGCCCGTCGCCGATCTCGTAGGTATCGCGGACCTTGCCGGGATACTTCGCGGCGAGCGGCAAATCTGTAGAGGTTAGACAATGTGGAATCGCATCGAGCAGCATCTGTCGTTCCATTTCAATTGACCTCGCCGAAACGGACGCCGGATGCATTGCCTTCGACTCGGCCGAGCTCCCATACCTTGAACTGAGGGAACCCCGCAATGGCCGCAGCCAAATCATCCTGCAAGCCGGGCGGAGCGATCAAGACCAGGCCGACACCCATATTGAACGTGCGGTGCATCTCGTGATCGTCGATGTTTCCGAGGCGTTGCATCAGCGAAAAGATCGGCTGCGGCGTCCAGGTCGCAGGATCAATGATGGCACCCAACCCGTCTGGAAGAACTCGAGGCACATTTTCCACCAGGCCGCCGCCCGTGATGTGCGCCATGCCTTTCACCGGAATTCCAGCGTCCAGGATTCGTTTTACCGCGGCAACATAGTTTGCATGCGGGGCCAGCAGAACATCGGCAATGGACTTCCCTTCTAACTCTTGGGGTTGCGCATCAATCGCATACGCGCCAATCTCAAAGATCAGCTTGCGTGCCAGGGAAAAGCCATTGGTATGCAGCCCGCTTGAATTGATTGCATACAAAACGTCGCCCGCAACAATATTTGCACCCGTCAGCAAGCGTTCGCGATCCACAACGCCTGTGACAAATCCCACCACATCCAGGTCGCCTTCAGCGTAGACCGCGGGCATCTCGGCCGTCTCACCACCAACCAGGGCGATTCCGGCTTCCACGCACGCAGCACTCATTCCACGCACCAGAGCTTCTACGATTTCGGGTTCAATTTTATGGAATCCGAGGTAGTCCAGGAACGTGAGCGGCGTCGCACCCATCACCACAATATCGCCCGCAACGGCCGCAACGAGATCATGGCCCAGCGCTTCATACCGGCCAGCCATGACCGTAACCTTGCTCTTGGTTCCGACGCCGTCGGTACTCTGCACCATCACCGGGTCTTTAAGACCCTTCAATGCATCGCCCAGAGAGAAGAGTGTTCCAAACGATCCGAGGCCGGTCAGGACGGCCGCAGAATGGGTCTTAGCGACATGCGACTTGATGCGCCGCACCGCCTCATTCCCCGCCTCGATATCCACGCCTGCGGATTTGTAATCTACCTTCGAACTCAATCCAGCCACCTCTTATTTCTGTGAATCGCTTCTTATCCAACCCACTTTCGTGCGCTGTCAAACATTCTTTGCCACGGACTGTCTTTGAGTGCGCGCGTCCAAGTGTGCTGCACTCCGAGAAAGATGCGCTCAGGATGCGGCATCATGATGAGCGCACGACCGTCTGCACTGGTTAGCCCAGCAACGCCCTGCGCCGATCCGCTTGGATTGAGCGGATAATGCTCCGTCACTTTGCCGTAGGTATCAATGTAGCGCAAACCGATCATGGCATCCGGGCGAACGTCGCTTACGTGGCCTTCTCCATGCGCAACGACGATGGGAATGTGCGCGCCACTCATGCCATCGAAGAACAAGGACGGCGATTCCTGCACGGCGACCATGCAGAGGCGAGCCTCGAACCGCGCTGAAACGTTGCGCCCGAAGCTCGGCCATGCAGCCGTGCCGGGGATGATATCGCGCAGTTGCGCCATCATCTGGCAACCATTGCAAACTCCCAGGGAGAAACTATCCGAGCGCTCGAAGAACTGAGTGAACATCTCCTTCAACTGGTCGTTGAACAGGATCGTCTTCGCCCATCCACTGCCCGCGCCCAATACGTCACCGTAAGAGAAGCCCCCGCATGCGGCCAGTCCCTGGAAGTCCGCAAGACGCGCGCGGCCGGCCAGAAGATCGCTCATATGAACATCTACCGCCGTAAAGCCTGCGCGATCGAAAGCGGCGGCCATCTCCACCTGGCCATTGACGCCTTGCTCACGCAAGATCGCCACGCGCGGGTGGGCCGCATGGACGAACGGTGCATTGACCCGCTCTGCAAGGTCGAATGGTACGGTCACCGAAAGCCCTGGTCGCGCAGCATCGTTCAACAGCGCGAACTCCTGCTTCGCGCTCTCAGGATTATCGCGGAGAGTCTGGATGTGAAAGCTGGTCTCCGCCCACATCTTGTGCAGAGCCGTGCGCTTGTTCTGGTAGACGATCTCTGCACCGCGGCGAATGATAATTTCATTGCCCTCAATGCCATGCCCAACTACTTGCGTTGTGAGACCCGATGCATTCAGGCGCGCGACCACATCATCCAAATCTTTCGTTGCAACCTGTACCACAGCGCCGAGCTCTTCACTGAACAGCTCATTCAGACCTGCCGCGGGCAGCGTGATATCGAGTCCGACATTTCCTGCGAACGCCATCTCCAGAAGCGTGACAAACAGTCCGCCATCGCTGCGATCGTGATACGCCAACAGCTTTCCTTCGCGATTGAGCTGCTGTATCCCATCGAAGAATGCCTTCAGTTTTTCAGGCGAAGGAGCGTCCGGCGCTTCGTCGCCAACCTGTCCATAGACCTGTGCGAGGCAAGAGCCGCCCAGCCTGTTCTTGCCCCCGCCCAGATCCATGAGGACGAGCGATGCATCCCCTTCGGCAAGCTGTGGCGTGAGGGTCTTGCGCACATCGCTCACCGGAGCAAATCCCGAGGCGATCAGCGACAGCGGCGACACCACCATCTTGGCATCAGGGCCTTCGCGCCACTTGGTCTTCATGGACATCGAATCCTTGCCCACAGGAATCGACATCCCGAGTGCCGGGCAGAACTCCATGCCCACGGCGTGCACTGCGTCGAACAGCTTCTGATCTTCCTGGCCCTCACCGGCAGCAGCCATCCAGTTGGCGGACAGTTTGATGTCGCCGATTTTTTCTATCGAAGCGCCTGCCATGTTAGTGATCACTTCACCGACAGCCATGCGGGCAGAGGCCGCGGCGTCGATGACCGCCAGCGGCGTTCGCTCTCCGATCGCCATCGCCTCGCCACAAACCGAGTCGTAGGAGCGCAGGGTGACTGCGCAATCCGCAACCGGAACCTGCCATGGGCCAACCATCTGATCCTGCACAACCAGGCCCGTGATGCTGCGATCGCCAATCGTGATCAAAAAAGACTTCGATGCAATCGTTGGCAGCCGAAGCAATCGTTCAACCGCATCCGCAACGGTGACACCTTGCAAATCGAGCGGCTTGGTTTCGATGCTCGACCGGGTAAAGTTCCGCTCCATCTTTGGTGGTTTTCCGAAGAGTATCTGTAGCGGAAGGTCGATTGCACTGCCCTCTCTTCCCGCATCATTGCTCAACATAAGCTGCGGCCGCTTCTCGGCGGTTCCGACGACGGCGAAAGGACAGCGCTCGCGCCGGCAGATGGCTTCAAAATCCTGCAGATATTCCGGCGCGATCGCCAGCACGTAGCGTTCCTGCGCCTCATTGCACCAGGTCTCGAGTGGGCTCAGTCCCTCTTCACCTCGAGGAACCGCCTTCAGATCGAAGCTTCCACCGCAACCGCCGTCCTTGACCAGCTCGGGAAACGCGTTCGATAGACCGCCGGCGCCAACGTCGTGGATGAACGCGATGGGATTGCTCTCGCCGCGTTGCCAGCAGCGATCGATGACCTCCTGCGCGCGCCGTTCCATCTCCGCGTTGTCGCGCTGAACCGAGGCGAAGTCGAGATCGGTATTTCCACTCCCCGCACTGCTCGAAGCCGCGCCTCCACCGAGAC
>JBEKFF010000062.1:0-16018 GCA_050013455.1 Acidobacteriaceae bacterium | reverse complement strand
TTGCCTTTGCCTTTCTTTGACAATTTCTAAAAGAAATTGTCATTCCGAGCGCAGCGAGCGAACCTGCTGTCTCCCGTTCTTGCCCTTCCCCTCCTTTCTGTCTTTCCCTCCACGAACCTGCGTCTGCTCTTGCCCTTCCCCAACCGCTTTCGCAGACTCTCCGCTGCTACCATCAAACCCGTGCCGCTCCATCTCTCCACGCCCGTAAAATTCGTCAAGCGCATCGGCGACCGCATCGCCGCCGGCCTAGCCGAACGCGGCATCCACACCATCGAAGACCTCCTCTACCACCTCCCCTTCCGCTACGAAGACCGCCTCCACCCCAAGCCCCTCTCCCTCTACAACCCCGGCGACATGGCCTCCCTCATCGGCGAAGTCCGCGGCACCGCCCTCCTCCGCACCCGCTCCGGCCCCATCTTCGAAATGACCGTAGGCATCACCCCCCCCGACCCCAACAGCAACGCAGCCATGCAAGGTCTCCTCGCGCCACCGCCCGCGTTCTCCTCTCGCAACCCCGCGCCACGATCCTCATTCGCCTCGAGCCCCTCCGCGCCACCACAAATCCGGTACCCCGAGGCTTCAGCCTCGGGTCTCATAGGGAGCAAAAGAATAGAGGGGGTTTTAACCCCCACCCCCATACTCGAAACCATCAAGTGCATGTGGTTCCACGGCACCTATCTAAAGGACAAGTTCCACGCCGGCCAAAAAATCGCTCTCTACGGCAAGTTAGAAGGAAGCCGCAGCGGCAACGCCCTCGGCGCCATCCCCGGCTCCACGCGCTTCAAAATGATCCAGCCCACCTTCGAGATCCTCCCCGACAGCACCGCCACCGGCGAAGACGCCGAGTTCATCCTGCTCGAAATGGGCCGCATCGTCCCCGTCTACGAATCCCTCGGCGGCAAAACTCCCTGGGGCAGCAAACTAACCTCCCGCTGGACCCGCCGCATCCTCTGGACCATCTTCAAAGACCTCGCCGAATCCGACTCCTACGCACCCTCCCCTCCATCCCCACAAACTCCGGGTGCCCCATTCATGGCGACGGCTCCATCGTCGCCATGGGTGGGAGTGAACGAGGCCCGCACCCCCACGCGAAGCCCCTCGCTCGACGCGCAGTCGGACGAGACCCTCCCCACAAGTCTCCGCAACCGCCTCAACTTCCCCACCCGCATGGCCGCCCTCCGCGACCTCCACTTCCCCCCCGCCGGCACCTCCATGACCGAGCTTATGTCGGCCCGCACCCCCGCCCACCGCCGCCTCATCTTCGAAGAGTTCTTCTACCTCGAGCTAGGCCTCGAACTAAAACGCCGCAAGCTCCGCAACCGCCAGGGCACGGCCTTCGTCACCAACGACCAGGTCCGCGAAGCCCTCAAACAAATCCTCCCCTTCAAGCCCACCGCCGCGCAAAAACGTGTCCTCGGCGAAATCGTCACGGACATGCGCCGCACCCAACCCATGCGGCGTTTACTTCAGGGCGATGTAGGTTCAGGAAAGACCATCGTCGCCTTCCAAGCCGCATTAGTAGCCATCGAAAACGGCTATCAAGTAGCCCTCATGGCGCCAACAGAAATCCTCGCGACGCAGCACTATCTCTCCGCGCGCAAGCTTCTCTCCGAAAAGATTTCACCGCGCACGAAGCGCCCCTACCGCATCGGCCTCCTCACCGGCTCGCTCGACGACAAGACAAAGCGCGACACCCGCAACCGCATCTTCCGCGGCGAAATCGATCTCGCCATCGGCACCCACGCCCTGGTAGAAGAAAAAGTAGACTTCGCCAACCTGGGCCTGGTCATCGTCGACGAGCAACACCGCTTCGGCGTCCAACAACGCTTCCAGCTAATGCGCAAACCCAACACCGGCGCAGCCACCCAACGCCTCTCTGAATCACCTCAACCGATGGGTGCCCCATCCATACCGACGGCTCCATCGTCGGGATGGGTGGGAGTGAACCAATCCAACACCTCCACGCGAAGCAACTCTCCGGCCTTACAGAAATCTGTCATCCTGAGCGAGCGCAGCGAGCCGAAGGACCTGCCAGCCCGCTCGCAGCAGCAAGCAAGCTCGAGCGTTTCAGGCAGGCGAAGCCCCTCGCCGTCCACGCAGGACTCATCTCGACCGGAGGACACCACCCAAACTTCGTCATCTCGACCGGAGGCCGAAGGCCGTAGCGGAGAGACCCCTGTATTAAGCTCGCCCCACAATCCCAACCCCGCCACGCGAAGCCCCTCGCCGTCCGCGCAGGACCGAAGCCTCCCGCCCGACGCGCAGTCGGAGCCAGACGTATTAGTGATGACGGCAACCCCCATCCCCCGCACCCTCGCCCTCACCCTCTACGGCGACCTCGAAGCCTCCGTCATCGACGAGCTCCCCCCGGGCCGCACCCCCATCCAAACCCGCCGCATGCCCGAAGAGCGCTCGTCTGAAGTCTGGGATTTCATCCGCAAGCAAGTAGCGGCCGGCCGCCAGGCCTACATCGTCTACCCGATCATCGAAGGCGCCACCGACGACCAACCCGAACTGGACTTCGCAAAGACTGACGACACGATCGCGTCCGCGTCTTTGGGATTAGAAGGGGGCTTCAGCCCCCTGTCCAAACCCGCTGCGAAAAAGGGCTTTAGCCCTGGCTCTTCGAACGCCGAACGCCCTTCACCGAAAACTGCAAAGACCAAACGAGTCTCCACCACCAAACTCCGCTCCGCCACCGACATGCACCACGACCTCCAACAAGGCCCACTCGCGGGTCTCCGCCTCGGCCTCCTCCACGGCCGCATGTCCGCCGACGACAAAGAAGTCACCATGGCCCGCTTCAAACGCAACGAGCTCGACGTCCTCGTCTCCACCACCGTCATCGAAGTAGGCGTCGACGTCCCCAACGCCACGGTCATGGTCATCGAACACGCCGACCGCTTCGGCCTAGCGCAACTCCACCAACTCCGAGGCCGCGTAGGCCGCGGCGCCGCCAAAAGCTTCTGCATCCTCGTCACCGCCGCCACTGTAACCCCCGAAGCCGACCTCCGCCTCAACGCCATGGTCCAAACGCAAGACGGCTTCGCACTAGCCGAACTAGACCTCCAGCAACGAGGCCCCGGCGAATTCTTCGGCACCAAACAAGCCGGCCTCCCGGAATTCCGCGTAGCCAACCTGGCCCGCGACCGCGACCTCCTCGAGCTAGCCCGCCAGGAAGCAGCCCACTTCGCCGAACAGGAAGACCCCACCATGCCCCGCCCCGAAATCGACGCGGTCTGGTCCCGCCTCAAGCAACAATGGCAACGCCGCTACGGCCTCGTCGAAGCCTAACCAACTACCAACCAAACCCCGTCATCTCGACCGAAGCGCCCCCTAACTCCGTCATCTCGACCGGAGCGCAGCGCAGTGGAGAGACCCCTGTATTGCTGATTCAAGGACCGCTCGGGGGCCGGGGTGGGTCAAATGACTCAACCCCCCAAGCCCCGAAATCCACCATGCGCGTCCCGAAACCAGGCTCAATATGTCTGTGAGTACCCGAAACCGGGCTCAGTCCTACATCAAATTCACCAGTTTTGGGCTTAACTCGCCATCGCAACCTGCGCCGGAGCCTCTTCCACGCTAACCGACTGCACCTGCTTCTTCGGCCCCCGCTTCCGCGCCACCAGGATCCGAATCCTGTCCAGCACCTCGGCCGGCGTGCACGCCCCCTTGGGCAGAAACGCGTCCGCCGCAGCCGCCCGGTCAAAGCTCGTCACCGTCCCCGAAACAAGCAGTGTCGGCAACCCCGGATGAACCTGCTTCGCCTTTCGAATCAGCTCGTTACCATCCATCTGCGGCATAATCAAATCCGCCATCAACAGGTCAATCGACCCCTGCGCCGCCGCCTGCAGATGCTCCAAAGCCTCCGCCGCCGTACTCATCGCCAGCACCCGATATCCCCGCGTCTCCAGTAAAAACTTCCTAACCGAAAGCACCTGCTCGTTATCTTCCACACACAAAATCGTCTTGCGAGGTCTCATCGTTTCTCTCCATGCCGGTGGTCCCCGGCTTTTTAGGTTGACTAAGTTCAAGTTACACGGCGTTCGTCAAATCAAATCAATGACTTGCAGGACGCAGCGCTTCCGTTGCTGGGAGCCGAGCGGGATCGTTTGCGCCCTTCCAGGCGCATCCCATCCTTCGCTCAGGTTGAGCGTTTCAGTTGCTGCGAGACAGCCGTTTTCACTGCAAAAAGGCCCACTCGATCGCGCCGAAGCGCTGACCGTGCATTCTGCTGTGGACGGTGTGGATTGCGGTGGAAAAGGCGCAAAAGGCCTCCCCACCGCCTCACGTTCATCGTGTAAGCAGTGCCCCGTTACAGCTCAACGTGGGATTCCCCCATGAACTGGTTCGTAGCTCGCGATAGCCAGGAAACCCTCGGGATTCTCTCCAGCGCGCGGCCTTGCTAAGGTTTCATCGCAGCGCAGAGAACACCCGTTGGCGCCTTTGCTATCACACAGATTGTCGGTAAATCAGGCGAAAACTTGCGTCCTCGAATCAATTGGTTCGTTGACGATTTGCTGAGCATACGGAGCCGCACCCCCCGTGGCAACAGTGAATTTTTGGCGAAAATCCAGCTACTTTGGAGTGGCGCTTCCACCGCCGCGACGCATTGCTTGTCCCTGTTGGCGTTTGCGATTCCCCCCTTGTGGAAAACTTCCGTTTTCAGGGCAGGAAAAACCGTCCTTCTGCCACAGAAATGGTGCGTCCCGAAACTTCAACCGAATGAACCCTCTCGCCCTCAAGCGTCGCCCGCACCCCAATTCGACTCGGCCGTTCAATCTCGATCCCCTGCTCAATCAATACTTCACGCCCCGATGCAGCCAGTCCCGCCTTCACCAGCCACGCAATGCAGCAGCCCGCCGCCGATCCCGTAGCTGGATCCTCTCCCGAATAAAACTGCATGCGCGCATGCCAATCTGCCGCGCCCGCTGCCTGAGCAGCCAGCGGCGCAATGCAATAAAAAAATTGCGCATCATTCGTCGCTGTCCATGCCTGCGCCTCATGCTGCACCAACTGCAATCGTTGCGAAGCTTCCAGCGATCGCAACAACACAATGCAGAACGGCACACCCGTCGACACCGTCTGCGGCGCATGCTCAACCGAAAGATCCTCGGCGTTCAATCCAATCGCGCGCGCAACCTCTGCGCGATCATGCGTCGCGCCAAACACAGGATCCTTTTGCACCATGGTCGCTCGCACGCCCGCCACGCCCTCACTCTGCGCATGGAAACGTACGGTGATCCGCCCCACATTCAGCCTCAGCGTGATCGTCTCTGCTCCACGCAGCGTCGGATGGTTCAAGTGCAGCCACGTGGCCGTACCCAGCGTCGGATGTCCCGCGAACGGCAGCTCTTCCTGCGTCGTGAAGATACGTACACGAACGCCCTCTCGCTGCTCCGTCTCTGCATCATCAGGAAGAACGAACGTAGTCTCCGAAAGATTTGTCTCGCGCGCGAGACTCTGCATCTCCTCATCCGACAAGCCGCGCGCATCATGAAACACAGCGAGCGCATTGCCTTCCAACGGCCGCTTTGCGAAGACGTCTACCACCGAGTAGTTGAGTGTACGAATCATGTCTCCATGCTACCCGCGGCCAATCGTAAGGACCCACGCCCCGGCGCCTCGGTGCGCGTCATCTTGACATCCCAATCGCCCCGCCGTAACGTAGGAATAACCGCAAGGGGAGCGAAACTGCTTCCACGCTGGCGCAAGGCGCCCGCGGCGGTACTAAGATTAGAAGCACTCAAGACAATGACCCTGACCGTCTCCAACTCGATGCTCTGCCGCTGTGGTTGCTGCTGCTGTTGCTGCGGCCCCACACGGGTGAGCGGATGAGCGAATCGAGACGATAGCAAAGCGTCAAGAAACGAACATCAGGACCCACCCAAGGCTCAGCCGGGTGGGTTTTCTGCTTTCATGAACCATCTCTCAACCAAACCTGCTCCTCAGACCAGTCGCGAACATCAACCGAAGGACGGAAAACAAAATGTCACTCCGCATCAACGATATCGCCCCCGATTTCACCGCCGACACGACGCAGGGCACAATCCACTTCCATGAATGGATCGGAGACGGCTGGGCCGTTCTCTTCTCGCACCCCAAGGACTTCACTCCCGTCTGCACCACCGAACTAGGTGCCGTGGCTGGCCTCGAACAGCAGTTCGCGCAGCGCGGCGCAAAGGTCATTGGCCTCTCCGTCGATCCCGTCGAAAGCCACAGCAAGTGGGCGCAGGACATCGAGGACGTCGGTGGCCACAAGGTCAACTACCCCATGATCGGCGACCCCACCCTCGCCATCGCCAAGCTCTACGACATGCTCCCCGCCGATGCCGGCGAGACCAGCGAAGGCCGCACGCCCGCCAACAATGCCCCTGTTCGCACCGTGTTCGTCATCGGTCCCGACAAGCGCATCAAGCTTCAGATCGCTTACCCCATGACCACCGGCCGCAACTTCGACGAAGTGATCCGCGTGCTCGACTCCATCCAGCTCACCGCCAAGCACAAGGTCGCAACGCCGGCCAACTGGAAGCAGGGAGACGACGTCATCATCACCGGCGCCGTCTCCAACGAAGAGGCCGACAAGATCTTCCCCGGCTACAAGACAGTGAAGCCATACCTCCGCACCACAACGCAACCGCAATAGTTCTCGCAGAACGTTCTGCCGTGTATCGTCAGTATGCGCGGCAGAATCATGAGCACCGGTGGCGAAGTGGCTAACGCGCTGGTCTGCAAAACCAGTATTCGCGGGTTCAATTCCCGCCCGGTGCTCCAATTATTTCAACAGCTTACAGAGAATCTGAAACCCCGAGAAAATGGTACTGTAGCGGAAAATGTAGCGAGTGCCGTGCTTTTTCTGTTTTCCCTTCCCTGCTCCACCCCTACTGAATGGCGTGCGAGATTTGGGACGCTGCGCGCTCCGCATGAGCAATCTTCTGCTCACTGACATACCGCTCCATCATATCCATCGCCTTCGCCTGATGCTCCTGAGTCGGATGGGCATAGCGGAGAACCATATTAATCTTGGAGTGGCCTAGCATCGCCGCCAGCGTTACAAGGTCAATTCCAGCTTGAGCGGCACGTGTAGCCCAGGTATGACGACAATCGTAAGGCCGGAACGAAACTACCTTGCTTTCACGCAATGCCCGCGCGTGGGGACTCTGGACGCCGGGAAGTGGCCTTGTGGCATCCGTCTCGCAGGGAAAGAGGAAAGCGCCGCTGCCCTTGTCCTGTGACTCTCGCTCCGCCGCAGCCTTCTTCCGCCTAACCAGAATGCTCTTGGCCGTCTCCGTGAGCTTGATGCGACGCTTTGCCGCCTTCGTCTTCCCGTAGGGGTTGAACAGATAGTTTTCGGCCGGACTCACGTTTGCGGACTGAATCCTGAATACCTCTTCCGGCCTCATCCCCGTTTCCAGCATCATCATTGCCACGTCCCACATCATCGGCGTGGCCTTCGCCAGATATTTCTCTTGCTCGTCATAGCTGAGAACGCGGGTCTGTTCGTTATCTTCACGCAACACCTTCGCCGCTGTCTTGCTGATCGGATTCCTCAGCGGAACATCGCTCTTGATTGCTTGATTGAACATTGCTCGCAAACACGTTAGTTCACGGTTAACCGTGGCTGGCCTCAGCCGCTGCTTGGTTTGGATACGTTTTTTGTCTTTCCCCCGCACCGTCTTGTATTCCGCCGCGCGTGAGGTCTTGTAGCGCTCCACTTCTTCTGGCGTGATCTTATCTAGCGACTTGTCGCCAAAGAAGCTAAGGAGCGCAAAGCTGCGAGCCGGGATCAAATCACCCAACTCGTCTCTGAGATTAAGGATCGGGATGATCCTCGTGAAAGCACATTGCTTCAGGAACGCCTTGGCCTTGAACGTACACCTCTCATCCTCCCCGACCAACCCCTCTCCAATGCGTTGCCGCACTTTGGCCGTTGGCCACTCCTTCCGATTTCGAATCATGCCAGTCGAGGAAAGTTGGAGGGAACTATCTCGCGGGACAATGTGTTGAATCCGTATCGGGAAGCAATCAAGCGACCGCTGGTGATGTGAGCCGTCGTCAACGCTCTGGTTTGCACTGGACATGTGTGCAAAAAATTGCAGCTGGTTTTGCATTATACTTTTCCCCCGACGTAAGTCACGATTTAATTCTGATGATCCCCCAATCGAACCGGCGCCCCTATGCATCAAAGTCCGCAGGAGGGATCTCATGGCTAACAGATTTCTGCAGATTCAATCGATTGATCGCCTTACCGACGAGACGTTCGTGCTGAATTTCTCAGACGAAACAGTTGCAATCCTCACCGAGCAGGAACTGCTAGAAGAGTTTCTCGACAGGCGAATCACCGCCAAAGGTTTTACGCATATGCTCAGCGCTTGAGAAACACATGGCGGACCATTCCTCCTGCGATCGGGGCTGCGATCGGCTTCATCACATCGGACCCAATACCGGTCTCCCACAAAGATCGGCGCAAGGCTGAGGACGACGGCGGTGTAGTCATGAGCTTGGGCCGCAGGCACCTCGTCAAGCTGTGCCTTGGTCACGCCCACGTTCTGTGCATCGTTGAAATTCCACGGCTGCTGCAGCGGGGTCGCCGCCCGCGATACATGGCGATTGGATCGTCGAGCTCAGGGGCACTTCGGTCGCCTCAGCAGGAATGGGCTCTTGCCCCAATCCATCATGATTGTGTCCCAGTTCAACCGCAAGTTCCCACCCGCAGGTTTTCGATGCGTGTGTCCCGAATCACTTCCCCGGAACCCGAGGACGTTGACACCTCCGTCCGCACGCTTGGATACAGCGCAATCCCCTCTGCGTTCTTCGCACATGCTGTGCGACTATCGGCCAATCCCCGCGTCTTTCCTTAGTCCTTTACAGTCATACAAGGGTCATCTTTCTTCCTCAGGGAGCGCTTCATGTGGATTGTCCGGCTTGCACTTAACCGGCCGTATACCTTCGTTGTCCTTGCGATCCTGATCCTGATCGCTGCGCCGGTGCTCATCCTGCGGACCCCCACCGATATCTTCCCCAACATCAATATCCCGGTCGTCTCAGTGGCCTGGCAGTATACCGGTCTAAGCCCCGAAGAGGTCGAAGGACGCATCACCGGCCCCTACGAGCGGTCCCTCACCACCCTGGTCGATAACATCCAGCATGTTGAATCGACCAGCCTCAATGGCGAGGATATCGTCAAGATCTACCTCCAGCCCGGCGCCTCGCTCGACACCGCCAACGCACAGGTATCGGCCGCTGCCGAGGAGATGCTCAAGAACCTTCCGCCCGGCATCCTTCCTCCGCAAATCATCAATTTCTCCGCCTCCAGCGTTCCTATCCTCCAACTCGGCCTCTCCGGTAAAGGCCTCAACGAGCAGCAATTAAACGACTACGGCCTCAATATCATTCGACCGCAACTGGTCACCGTTCCCGGCGCCGTCGTCCCGGCCGTTTACGGTGGCAAACAGCGCTCGATCATGGTGAACCTCGACCCGAAGAAACTCCAAGCCGAAGGTCTTTCGCCGTCCGAAGTTCTGACCGCCGTCGGCAATCAAAACATCGTTCAGCCCGGCGGCACCGCAAAGATCGGCCCTGCCGAATACGACGTCCGCTTCAACAGCACTCCCTCCACCCTCGCCGGCCTGGGAAATCTCCCGCTGAAGCAGGTGAACGGTGCGACCGTCTACCTGAAAGACGTCGCGAGCGTTACCGACGGCGCCATTCCGCAGACCAACATCGTTCGCCAGGACGGACATCGCGGCGTCCTCATCACCATCCTCAAGTCTGGCTCCGCCTCCACCCTCAGCGTCGTCCAGGGCATCAAAGATCTCCTGCCGCGCGTCGCCGCCACCGTCCCCAAAGAGCTCAAGATCACGCCCATCGGCGATCAGTCCGTCTTCGTCCGCTCCTCCATCGACGGTGTCATTCGCGAAGGCGTCATCGCCGCCACGCTCACCGGCCTGATGATCCTTTTGTTCCTCGGATCCTGGCGCTCAACTCTCATCATCGCGGTATCCATCCCCCTCTCGATCCTCGCCTCGATCATCGTTCTCTCGCTCATCGGCCAGACCATCAACATCATGACCCTCGGCGGCCTAGCACTCGCCGTAGGCATCCTCGTCGACGACGCCACGGTTGAAATCGAAAATACCAATCGCTATCTCGAAGAAGGCCACCAGCTCCGCGAAGCGATCCTCGAGGGCGCCGCCCAAATCGCCGTCCCTGCACTGGTTTCCACGCTCTCCATCTGCATTGTCTTTCTGCCAATGTTCTTCCTCTCCGGCGTCACCGGCTATCTCTTCATGCCACTCGCCGAGGCCGTCGTCTTCGCGATGCTCGCCTCCTACATCCTCTCGAGAACACTAGTACCAACGATGGCGCTCTACCTCCTAAAGCCCGTCGACCATCACGCCCCGCTCTCGCAAAACTTCTTTGCCCGTTTCCAGCGCGGCTTCGAACGCGGCTTCGAAGCCGTTCGCTCCGCGTACGAGTCTCTCCTCACCCAGCTCGTCAAAGCGCGCAAGATGTTCATCCCTCTCTTCCTGCTCGCCTGCCTCATCTGCATGCTGCTCATCCCGCTGCTGGGTCAGAACTTTTTTCCCAACAGCGACAATGGTTCCTTCATCCTCCACGTCCGCGCCAAGACCGGAACCCGCATCGAGGAAACCGCCCGCCTCTGCGATCTGGTCGAGCAGTCCATTCGTTCCGCCGTCCCGCAAAATCAGATGGACAACATCCTCGACAACATCGGCCTTCCCTATTCCACCCTCAACACGCAGCATGCAACCAGTGGTCTCTTCGGTGCAGCCGACGCCGACATCCTTGTCTCTCTGAAAGAAAACCACTCACCCACCGCTGACTACGTCCGCACCCTGCGCGAACGCCTTCCCCGCGAATTCCCCGGCGCCACGTTCTACTTCCTTCCCTCCGACATCGTCACGCAGATCCTGAACTTCGGCCTGCCCGCGCCCATCGATATCCAGATCGAAGGCGCCGACGACACCGGCAACCGCGCCGTCGCCACCAAGATGATGCAACAGCTAGCCGAGGTTCCGGGACTCGTCGACCTGCGCCTCGAGCAGCCAGACGACGGCCCCGTCCTCAAAGTCACCGTCGACCGGACCAAGGCGCTCAACGGTGGCTACACGCAAAACGACATCGGCGGATCAGCCGTCAATATTCTCTCCGGCTCAGCCCAGCTCACGCCGCAATGGTTCCTCAACGACAAGAACCACATCCTCTACAGCATCATCGCGGAGACGCCGCAGTATCAGATCCAATCCCTTCGCGACCTTGAAAACATTCCCCTCGCGTCCCCCACCGCTAAGACGCCCGAAATCCTCGCCGACGTCGCCGGCATCTCCCGCGCCACCGAGCCGCCCATCATCAGCCACTACAACACGCGCCGCACCCTCGACATCTACGCCAATGTTCAGGACCGCGACCTCGGTTCCGTTGCAAAACAAGTTAAGCGCATCGTCGATAGCAATCGCCCTCAGCTCGCCCGCGGCAACTTCGTTCGCATCAGTGGCCAGGTCGAAACCATGCAGACCTCCTACATCAGCCTGCTCTTCGGCCTCGTCTTCTCCATCGTCCTCGTCTACCTGCTCATCGTGGTCAACTTCCAATCCTGGCTTGACCCGTTCATCATCATCACCGCTCTGCCCGCCGCGATCGCCGGCATCGTCGTCTTTCTCTTCCTCACCCACACCACGCTCTCCGTTCCCGCTCTCATGGGTTCGATCATGTGCATGGGCGTCGCTACCGCAAACTCCATCCTCGTCGTCTCGTTCGCCAAAGATCGTTTACGCATCACCGGCGACGCCTTGCTCGCTGCTGTCGAAGCCGGCACCACTCGCTTCCGTCCCGTCTGCATGACAGCCCTCGCCATGATCATCGGCATGGTTCCGATGGCGCTCGGCCTCGGCGATGGCGGCCAGCAGAACGCTCCCCTCGGTCGTGCCGTCATCGGTGGACTCTCGCTCGCGACAGTCGCCACCCTCATTTTCGTACCCGCGGTCTTCGCACTGCTACATGGCCGCGAGCGACCTTCCGATACCATGCCAGTGTCGTCCCCGCACGAAACCGTCGCGATCGGGTAGCCCGCAGGCACCCACTGGAGATCAGGATCATGCCCATCCATAACACCGACGTCAACACCGACATCAATACCGACAGGACGACACCCTCTGCGGATTACGCTCCATCGGAGCATCCGATCCCTCCTCACCCCGATCCCGCCCATGCGCTTCCCGCACCGCAGCGGCTGCCCAGTGGCGTCCTCATCACCCTCATCGTGATTGCCTTGCTCCTGCTTGCCGGCATCGCATATCGCTTCATCGGTGGTGTAGCCGATGAGCGTCATCTCGCCAAGCAGACCAAGCTGGATGCAATCCCGACCGTGGACGTCGTCTCTCCCATCGTCGCCGGCGCAACCTCTGAAATCGCGCTGCCCGGCAATACCCAAGCCTTCGACGACACACCCATCTACGCGCGCACCAGCGGCTACCTCAAGCAGTGGTTCGTCGACATCGGCAAGCACGTCACCAAGGGTGAGCTCATGGCCACCATCGAAACGCCCGAACTCGACGAGCAGCTCCAGGTCGCCCAGGCCGATCTGAAGAGCGCGCAGGCCGATCTCAACCTCGCGAAAACCACCTCCGACCGCTATACCAATCTCCTCAAGCTCAACTCCGTCTCCCAGCAGGAGACCGACGTTGCCGTTTCAGGCGCGGCAGCCAAACGTGCGGCCGTAGAAGCCGCAGAAGCCAACGTCCGCCGCCTCTCGCAACTCCAGTCCTTCGAGAAGATCTACGCTCCCTACAGTGGCATCGTCACCCAGCGCAACACCGACATTGGCGACCTCATCAACGCGGGCTCTGCCACCACCACCAACACAGCCAAGGAGCTCTTCCATATCGCCTCGGTCAACCAGCTGCGCGTCTTCGTTGCCGTACCCGAGGTCTACGCACCCGACATCCACAACGGCGATACCGCAACCCTTACCCTCGATGAATATCCTGACCAGGTCTTCACCGGAATCGTCACCCGCAACTCCGGCTCCATCGATCCAAGCTCTCGAACTCTGAACGTGGAGGTCGACGTAAACAACCACAACGAAAAACTCCTCCCCGGCGCCTACGTCTTCGTCCACTTCAAAATTCCAGTCCAGAGCCGTGAACTTTCCATCCCTTCCGACGCACTCATCTTCCGCGCCCAGGGCCTCCAGGTCGGCGTCGTGCGTGATGGCCACGTGCACCTGCAGCCCATCACCATCGGCAAGGACAACGGCAAGTCCGTCGAGGTCGCCACCGGCCTCTCCGCGAACGACAAGGTCATCCTCTCTCCTTCCGATTCGCTCGCCGAGGGTCAGCCCGTAAACATCGCCACCCAACCGGCGGTGATTCAATGAAGGCACGATCGTCGCTTCAATACGCGTCGTTCAGCACAACCCTCCTGGCCACCTTCGCGCTCGCAGGATGCATGGTCGGCCCTAAATACAAAGCACCCTCGGTTCCCACCGCGCCCGCCTTCAAAGAGCTCAGCCCCAGCGCCGACTCCAGCGCCTTCAAAGAGAACGCCGACTGGCAGACCGCCAAGCCGCAGGACACCATCCCCCGCGGCGACTGGTGGACCCTCTTCCAGGACGACGGGCTCAACGCACTCGAACCACAGGTCGCCAGCGCCAATCAAACGCTACGGATCGCAGAGGCCAATCTGCGCGCCGCCCGCGGCAACCTCCGCGTGCAGAATGCCAACAAGTATCCCACCGTTGGCCTCAATCCTTTCCTGGGCGCCGAACGCTACTCCGCCAACCAGCCGTACTTCACCGCTGCCTCCAACAACGGTGAAGGCGATCTCCAACTGCCGCTGCAACTGAGCTATGAAGTCGACCTCTGGGGCGCAGTCCGCCGCAATGTCACGGCGGCCCGCGAGCAATCGCAAGCCACCGCAGCCGACCTCCAAACCGCACTCCTGTCGCTCCAGGCAGAAGTCGCCATGGATTACTTCGAGCTGCGCGCCGCCGACGCACAGCAAAAACTCCTCAACGACACCGTCGCGCAATATGCCGAAGCCGTTCGCATCACCAACGACCGCTACCTCGGCGGCGTTGCCGTAAAGTCCGACCTCACCCAGGCGGAAACCCAGCTCCAGGATGCCCAGGTGCAGGCCTCCGATGTCGCCATCGCGCGTTCCCAATACGAGCACGCCATCGCGATCCTCATCGGCAAGCCGCCAGCGTCCTTCAGCCTGCCCCCTTCGCCGCTGCCGCTCTCTGACGTGCCCCCGGTCATTCCTCCAGGGCTTCCATCACAGCTCCTCGAGCGCCGTCCTGACATCGCCGCCGCCGAGCGCCGCACTGCCTCAGCCAATGAGCAAATCGGCATCGCCCGCGCTGCCTACTTCCCATCGCTCAACATTGGCGCAACCGCCGGCCAGGAGAGCACCAGCATCACGTCGCTCTTCGAATCCTCCAGCTTCATCTACGCGCTCGGTCCCACCATCGGCGAAACGTTTTACGACGGCGGCCGGCGCCGCGGCCTCTCCGAAGAAGCCCTCGCCAACTACGACGGCACCACCGCCAGCTATCGCCAGACCGTCCTCACCGCCTATCAGCAGGTCGAAGACAACCTCGTCGCCCTCCGAGTTCTCTCCCACGAACAGGAGCAGCAGCGTCAGGCCACCGCCTCCGCCGTGGAGTCGGAACGCATCTTCAACAACCGCTATGTTGGCGGCGTTGATACCTATCTACAGGTCATCACCGCCCAGACCTCGGCACTCATCAACCAACGCAACGACATCGACATCCTGCGCCGCCGCATGGACGCCAGCGTCCTCCTCATCAAAGTATTAGGCGGCGGCTGGGACCGCACCCAGCTTCCCCCGCAATAACTCCCGCCCACGCAAAAAGGCCGCTCAACCGAGCGGCCTTCGTCTTCTCTGCACTCTATCCTCTACACTCTATCCCCTGCTCTTAATCGATCGAGATCTTCCGCAGCAGCCGGAAATCCGACAACATCTTTCCCGTTCCGAGCACCACGCTCGCCAGCGGATCATCCGCAATCGTCACCGGAAGCCCCGTCTCCTCGCGAATCCTCTTGTCCAGATTCTTGATCAGCGCGCCCCCGCCCGTCAGCACGATCCCGCGATCCGAGATGTCCGCCGACAATTCCGGCGGTGTCCGCTCCAGCGCCACGCGAACCGCGTTGATGATCGTCGCTATGCATTCAGCCAGCGCCTCGCGAATCTCCGTGTCGTCGATCGTAATAGTTTTCGGCACGCCCTCAATCAGGTTCCGTCCCTTGATCTCCATCGACAGCGGCCGATCCAGCGGATACGCCGATCCAATATCGATCTTGATCTGCTCTGCCGTCCGCTCGCCAATCAGCAGGTTGTACTTGCGCTTCAGATACGTCATCACGGCTTCGTCCATCTGGTTGCCGGCCATGCGCACCGACCGCGAGTACACAATACCCGCCAGCGAAATCACCGCAATATCCGTAGTCCCGCCACCGATATCGACCACCATGTTGCCGCCCGGCTCCGTGATCGGCAAACCTGCACCAATCGCCGCCACCATGGCCTGCTCCACAAGATGCACTTCGCTCGCCTTGGCGCGATACGCCGAGTCCATGACCGCTCGCTTCTCCACCTGCGTAATCTCGCTCGGCACGCCGATCACGATGCGTGGGTGAACCATCATCTTCCGGTTGTGCGCCTTCTGGATGAAGTAGTTCAACATCTTCTCGGTCTGCTTGAAGTCGGCAATCACGCCGTCCTTCATTGGCTTGATGGCGATGATGTTGCCCGGCGTTCGGCCAAGCATCTCCTTGGCCTCTTTGCCCACAGCCTCAACTTCGCCCGTCACGCGATTGACCGCGATGATCGACGGCTCATTCACAATGATCCCCTTGCCATGAGCGAAGACAAGAGTATTGGCCGTACCCAGATCGATCGCGAGATCGCTCGAGAACAGCGAAAAAATGGATCGCATGTTGCTCACACGCGAGGTCCGCATCTGAAAGTTTTT
>JBEKFF010000061.1:0-16029 GCA_050013455.1 Acidobacteriaceae bacterium | reverse complement strand
CCGGTGTCTCCCAGATAGACGTTGCCGCTCCCATCGACCGTGATCGGATGGCCGCCGTAGAGCGAACCCTCATTCGTGAGCAGCGCGATCTGCGTGCCCGTGCCGGCCTGAATCTCCATCGCATACGCCCCACCGTTGGCAGAGACGTTGGCGAAGACATCACCGCGACTGTTGGCCGCCAGATGGCCCGTGGTTCCGCCGTAGTCGGCGGGGGACTTGCCCGGCGTGCTGCTGATGCCCTGGCCACCGTTGGCCTGCGAGAAGACAACTGCGGGAACCTGCGCCAAAAGCCGCGCGGCGCCGGACGGGAGCAGAAGCAAGAGCGCGGCGGCGACAGACAGACTGCAGGGCCTGAGGACTCTGTTCCGAACAAGGGCAAAATGAAAGCACATGAAAAACGACTCCTGGGATGCCAAAGCGTTTTAGGATCAGCGTTACAGTAAACGTTACCGAATGACCTCGCGTCATGGCGCCTTTTGTGGGAACGCACAGCGGAGAGCCTGCGCGAGGGCGATGTTCACATTTGTGGTCGCAGAGAACGCTAACTGGACACGAGGATTTCTGTCAAGCTTTGTTAAAGCGATTAATCACACGCCAGATCGAACTTGCAACTAATTTCTCATTACGTTACAGTTAGCGCTTTCTGTCTAACTTGCTCAAGCCTTGGAGGATCGCAGCCATGCCCATCTCATTCGTACAGCGTGCCACAGGACTCGCGGCCGTCGTGGTCACGCTCACGGGGCTCGCCGCCGCTTCGACGCAGGCACCGCAGGCAGTCCCCTCCCCTGCTGCGCTGCACTCGATAGCGGCCGGCCACCACCGGTCCGCCACCGGAACCGTCGACCCCGCCCGAACCCACCAGGAGATCGCCGGCTTCGGAGCTTCGGAGGCCTACTTCCAGGGCTTCCTCGCCAACCACCCCCACAGCGCCGAGATTTACGACGCCCTCTTCGGCCCCGTCAACGGGCTCCACACCGACTTCCTCCGCCTGCAGAACAGCTTCCGCTACGCGCCGTCGACCGAGTTCGCCCGCGACACGCTCGCCATCGTGGAGCACGCGAACGCCCTGCGTTCCTCGCGCATGACGATCATCATGAGTTCCTGGTCTCCTCCGTCGAACCTCAAGTCCAACGCAAGCGAGAAGAATGGAGGCACCCTGATCAGGGTCAACGGACACTACGCCTACGATCGCTTCGCTCAGTATTGGCAGGACTCTGTTCGTGTCTACCGCGCGCTCGGCATCGATCCCACCTACGTCTCCATCCAGAACGAGCCCGACGAGACCACCGATTACGAAAGCTGCCGCTTTAACCCGAGCGAAGCCCCGTACAAGGGAGAGAGCAACGCCGGGTACGCCGAAGCCCTCGACGCCGTCTACAAGTCCTTCCGGCACTTGCCGTCGCCGCCGCACCTGCTCGGGCCGGAGACCATCGGCATCGGCTACGGCGACGAGGCGGCTTTCGCGAAGGCACTCAACCCGGACGAGATCTACGCCGTCACGCATCACCTTTACACTGGCGGCGATAAGAACGATCCCGACTCATTCATCCCCGCCATGCAGGCGGTCAAGGATCAGAGCCAGGGCAGGTTGCGGTTCATGACGGAGTACTACACGCCCACCGGCTTCGATACCGCACTGATGATTCACAATGCGCTTACCGTCGAGGAGGTTAGTCTTTACCTTCAGTGGCCCTACACATGGCCGAGCGGCGAAGGCGGCGGCGGCCTCCTGCAGGTGGAAGATCCACGTGACCCGGCGCACTGGAAGAACAAGGACGGTTGGAAATTCGCCGACTCCTACTTCGCGATGAAGCAATTCTCCTACGCCATCCACGCAGGCTATCGACGCGTGGACGCCTCCAGCAGCAACGATCAGGTCAAGATCTCCGCCTTCGTCAGCCCCCGGGGCGACAAGCTCGTCGTGGTCGCGATCAACACCTCCGCCGGCGAGGACACCTCGCTCAAACTGAAACTCGGCACCTTTGCCGTGCACGCAAGCTCCATCATCTACCGCACCACCTTCGCCGTGCCCGAGGCCACCGAGCGCTTCGCCTCGCTCGGTCCGCTCGCGCCTGATGGGATACTGGACCTTCCGCCACACTCTGTCGCAACCCTGGAGATCGTGAAGTGACTTTTTTTCGTCTTGCCCTTGCCTGCATCGTCCCCATCTACGCCGCCGGATCGCTCTCCGCCCAGGCCCCCGGCCAGACGCCTGCCCCGGCCCAACGCGTCATCTCCGCAGACCTGAACAACATTCAAGGTCCGCGCGACATGGCCTGGCAGGAGTGCGTCGGCTCGGGCCACGCCGCTCTCCTGCTCAGCCCTGCCAATCTCCAGCAGATGGCCCGCGTCGAACAGGAGATCGGTTTCCACTTTGTTCGCTTTCACGGCCTGCTCACGGACGACATGAACGTCTACCGCGAGACCAACGGCGTCCCCTCGTATGATTTCACCCGCATCGACGCACTCTACGACAGCCTGCTGCACATCGGCGTCAAGCCCTTCGTCGAGTTCGGCTTCATGCCGAATGCCCTCGCCAGCGGCAAGCAGGAGATCTTCTACTGGCACGCAAACGTCACCCCGCCCAAGGACATGGACCGCTGGGCCGACCTCGTCAAGGCGCTCACCAGACACCTTCAGGATCGCTACGGGGCCGCCGAGGTGAAGACCTGGCGCTTCGAGGTCTGGAACGAGCCCAATTACCCGGGGTTTTGGCCGAACGCCGACCAAGCCGCCTACTTCAAGCTGTACGACGCGACAGCCTCCGCGGTGAAGTCCGTCAACCCCGACTTCAAGGTTGGCGGCCCCGCCACCGCGGGCGCAAGCTGGGTCCCCGAGTTCCTCGCCCACCTGCACCAGGTCCACGGTTCGGTTGACTTCGTCTCCACTCACACCTATGCCGTCAGCTCCGGCTTTCTCGATGCCGACGGCAACGCCGATCTCGTCCTCTCCAGTTCGCCGGACGCCATCTCCGGCGACGTCGAACGAGTCCATCAGCAGATTCAGGCTTCCTACAGGCCCACGCTTCCCCTCGATATCACCGAGTGGAGTGCGAGCTACTCCTCGCGCGACCCCGTGCACGACTCCTACACCAGCGCAGCCTTCGTTCTTGAGAAGCTGAAGCAGACCGAAGGCCTCGCCTCCGCCATGAGCTACTGGACCTACTCCGACCTGTTCGAGGAGAACGGTCCGCCTCCCGCGGCCTTCCACGGCGGCTTCGGCCTGCTCACCCGCGACAATATCCCGAAGGCGACCTACTTCGCCTACAAATACCTCAATCAACTCGGCCCGACGCAGCTGAAAAATGGTGACGCCGAATCATGGATCACCCGAAACGGCGACGCTGTGCAGGCGCTCGTCTGGAGCTATGCACCGCTGACGCAGAGCGAGGGCAACAAAGCCTTTTACCGCAGGCTTCACCCGGCCCAGTCCGTAGCTCCCGTCGACCTGAAGCTCTCCGGCCTGCGTCCGGGACGCTATCGCCTTACCGTCCACCGCACCGGCTTCGGGCATAACGACGCCTACTCCGCGTGGATCGATATGGGCCTGCCGAAGGACCTCACGCCGGCCCAACTCACCGCGCTCGATCATCTCGTCGAGGACGCGCCGGAGTCCTCCGTCGAGGTGACCATCGATCCTTCCGGACGGCTTGAACGCAGGCTCGGCATGCTCCAGAACGACATTGTCCTCGTCTCCATGGAGCGGGAGTAATCTTTATGAAAAGGATTGTCCGCACGCAGCCCGCAGCTTGATGTACGGATACACGTCATCCGCTTGACGATCATTTCAGGTAGCGTTTACTGTAACGATACACCTCGATTTCACTTCGATTCCCGCACACCGGAGAGTGGTCTTGCACACCCCGAAGAGTTCGCCGAGTGAGCCGCCCTCGGCTCAGCACAGAGTTGCATACCGATCCCTCGGACAGACCTCACTGCAACTCTCCAACATCGGATTCGGCAGCTCGCCGCTCGGCGATGTTTTCCGGCGGGTCGAACCGCGGGAGGCTCAGGCTGCGGTCCACCAGGCCATCGACTCCGGAATCAACTTCTTCGACGTCTCACCGTACTACGGGTCCGGTCTCGCCGAGGAACGCCTGGGCGAGGCAGTCCACGGTCTGCGCGATCGCGTCGTACTCGCCACCAAGTGCGGGCGATACGGCCTGGACAGCTTCGACTTCTCCGCGCCCGCAATTACCTCGAGCCTTGAGGGATCGCTGCGCAGGCTTAGAACCAACTCGGTCGATCTCCTGCAGGCCCACGATGTCGAGTTTGCCGACCCCAACCAGATCGTCGAGGAGACGATCCCCACGCTGCGCAGGCTCCAGCAACAGGGCAAGACCCGCTACATCGGCATCACCGGCTATTCCCTCGACGCGCTGCTCAAGATCGCTGCCCGCATCGAGGTCGACAGCATCCTCACCTACTGCCGCTACAACCTGCTCATCTCCGACATCGACGAGAAGCTGATCCCCTTCGCGATGCGGAACCGCATCGGAATCATTAACGCCTCTCCGTTGCACATGGGGCTTCTCACTCCGCAGCGCGCGCCCGCATGGCACCCCGCGCCTGCTCCCGTTCGCAAAGCCGCAAGTCGCATCGTCGCACTCTGCCGGAAACGCGGCATCGACCCGGCGGCGCTCGCCCTTCGCTTCTGTCTCGAGCATCCCGGCGTCACTAGTACGCTGATGGGCATTTCGACTCGGGTACAGGTCGGCGCGGCGCTCGCCGCTTTGGCTCTCGATCTGGACACCGATCTCCTCGAGGAGATCCGCCGCATCGCCGGGCCCGCCTACGGGATAGTATGGCCGTCAGGGCGCGAGGCCGAGCATGCCTGACTTCATCGACGCACACCATCACCTCTGGAACTACACACCCATCGAGTACGACTGGATCGATGACGAGATGAGCGCCTTGCGCCGCGACTTTACGGCCGCGGACTTCTCTTCGCTCGGAGTGGCTCTTGATCTCAGCGGCTCTGTCGCGGTTCAGGCGAGGCAGACGCTCGAAGAGACGCACTGGCTGCTCGCCTGCGCCGCCAAGTACCCCACTATCCGCGGCGTCGTCGGGTGGGTACCGCTCGCCTCTGAAGAACTCCCGGAGATTCTCGCCGACCTCGCGCGCAACCCTCTCTTCAAAGCCGTGCGCCACGTCGTGCAGGAAGAACCCGACCCGGAGTTCCTTCTGCGCGACGACTTCAACCGCGGCATCGCCCGGCTTCAGCCACACAACCTCGCCTACGACATCCTCATCCGCGACCATCAGCTTCCACAGACAGCCCGGTTCGTCGAGCAACATCCCAACCAGAGCTTCGTCCTCGACCACCTCGCCAAGCCGCGAGTCCGCGAGCGCCTTCTCGAGCCCTGGAGTTCCGATCTCAAGCGTCTCGCCGCTCACCCGAACGTTGTCTGCAAGCTGTCCGGCCTGGTCACGGAGGCCGACTGGAAGACCTGGACTCTCGGCGACCTCCGCCCCTACCTCGACACCGCTCTCGAGCTCTTCGGCCCCGCGCGGCTGATGGCAGGCTCGGACTGGCCAGTCTGCCTGCTCGCGACCAGCTACAACCACTGGTGGGCGACGTTGATCGAGTGGGCAAAACCGCTCACCCCATCCGAGCGCGCCTGCATCTTCGGGGACACCGCCACGCGCATCTACCGCCTCACCACCCGCGACGAAGGCCCTGCACCCGATCCACGCATAGACCTCGACATTCCATCGAACTCGAATCGCTCGATCTCCCCCCTTTCCAGAAGGAAACCCGCATGAAAGCATTCCAGATCAACGCCCCCGGCTCGGCCTCGCTGATCGACATCGAACCTCGCATTCCCGCCACGGAAGAAGAAGTCACCCTCCAGATCCGCTTCATCGGCCTCTGCGGCACCGACCTCGCCACCTATCGCGGCAATAACGCGATGGTCACCTTTCCGCGGATCCCCGGCCACGAGGTCTCCGCGACGGTCCTTGCCGGAGGTTCTCTCGAGCCCGGCACCGCCGTTACACTCTCGCCATACACTCACTGCGGGCGGTGCGCCAGTTGCCACCGCGGCCGGTTTAACGCCTGCCGCAACAACCAGACGCTTGGGGTGCAGCGCGACGGAGCAATGATGGAACAGATCACCGTCCCGGAGAGCCGGCTGTTCACCGCCCAGCTCGGCCTGCGCGAGCTCGCCCTCGTCGAGCCCCTCACCGTTGGCGCGCACGCCGTCGCCCGCGGCCGCGTTACCCCGCAGGACACCGTCGCCGTCTTCGGTTGCGGCGGTGTCGGACTTGGCGCCATCGCGTCCTCGGCCTTTCGCGGAGCCCGCACCATTGCCATCGACCTCGACGATCGCAAGCTCGAGGTCGCGCGCCGCGCCGGAGCCTCCGAGCTGATCAACACCGCCCGCGAAGACCTCCACCAACGTCTCGTCCACCTCACCGGCGACGGCCCCGATGTCGTCATCGAAGCGATCGGAACGCCCGCTACTTTCCGCGCCGCAGTTGAAGAGGTTGCCTATACCGGGCGCGTGGTCTACATCGGCTACGCCAAAGAACCCGTCTCCTATGAGACCCGCCTCTTCGTTCAGAAGGAACTCGATATCCTCGGCAGCCGCAACGCACTGCCTGACGACTTCCGCGAGGTCATCCGCATGCTCGAGGCAGGCGGGTTTCCAGTCGACGACGCGATCAGTCTCGTCATACCGCCCGAGCAGGCCGCCGCCGCCCTCGACGACTGGAGCCGGAATCCCGGCAAGTACACCAAGATCCTCGTGCAGTTTGCCTGACCCACAGGAGCGCCCCACACATGACCGGTACGTCTTCACGGCCCAAACTCGGCGACCCGCCGCAGCCCGGCCAACACTCCATCTTTCCACGGGGCTATCTGCCCGCGTTCCTGCTAACCGTCAGCATCTTTTTCATCTGGGGGATGTCGAACAACCTCACCGACATCCTGGTCCAGCAGTTCCGCAAGTCGTTCGAGCTGAATCTCCTTGAGGCCCAGCTCGTCCAAACGGCCAACTTCCTCGCCTATGCGGTCATGGCCACGCCCGCCGCCTTCCTGATGCGCCGTTTCGGCTACAAGGCCGGCCTGGTCACCGGCCTCGTCTGCTTCGCCATCGGCCTGCTCATGTTCTGGCCCGCCGCAGTCATAGGCCGCTACGCGCCCTTCCTCATCTCCATCTTCATCGTCGGCAGCGGTGCCTCGATCCTGGAGACAGCGGCCAATCCCCTGGTCGCCCAGTTCGGGCCATCCGACACCTCCGAAGAAAGGCTCAACCTCGCCCAGGCCTTCAACCCTCCCGGCACGATCACCGGCGTCCTGGTAGGCACGTGGTTCATCTTCTCCGGCGTCGATAAGACGAAATCGCAGGTCGCCGCGATGAAGGCTCAGGGCACCTACGCCGCATACCTCCACGCCGAGGTCCTGCGCGTCGTGCCCACGTACATCATTCTCGGAGTGGTGGTCCTTACGCTGGCGTTGTTCATCAGTCGCTCGAACTTTCCCGCCGTACTCGATTCCGACGAAGACGCTCCTGCAGGTGGCTCGCTCGCTGCCTACGGACGTCTGCTGCGCAACCCGTCCCTGCTCGCCGCCGTCGTCGCCATGTTCTTCTACAACGGCGCGCAGGTGAGCACGTGGAGCAACTTCATCCCCTACCTGCGCCTCTACACACCGCTCAGCGAGCGCAGCGCCGGTTACTGGCTTACCGGCAGCCTCGTCGCGCTTGCTATTGGGCGCATCGTCTCGACTCCGCTCATGCGTGTCTTCCACCCCGCTCGCATGATCGCCACCTATGCCGTCGTCAACCTGCTGCTGCTGCTCGTCGGAATCGGGCATCCCGGCTTTGCGGGCGCGGGCGCCATCCTCATCACCAGCTTCTTCATGTCGATCATGTACCCCACGATCTTCGCCCTCGGCGTGAAAGGCCTGGGCCCGGATACCAAGCTAGCCGGCAGCCTGCTCGTCATGGCCATCGTCGGCGGAGCCATCTTCCCGCCGCTGGTCGGCTTCGTCGGCCGGCTAACCGGGAGCCTCGCCGTCGGCTATAGCGTGCCGCTGGCCGGCTATGTCGTCATCGCCGCCTACGGATTCTTCGTCCGCCCAACTGCGGCATCGGTGGCCTCTTCTGTCCCATAGCCATATACGGCCTCACGCCGATAGCAGCAGGACACGCCCTGCAAGGTCTTACTAGTTCGTCACCAAGAACCTTTATGAGGGGCACCTGCGCCCTGTCTTCCCCACCCGTTTAGCCGCAGACCGGAGGTGGCGTTCAATCCGCAGCCGCACCGGCCGCGCGCGTCTTCTTCTGCCGCGCCGTCGAGGCCCGCGCCGCTAGTTTCGGCTGCAACACCACCCGCCGCGGCTGTGACGAAGCTTCCTCCACCTTCAATTCCATAATCAGCTTCGCTACCCGCGTGCCGATCTCCGAGCTGCGCTGGTCCACGCTCGATAGCGGCACTCGAATTACATCGTCGAAGTGTAGATTCCCGCATCCGATCACGGCCAGATCCTCCGGAACATCCATCCCCAGTCGCACCGCCTCCATGATCACGCCGGTCGCGACCACGTCGTTGTAGCAGAAGATGCCATCGGGCGGGTGCTTCAGATCCCTGAGCGCGCGCAGCGCATTCGCTCCATGCAGCTTCCCATCCACGTCCACACTGTGCGCCGCCACAATCCTCTCCGACGGAACCGGGCGGTTGTGCTTCGCCATCGCATCCAGAAAGCCCTTTAGCCGACGCCGGCCGGTGCTGTTCTCCGGCCCGCGGATATGGGCAATGCGTTTGCAGCCCGCCGCCAGCAGATGCTCCGTCGCGAGCTTTCCCACCGCATAGTCATCCGACCCCACAAAGTGCGTCGAGAAACCCTCGAACATCCGGTCCACCAAAATCAGCGGCGTCTCTCCCTGCAGCAGTCGCTCCAGGCCTGCCGCGTTGGTCGCGCACGACGCCACGACGATCGCGTCCAGACGGTGCGCCAGCATCTCGTCCACCTCCTGCTGCTCCAGTTCCGGGTCCTCCTCCGACGACGACATGATCAGGAGATACCCGTGCTCCCGGAGGGCGAGCGACAGAGCCTTGGCGACATCGGCGAAGAAGGGATGGCTCAGATCCGGCACGACGAACCCGACCAGCGCTGACCGTCCCGTCACCAGGCTGCGGGCCGCCAGATTGGGATGATAATTCAGTTCCCGGACCTTGGCCTCGATCCGTTCGCGGGTGGCCTTGCTGATGTCCGGGTGCTTCCGCAGCGCCTTGGATACGGTCACGATGGAGACGCCCAACTCCCGCGCGATGTCCTTCATTTTCACGGCCATACAGCGACTATACACAAGCTCCGCCCGCCCGCAACAGGCTTCGCGCCAGCCAATTTTCCGCAGCGCGCATGCCCCCGCCGAACGCGTGATTCGGAGGGGTCCGGATCAGACCTCCTGGCATGGTCGACTGGGACGCGATACGCAGACATTGAGTTCCTTCGGTGCTGGCTAGACGATCTTCAGAGTGATCGCGTAATCGCAGGGCTTGTGCTCCGGCATGACCACGGTGAGACCCTGCTCATCTTGCGTCCATGCCACTCTATCGTTGTAGCCCAGCAACTCAACGTGGCTGATCTTCTGCTGGAAGAGTGCGCTCGTGGTAGCCAACGGTCTGATCAGGGTCAGCTTCTCCGGCCAGCCCATGACGAACGCGTACAGCGTATCTCCTTTCGTCGTGAACCGCACCTCTTCCGCAGTCAATTCCTTCCGGGACGACTCATTGAACCGCGTGCCCTGACTGGAGATCGGCGCTGTCGCCAGGGGACCGTCTCCGAAGATCTTCCAGGGCCGTGTGCCGTAGATTCCTTCGCTGTTGACTGCCATCCACTTCGTAATCTCGTCCAGGATGACCATCTCTTCGTAGTCTAGTTCGCCACTGTTCGGCAGGGGGAAGTTCAATAGCAGATTCCCGTTACGACTCACGATATCGACGAGCAGGTCGATGACGTACTTCGGCGACTTATAGGTGGCTTCCCTGTTGTAGTGCCACTCCCCGATGCAGGTGTCCGTCTGCCAGGGATCGGCAGCGATTCCGCTGGCTACTCCACGTTCCCAATCCACTACACAGGTCCCGACCTGGCAGTCGGTCACGAGCTTGCTGAACGCCACCGCTTCGCAGCGATTGCCGTGATGACTCGCATTGATGTTGTAGAGATTCGCGATCAGCGCAAGACCATATCGCTCAAAGAAGATATCGCCATCGGTGTACAGGAGATCCGGCTGGTACTTCTCGATCAGGTCCTTGATGCGCTTGAAGTAGTGAATCTTCCAGGCTTCCGGAGCCTGGCGGTCATTAATGCGCAACCCGTACGGATAATCCGCCGGCAGCGAGTGATAAAGGTCGGCGAAGGCAGGATTGGCGCCGTCGTAAGGCACTCCCGCCAGCGGGCCGGTCTGGTCGCTGGTGTGCGATGTTGAGAACCAGTGATAGCTAGGCGCCAGATGTTCACTGACAGCGAAGCGCAGCCCGTTCCTGTCCGCAGCCTTCTTAAACGCGCCGACAATATCCCTCCTGGGCCCCATGGCGACAGCGTTCCAGCGCGGCTGGTAGGCGGAGTTCCACAGGTCGAAGTTGTCGTGATGCACAGCCATGCTGCAGAAGTACTTCGCCCCTGCCTTCTTGTAGAGCCCTAGTAAGTGATCGGGATCAAACTTGTCCGCGTTCCACACAGGGATCACGTCCTTGTATCCGACCTTGGTCGGATGCCCATAGGTCTTGACGTGATACTCATACTGCTTGCTTCCCTGCACGTACATGTTGCGGGCGTACCAGTCTCCATCTCCTATCGCGGACTGAGGGCCCCAATGCGCCCAGATTCCAAACTTGGCATCGCGGTACCACTCGGGAACCTGCCACTGCCGCAAGGACTCTCGCGTTCCCTGGAAAGGTCCTGGAGCGATCTCCAGCTGCGGGGAGGCATCCTCTGTTGAATGATCTTGGCCACGAACCGCGGCATGGACGCCTGCATCCTGAGCGAGGGAGCGATACCGAAGAAGCGCGGGTGCTCCCGCTATGAAAGAAAGTGCTCTTCGTCGGCTGATGTTCATTCCCTGGTGTCCTTTCGGTGCAGCTTTTGAACTTCCACGGTAGCGGGACAGGAAGGAGGCCGCTCGTGGCAGCGCGGACGCGTACCCATTCTGCGCTCTTCGTCCAGCAAATCTCTGCCTGCTTCCTCTTCTTCCTACTCAACGCGAAGACAAGAGTAAACGATAACTGTATGGTTGTAAATTTAGCTTTCCGCGGACCGAAACATGCAAACCGGCTCGTGCCGGCTTATCGCCTTCAAGACCACGGACAGAACCCGGACAGGCGAGCGGGACGGATGGAACGCGCGAATACGTATTGAACCTTTTTGCAGGCTTCCGAACGGGTTACGATTGCACAGGAGCCGGCCGTCCACGGCACATGCCGAGACTTGCCCAGCGCCCAGGGGGTCCTTTGCTCAAGACTGGAATTCTAAATCCCGCGATCAACTCACTCATCAGCCGGGTGCGACATACCAACACCCTGGTCATTGCGGATCGCGGATTTCCGTCGTGGCCACAACTCGAGACCATTGATATCTCCTTGGTCGACGACGTGCCTCGTGTGCTCGATGTGCTCTCCGCCCTGCTCCCGAATTTCAGCTGCGGCCGCGCCTACATCGCGGAGGAGTTTGAAGTGCACAACAACGCGAAGACGGTCGAAAACCTAAGATCCACGCTGGGCAGCATCGAGATCATTCGATTACCCCATGTTGAGCTAAAAAAACGCGTCCCGTCAGCCACGGGCCTGATCCGTACCGGCGACACGGTCCAGTACGCCAACATAATCCTTGAGTCAGCCTGACCTGCACCGGGAAATGGACCAACACTCCGCACTGAGTTTCGTGCACGCCCGGACTCGCCTGACGTATCCCATCCAAAGCAGTCAGGTTTGACTGGCGCACAGCGATGCATCAGGTTGCGCATCATAATGTCTCCGCTGCTGCCGTCTTGTTTGGAGTACAAAACTCCTACCCCGTCGCGCAAATTCGCGTACTCGGCTTGGGCTTGTTGGTAGACGGGAAGATTCGCGTCTGCGGTTTTCCAGAGCGCAAGAAAATCTTCATACGACTTGAGAGCGGCTGCCCGTTCGCCAAGCAGCTTTTGCGCTCTTGCCATTTGCAGGTGGGACAAGGCCCCGATCACATTGCGTCCGACGATGCCCGGGTGATCGAGGACCTTCTGAAATTCTTCCGACGCAAGGCGCCCCTCACGCAATTGCAAGTAAGCTTCTCCACGGATATAGGCTGGGTAAAGGTTGTTGAAGGGAGCAACGTACGCCATATCGTACTTAAGGGTGGAATCCAGTATCTGGATCGCCGCGGCTGGATCGCCCGACTGCAGCTTCATCGCCGCGCGAACCGCGGGCAAAGTGTAGTTCTGCACCAGAGTGTCAAGAGGTGCGTCCCGGTCGATCTCATTGACCAGTTTTTGCGCTCGATCGATTTCTCCGGTTCGCGCAAGCGCCAAAGCCAAAAGAGGCTTGATGTTTGTGTTCTGAGCCATGCCGGGAGGTTCGTTCATCAACGGTCGCGCCTCGGCCAGATCGCCGGTCTCCGCTTCCTCGAGCGCAAGATTGTCCTTGTAGAAGTCTGCATATAACAAATCTCCTTGCTTGAGGGCCAGACTCGTGGCTTGATCCGAGAACCGGCGATAATTCTGAAGATGACCGTGATACGCCTCGCCCCATCCCTTTCCAGCGAGGAGGATGTAATCCGCTCCCGGCCTGCCAACAGCCCAATTCCATTGCTGCTCCATCGCAGGCTCATCTCCTTGCAGGAACGCCACGAGTGCACGCTGATCTCGCAACCCTTTACTGTCGAACTTGCGCCCATCCGCCTCGCGAAATATTGCTTTTGCGTCGTCAAGACGATCTGTCAGGATGCTGAGGAGAATGACCTGCTCGTAGCTCCAGGGACTCGGAAACAGGCGTGCCGCCTCGCGAGCTTCGGCGAGCGACTCGTCCAGCCTGCCCAGCAACAGGGTGCACTTGGAGAGATTATTGTGACCGATAAAATCATCGGGGAATAACTGGACCCACTGCGAGAGGACCGCATAAGCTTTCTCCTGCTCACCTGTAACAAGGTCGTAGTAGATATCTTCGGTTTCGAAGCGAATCGGCATTGTGGTCCGGTCTCGGAGCTCGAAAGCTCTTCTCCCAGCCGCACTGGCCAGCGAACGCTCGCCCAGAGTGTTCTCCGCTCCTGCCAACGCCGCATAGGCCATCGCCAGGTTCGGATCCAACCCGATGGCACGCTGAAGATCCTGAGCGCCTTGCCGCGGATCCTGGGCGAGAATCCGCCTGTATCCGTCCGTCAGAAGTTGGATTGCCTCGGGCGATGGACTCATTGCTTCATCAAGGGGCTTGTTGAACGCTGCAAGGGAAGACTTCGGTTCTCCCAGCCTGGAGCGAAGCTGGCTCGTTGCGTCTCCCAGGACATGAATCACCTGCGCTCGACTGAGGGCATCTTCGCGGACTCTGGCGACAGTTTTTCCTGACTGACAGTCAAGGGCTCGCATCTCGACGCGGAAGCCGTTTCCTTGATCCGCAATCGAGGCGGCGATGACCATCTTGCTCCCGGTGTGAAGGCATACCTGCCGACCGGCTTCGGGACTCCTGGTGTTGTCGGGAAGGTGGAGTTCCCATAAGGCTTCGCGAAGCTTGTCCGTTTCCAGCACATGGATATAGGGCGTCTGCTGTAGGTCAAAGAACACGCCGCTATAGATGGCGTCATCGAAGACCGGGTCTTTCGTTCGGTTGCTGACCGCAAGCACGACCGTGTCATTGCGCGACAGGCGGATGGGCGTCAGGAAACGCCCGTAGATCGAAATTCCTAAAAGGGTCACGGCAAGCAGAACGGCTACGGCGATCCAGTACTTTGGGCGGCTCTCTGTCAGCCGAGTCTCTCCGCTGGCTATTTCGAGTGCTTGCCGCATCTCGGCGGCGGACTGATAGCGTCGCGTCGCTTCCTTCTCCATGGCCTTCGCGAAGACGGTACTCAGGCTTCGCGACACGGCGGAGTTCAACGTATGCGCAGGCGGCGGAGTCTGGCCGAGGATCGCGTCATGGATCATGACCGTGGTTTCGCCTGAAAACGCCCGGCGGCCGGTTGCCGCTTCGTAAAGAACCAGCCCAAAGGAAAACAGGTCGGTGGTGACGTCCAGTCTCTCCCTGCGCACCTGCTCGGGTGACATATAGCCGGCCGTTCCCATTGCGACCCCGGTGAGCGTCAATGCTTGACCCTCTCTCACTCGATCTGCCGCCTGTGATCCCGGCGATGCTTGGCTCTCCGTACTCTGTGGCGCAAAGTCGCTATCTTCTTCAATCTCGATTAACTTCGCCAGTCCGAAGTCCAGGATCTTCACCGGTCCATGTGCGGTTAGAAAGATGTTGGCCGGCTTGATGTCGCGATGGATGATGCCTTTTTCGTGCGCCGCTTGCAGCCCGTTGCAGATCTGCAAGGCGATTTCCAGAAGCCGCGGTATGGGGATGATCTTCAACGCGGAAGAATCAATCTCATGGTTGAGCGATCTGCCTTCCAACAACTCCATCACAAGGAAGGGCTGTCCTTCGTGATCTTCAATCTCGTGGATGGTGCAGATGTTCGGATGGTTCAGTGCCGAGGCGGTTTGCGCCTCCCGTTCAAAGCGGCGAAGCGCCATCGGGTCATCGGCAACCTCGGGCGGCAAGAATTTGAGCGCCACGCGCCGACCCAACTTTAGATCCTCGGCTCGATAGACCATTCCCATCCCGCCACCGCCGATGACATCGAGCACGCGGTAGTGGGAAACTCTCTTGCCGATCATCTCGGCAGGCCCGACAGGCGTCGGAATGGTGGCTTTTTCGCCGCGTACGTGTCCAGGATTGGTCTGCAGCGGTTCGATTACGACCATGAGGCGATAGCCTCGCCGTGCCAGGGTCTCTATATATTGAGGACTCTCAGCTGAGTCGCCGAGCGCCCGCCGAAGAATTCCAATGGCCACATTGATGCTGTGGTTGAAATTCACGATCGTGTCATTCGGCCATAGCTTCTTTCGAATTTCTTCGCGGGTGACGATCTTTCCACTGCGCTCGATGAGCATCTTCAGGATCTGAAATGGCTGCTCTCGCAGCAAGACCTTGCCGTCCTCCCGTTCTATGACTCGCAATTCACCCGTGTGCAGGTTGAGTTCGAACCCTCCGAGCTGGATTCGTGATGGGGCAGGTCTTTCCATGCGGTCGCTATCTACGCCGAGGCGCACTCCTGGCTGGTTCTAAAAAGTTTGAAGACAAGATGAACAAGGCACCTGGGAAGCCCAGATTGAGAAATGAGCAATTTACTTGGTCTGCTCTTGCTCAAGTCTATCCCGGAGAGATGGAACCAATTCAGGCTGAGCTCTCTCGTACAAATTTCTGGACAAATTCCATAGCTTTCTGGAGCAATGACCGCCAAATGATCGCCAGTGCATTTACCCGGACACGCGAAATCGCGTATCAATGAGCCATTGAGACCTTTCAAGAGGAAGCAACAGGGCCGCAGAATGGTGATGGCAAAGATACGTGAAGTAATCGCAGCAAGCCTGCCAGGAATTGCGGGCCGGGGCTCGCCGGGAGCACGCGGGGTCCTCCCCGGCAGCCTGGCCGACGGCTTGAAGATGACGGCGGAATCCATTTCTGCCTGGCGAGCCCGGACTCCGCTGAACTTAGCTTTTCCTAAATCCCTTCATGGCATGATCAAAAATCTCGTCGACATAAGCATCCGACAAAGGCCCCGTGCCCATCTGGAGGCGGTAATAGAGGGGGGCGTAAAGAATGTCGATCATTGCGTCGGGGTCCACGTCCGGGCGCAGAAATCCATCCTTAATTCCTTGTTGAAAATAGGCGACGGCCATTTTACGTCTTGGCATCGTCCATCTGTCATGCAGTTCAGCGGCGAGCCTGGGGTCGAATTGAGCCTCGGCAAGCAGCGCTCGGATAAGAGCTCCGTCCTTGCCGCGGAAGACCTTCG
>JBEKFF010000060.1:0-16381 GCA_050013455.1 Acidobacteriaceae bacterium | reverse complement strand
AACGCTCCCCTCATCGACCACAGGCGTCGTCCCGCTGAATTCGCGCGCCGACATCGAGTTCATGCAGGGCATGATCATGCATCACGCACAGGCCGTCGAGATGACCGCGCTCATCCAGTCGCACACGCAAAATCCAGAGGTTCGGTCCCTTGGTGCGCGCATCAGCCTCTCCCAATCAGACGAGATCAAGTTCATGAAGCGTTGGTTGGCGGTGCGCGGCCAGCCTGAATCGATGGCCATGCCGGGTATGCCGGATATGGACATGAGCGGCAATTCAATGCACGCCATGCCGGGTATGCTCACTCCCGAGCAGATGGACGCATTGCGCCTTGCCAGCGGCGCAAAGTTCGACTATCTGTTCCTGATGGGTATGATTCAGCACCACAACGGCGCGCTCATCATGGTAAAAGACCTATTCGACCACGCAGGCGCGGGTCAGGACGCAGAGTTGTTCGACTTCGCGACCGATGCGGACAACACGCAGCGAGCCGAGATCAGAATTATGCAGAACATGTTAAAGGAGAAACCATGAACCGTTTCCATGCTCCCGCCATTCGTTTCGCCGGTGTGATGTTTGCATTGGCCCTTTTGTCCGGTGCGCCAAGCGCTTTGAAAGCGCAGACGCCCGAGGCCAAGCCCGCAGCCGAGGAACCCAATCCTTTCGCGCCGCCGCCATCGACCCCTCTGCCTCCGGGAATGACGGGTTCGACCATGAACGATCCGCGCGTGGGCTTGAAGCCCGGCTTGTACGACGCTGGCGAGACCGCCATGGGCATCGAGCATCTCGACTTCCTCAAGAAGCCGACCGCCTTCCAGGTCTCGTCAACCGATGCCGACGATCCAGCCGTGCAAAAGACATTGGGCCTGCTTGGAATCGGCAACAGCTCGAAGATTCCCAAGCCGATGCAGCTCGTGATTGCGCAGCTGGCCTTTGCAAACTCGGACTTTGCGTTCCAGGGAAACCACCTGTTCCAGGGCAACTTCTATGGCGTGAGTTTTTATGACATCTCGAATCCAGCCAAGGTCTCGCTGATTACTTCGTTGGTGTGCCCGGGCGGACAGGGCGATGTATCCGTCTACGGGCATCTCCTCTTTATGTCGGTGGAGATGCCGAACGGGCGCCTGGATTGCGGCACGCAGGGTTTCCCTCCCCCACCACCACCGCCGCCCGGACATGAGAAGGAGCGTCCGATGCCGGCCGCGAGCCCTGATCGCTTTCGCGGCGTAAGAATCTTCGATATCTCCGACATCAAGAATCCCAAGCAGGTGGGAGCGGTGCAGACCTGCCGCGGCTCGCACACCCATACCCTGGTCGTCGATCCGAACGACAAGAACAACGTATACATCTACGTTTCAGGAACATCCTTCGTGCGACAGAAGGAAGAGCTGGACGGTTGCTCAAACGAGTCTCCCGATAAAGATCCGAATACCTCGCTGTTCCGCATCGACGTAATCAAGGTTCCGCTGGCGGCGCCGCAGGAAGCGAAGATTGTATCGAGCCCGCGCGTCTTTATGGATCCGCGTAGTGGCGCGATGAATGGCCTGAACAACGGCGGCAGCCACGACAAGGGCGCAGAAAAGCCGGCGGACACCAACCAGTGCCACGACATCACGGTCGACTCTTCGCTGGGCCTCGCGGCCGGCGCCTGCTCGGGCAACGGCATCCTGCTCGACATCAAGGATCCCGTCCATCCCAAGCGCGTCGACGCGGTCAACGATCCCAACTATTCCTACTGGCACTCCGCAACGTTCTCCAACGACGGAACCAAGGTGGTCTTCACGGACGAGTGGGGCGGCGGTTTGCAGCCGCGTTGCCGTGCGACGGATCCGAACAAGTGGGGCGCGGATGCGATCTTCACCCTGAAGGACGATCATCTCTCGCTGGCCAGCTATTACAAGATGCCGGCAGCGCAGACCGCCACCGAAAACTGCGTAGCGCATAACGGCTCGCTCGTACCGATTCCGGGGCGCGATGTCGAGGTGCAGGCCTGGTACCAGGGAGGCATCTCGGTGATGGACTTCACCGACCCTGCGCATCCCTACGAGATCGCGTACTTCGATCGCGGTCCCATCGATCCGAAGACACTGATCCTCGGGGGCTATTGGTCGGCGTACTGGTACAACGGATTCATCTATGGGTCCGAGATTGCACGCGGCCTGGATGTCTTCAAGCTGGTGCCGAGCAAGTTCCTGACGCAGAATGAGATTGATGCGGCCAACCTCGTGCAGTTCGACGAACTCAATGTGCAGAACCAGCCGAAGATCACCTGGCCTGAACAGCTAACGGTTGCGCGCGCGTATCTCGATCAGCTACGGCGTTCCAAGGCACTTCCCGCAGACCGGATCGCCGCGCTCGACAAGGCAATTCAAAGCACGCAGAGCTCGCACAACAGCAAGAAGGATTTGGCGAAGCTGCACACGATGGCTGCATCCGTAGAGGCCGACGCGTCCAGTGCAACGGACACAGCGGACGCGAAACGCCTGCACGCACTCGCGCAGATCCTCGATCATCCAGCGGCGTAGGACTCTCAAGGAACGCCTGACGAGACGAAATAACTGGACCATGCCCTCGGCTATGAGAAGCTGCACTTTCTCATAGCCGAGAGCTTTTAAGGGCTTGTCCCAAGCCACAAATCCTCAAGGGGCCCGCTTCATCGCGAAGCAGTCGGCGACCTCGCCTTTGTTGTTCGCTTGAGCGAATGTGTCCCAACACCAATTGATGCGATGTGGGTTGTCGAAAACATCCTTGTATTCAAGTTCCCCCGCCAGACTGAGGACAGGCATGGGACCTCCGAAGAAATCGGACCACGCTTCCGGTGTCAGCCAAAATGTTTGCTGGAATCTCCAAGCCACCTGGGATTTAGCGCTGAGGAAGGGAGGCGTTGTGTTCACCGGAACCCATCCTGTATTTCTGATTGACCATCCTTGCGGTAACTGTTTATAGACTGGCTTGAAGCTCACAAACTGTGCAGGTGTGTTTCCAGTATTGACGAGCGTTACCGTGCCGAGCATGGCCACGTAGGGGTGCGGTTGACCCGGTGTCAGCGTTGAGCTTGGTTGCGGCGCAGGTCCTTCGACTTCTTTAGAGAATGCAAGGCTGCCATTTTGGAGAGACAAGTAAGCTTGTTGGCCGATTACTAAGCTGCGGTCGCTTATCTTTAGAGACTGCAAGCTGAACCACAAGGCGATTAAGGCCAACGCAGGCGACAACAGACCAAGACAAATCGTTATCCAATGCGGTCTATCTGCTGTTTTGGTCTTTCCCTGATGCGGGTCCGGTGTGCCCGGCCTTGCATTCGATCCGGGTATCTCCGGCTCTACTGTGGTCGGTCCAGATTGGGCAGGACCGGGCTGGGAAAGACCAGGCGGTTTTGTTTGTTCTTCCATCGCCAGAGGTTCGCCTCCACCGAAGTCCACATTAGATCATATTCTCGTGTTATTTTCGCGTGTACTGACAACTCCGGCAGAATCAGTTCTGACAATGGAGAGCCTCGTGTTCGTCTGGGTGCACGCCGAGTACCGCGAGATCACGCCCATCCTCCTAGGCGGCGTGCTGGGTCTGCTCATGGCCTTCATCGTATGCGGCCGGATGGTCCTGAAGCCGATCTTCTGAACGGCGGCCCGTTTCACCTTGGGAACGGGCACAAATCTCCCTCAACGCGAACACGCCTTCGACCCACACCACCAAAATGCTTCTATCTATGCTTCCCTATCGACTAAATTCCGCCTGGCACTCCAACGAGCAGCACAAGTGCAACACTCGAGATTGCAGTCTCCAAGGTGTGAAGCCGCGGAGGCATGGGACGGATCTATGTCCTGCACGCACCGATCAACGTTCTGGCCTTCACCTTGGGCAACGATCGGAGACTGCGTCGTACCCCCGATGAACGCATGACTTCCAGAAGGTGTTGGCTGAGATTTGAACTGCACCGAATAATCGATAGCTTTAGCCATGTAGGTCCTCAATTCAATAGTTACGTTGCTCGCAACGACATCGTGCCGATGCGTGTGATATGACCTGGTCTGTCCCCATCAGACCGTAACAATAGGAGGTGACAAGAGAAGTGGCTGTGATTCTTATCACACCCTTTCGCGTACAGCTTAGTTAGGTGGTGAAGGTGCGACGGTCCATAACTTAACGTGCGCCGCATCCGCCCAAATGCTCAATACATGTGCTGGCCGCCGTTGATGGAGAGTGTGGATCCCGTCACAAAATCGCAATCGTCCGCGGTGAGAAATACCACCCCTCGGGATATATCCGTAGGTTTGCCGAGTCTCCCCACTGGTATCCGCGCAATGATCTTCTGCAGGACCTCAGGCGGCACGGCCCGGACCATTTCCGTGTCAACGTAACCCGGTGCGATTGCGTTGACTGTAATCCCAAACCGCGCGCCTTCCTGTGCCAGGGCCTTGGTGAAGCCGTGAATGCCCGATTTTGCTGCAGCATAGTTCACCTGGCCGTACTGGCCTGCCTGGCCGTTGACGCTACCGATACTCACGATGCGTCCAAACTTCGCGGTGCGCATATGGTCAAACGTGAGTTTGCAGAGGTTGTAGCAGGATCCGAGGTTGGTGTCGATGACCGCATCCCACATGTCGCGATCCATCTTCTGCAGCGTCCCATCGCGGGTAATTCCAGCATTGTTCACGAGGATTTCTATGGGGCCAACTTCAGCCACAACTTTCTTCATCGCCTCGCTGCATTCCTCGAAATTGGCCGCGTCAAACTTGTAAACTCTAATCCCGGTTGCTTTCGAAAACGCTTCCGCAGCCTGATCATTGCTTGCGTAGGTGGCGACAACGGTTCGTCCCGCCGCTTGCAGCGCGATGCTGATCTCCGACCCTATTCCTCGTGTGCCACCCGTAACCAACGCGACTCGTGCCATTTGGACTCCTCTATGCGATTTCTCTTTTGCGGACAGCAATACAACTCTCGCAACTCTGGCGGCTGTCGACCGTTCCGACTCGTTGCATCGCAGCATGTTTATGCTGCACTGCAACCCCCAAAATGCTGCACTGCATATATAATACTGATGGTGCGAGGCGCTGTTTGTGGCGCCCGACACACTGGAGGATTTTAAAGATGTCCTTGACGCTCGAAGGTCAGAGTTCAGTTGGTAATGGCAAGCCCGCAGTCGCGGCGGATACCGCACAGTCGCCGTTCACCCTGCAAGGCAGGACCGCACTTGTGACCGGATCCGGCCGAGGAATCGGTCGAGCGATCGCGAAACGTCTGGCCGCGGCCGGCGCGAACGTCATGCTGAACGATATGGACGAAGGTCTGCTGTTGGAGGCAGAAGAGGATCTCAAGCATCCCGACCGTGTCCGCCACGTCACCGGAGATCTGACGGACCCCTCGACACCGAAGGCAGTCGTCGAGGCTGTTCTGGACGCCTTTGGTTCGATTGACATCATCGTCAACAACGCTGGCTATAGCTGGGACAGCGTGATCCAGAAGACGACGGACGAACAGTTTCAAGCCATGTTGGACATTCACCTGGTCACGCCGTTCCGGATTCTGCGCGCGGCGGCCGAGTACATTCGGGAGACCGCAAAGAGCGAAGCGGCGATCGGCCGCCGAGTGATGCGCAAGGTCGTAAACATCACTTCCATTGCCGCGACTGACGGAAATCCTGGACAATCTGGCTATTCCTCCGGGAAGGCGGGTGTGATCGGCTTGACCAGAACGTTGGCCAAGGAGTGGGGCAGGTACAACGTAAACGTCAACGCGGTTGGCTTTGGTCTGATTGAAACCCGCCTCGTTCAGCCCCTGAATGGCGACAATCCAAACCTCCACATGCATGGCCACGAGATTCGACTCGGCGTCCAGCCAGCGACCCTGGAGTCGGTGAAAAATGCCTGCCCCCTGGGACGCCTCGGGACACCGGAAGAGGCCGCCGGCGCCGTCCTGTTCTTCTGCTCTCCGCTGTCGGATTACGTTACCGGCGAGGTCCTGATCTGCGGCGGTGGGATGCATTTCTAACAGCAGCCTGCTTGCAACAACATGTCGACTGCATCTCTGCTCTCGGGCCGGACGATGAATTCGCCGATGAATTCGCGTTGGAGTAGTTGGTGCGCTGGTACACCGACTCGGTGATGTCTTAGAAGGTATAGTTAGGTGCGCCCGATACCATTGGGACTTGCGACCCGGATCACCCTGCTCTATACGAGCCCCCTCCCTGACGCCTCTCTTGCCAATGGAATCCGGCATATGGAGGAATTAAGTGATGAACCGGGAAGTTGTGGTTTTGAGTGCGGTACGCACGGCAGTTGGCAAGTACGGCGGCGCGTTGAAAGACATACCGCCCACCGAGTTGGCAGCGGCCGTCACACGCGAGTCTGTACGCCGTTCGGGACTTGCTTCAGGCGATATCGGCGCTTGCGTCTTCGGCAATGTCATACACACCGACGCGAAGGATATGTATCTCGCGCGGGTCGCGGCAATCAACGGGGGCCTGCCGATTGAGACTTCAGCCCTGTCGGTCAATCGCCTTTGTGGCAGCGGCCTGTCGGCTATTCTCGCCGCAGCGCAGATCATTGTTCATGGTGATGTCTCGGCAGCTGTGGCTGGCGGCGCGGAATCCATGAGCCGGGCGCCATACTGGCTTCCCAGCATGAGATGGGGAGCGCGCCTGAACGATGCCACTGCCGTGGACGCGCTGGTAGGAGCGCTGACGGATCCATTCGAGGGCGTTCATATGGGCGTCACCGCCGAGAATGTTGCTCGCAAGTGGAAAATATCCAGGCAAGCCCAGGATGAGTTGGCGGCCGAAAGCCACCGACGCGCTCTGGACGCGATCCAAAGCGGTAAATTCACGGAGCAGATCGTGCCCATCGAGATCAAGATAAAGGGTGGCACCAAGCCGTTTGCCACGGACGAATCGCCTCGGGAGGATGCAACCCTCGAGAACCTTGCGAAGCTGAAGCCCGTGTTCGATAAGAACGGCACAGTAACGGCCGGCAACTCCTCCAGCATCAACGACGGCGCCGCCGCCTTGGTTCTCATGGATCGCCAAGCGGCAGAGGAGCGCGGTCTGAAGCCGATGGCGAAACTGGTCGACTACGCCGTGGCCGGGGTAGAACCTGCGTACATGGGCATCGGGCCCATTGCGGCTGTCAGGCAGGTATTCAAGCGAACCGGACTGACCGTCGATCAGATCGACGTTTTCGAAGTGAACGAAGCCTTTGCCGCGCAAGCCCTGGCAGTTGTTTGCGATCTGGGCTTCCCGCCCGCGAAGACCAATCCCAATGGGAGCGGCATCTCGCTAGGACACCCGCTGGGAGCGACGGGCGCGATTGTGACCGTAAAGGCGCTCCATGAACTCCGCCGCATTGGTGGCCGCTACGCCCTGGTCACCATGTGCATCGGCGGAGGACAGGGCATCGCGGCGATCTTTGAGGCACTCAACTAGAAATAGAAGAGAGTACCAACCAGACGGATTTAACGAACAATGACCGGCAGTCGAAAAGTCGACTGCCGGCCATTGTTACTTGGAGCGGGCCGCGAGCCATTGCTCGATGTACGGCCAGGTGCGTTTGTGTGCGCTATTACCAGCCATGATGCCGATGTGGCCTCCATGGACGCGATAAACTTCCTTGTCGCGACTGCCCACTTCCGCCAGCAGCGTCTCCGACTGGCAGGGCGGCGTGATGTGATCGCCCTCGGCGATGACCGTCAGCAGATTTGCCTTCAGATGGCTCAAATCTACTCGTTCGCCACGGATCACAAGTTCGCCCGTCATCAATCGGTTGTTGCGATACAAATCGACGATGAGTTGCCGGAAGGCACCTCCCGCCATGGGAATATTGTCGCTGACCCAGGTGTTCATGGCATGCCAGTTCTCGACGATCTGAGGATTATCAAGATTGTCCCAGAGCTTGAGATAGTTCCCGATATAGTTCTCAACCGGCTTCAGCGCCTTGGCGCCGTAGTCGATCATTTCCGGTGGCATGTTGCCAAACGTTGCCAGAACCTTGTCAACATCAAAGTACTTCTCATCGGTCAAGCGGCCAAACGTCAATTTCTCTTTTTGTGAGAAGTCGAGCGGTGCCGTCAACAGAATCAGGTTGCGCAGACCGTCGTCGGGTCTCAAAGCAGCGTAAATGGTCGTCAGAATCGCGCCGATGCACCATCCAAGAACACTCACTTCCTCAACACCCGACAGAGCTTTAATCTTGCGAATCGCCCTCGGCATGTACTCCAGCGTGTAGTCGTCGAACTTCAGATGCTTGTCCTCGGGACCTGGAACACCCCAATCCAACAAGTACACATCGAAGCCTTGTCCAACAAGGTACTCGACAAAACTATGACCGGGCCGAAGATCGAGAATATGGGGCCGGTTCATCAGCGCGAAGATCAACAACAGGGGAATGCGGTGGCGGTCCTTCTCGGGGACAGCGGGAATGTAGCGGTAGAGTTTGGCCTTATTCAGCGTCCACACCAATTCCTTGGGTGTCTGGGCGATAGGCGCCTTCGAGGTCATCACCCTGGTGACGGTCTTCAACTGCTCTTCAAGAAGAGCGAACTGGTCCATTGCAACCGGTGCCTGTACCATGGGTCTACCTTGTTACCTTTCTCGCGTTGCGTCGCACTGGCTTCGCGGTCGTGGTTCGCTTTGAAGTTCCACCGCCCCGAAGCACTGTCTGCTTCTCTTGTGTGGTCTTCTTGGCAGCCCTTGGTACCCTGGCTTCCACGGACGTAGCCGGCTTGCTGCCGGCGAGCAGCTTTTCGATCCGGTCAAGTTTGGCATCCAGGTTGTCCAGTAGCAGTTCAACATTCGCGAATCGCCCCGACAGGCCCATGAAATCGGCGCTCGTGGGCATATTGAACTGTTGGAGCATCGTCAACATCGCCTTCTCTGTTGGCTCCTTTAACGGAGCAGCAACGGCCAGAAATCCATCCAATGCCGCACCAGATGCCTTGGCGTAGCCTTCGCTGTTGACCGTTTCGATCAGGTTCTTCGACCAGATTTCCAGATAGGCATCCCGCAATTCGCGGAATTTCTCCGTAGGATCCGGCTGTTTCATGCCTTCCGCCTCTGCTTCACTCATCAAATTCCTCCACTCAATGCGTCGAGCCTATACCCAAGCGCAGCCCCGGAGCAGTGACCACGTTCACGTTCCCGTGGTTCCTGCCGCCAGGCTGCTTTTAGGGGAACAACCTTCAAATCAAAGGTTTATGCGCTCCGCCGAGCGGCGAAGTTCAATATGTTCTTCTGGCTCTCGACGAGGGTATCGAATCCGTGCTGGATCGAATCAGCAGCTGCCTCAACCGGAGTTCCCGCCACGCCAGACTGCTTCTTGAACGTGTCGATTACCGTCTTGGTCTGCGCCGCCGAGAACTCAATCGCGTTCTTCTGTGCCACGGCTGCGCGTTCTGCGGTTTCGTGTACAAACGTCGTTACGGCTTCGGTTGCGCTCGAAATCGAGTTGATCCGCTCATTGGCAAGCGCGGTCAGCGTCTGGCTCTGTTCCAGAGCGAGGTCGATTGCGCCCTTTTGCAGGTCGACAAATTGCCCAAATGCATTGGCGATCAGGTCGAGAACGTTGGGTACCGGGGTGCCCGGGACGATCTGGGCAATCTTCTTCCACGCGCCGATGAGATCGGTGTTCTGTTGCAGGGCGAGATCGAGGCCATTCTTCTGCGCTTCGGCGAGACGCTCCACATTCTTTGTGTATACAGCTGTGATGGTTTCCACTACCTCTGTCTGCTTATCTTCTACGCTGGTGACTTTACGGGCCATATCATTTCTCCTAAGCAACTTCATGCTGCGCTCTATGCTGCAATGCAGCATGACCTAATACTACTCCGACCTGGAGGCGTGTCAAGGGGTAAGATAGGAAAATATATGGAGACGAAAGCTGTTCTCATCAAGAAATACGAAAACCGGCGCCTTTACGATACGACCAACAGCCGCTATGTGAACCTCGATGAGGTGGCTCAAATGCTGCAGCGCGGCGAGGACGTAAAGGTGGTCGACGCCGCGACCGGCGAAGACATTACGCGCCTCATCCTGACCCAGATCATCGTTGAGGATGCCAAGACAACGGATTCCAACTTCCCCATGGATGTTTTGCGGCAGATGGTCATTGCATCGGGAAAGGCCGGCCAGGAAGGCACTCTGAAGTACATGAAGTCAATCCTCGACTTCTATCAGGACACGTACCGCGTAATGACCCCGCCGGTGAATCCGTTCGACTTCATGTCCGGACAGGCGGCCGGAAACCGTGGGGCCGCGGCTTCCTCTCGCACCACTGCGACCGATCGCGCCGCGGAAGAACCCCGGACCCCGCCTGTGAAAGCGGCCGACGCCGAGGAAGTTACGGAGATGAAGCGGCGCCTGGCAGAGCTCGAGGAAGTCGTCTCCCGCATCGCTCCAAGACCTTCCCCCCGCAGGAAGAAAGCTCGCAAGCCGATCAAGTGAGCTGGACACATTCGAGAGATTCTGTCTGCCGGCATGCTGAGAATATTTCAGCGCGGCTCCCACAAGGGCCGAAATGTCGACGCCACTTGGCCCCACTCACCAATCGGCCCGCATCTCTCTTCGACATTTCGCAAGCGCCTTTTGGCGAGGCGGCATGTGTCGAACCCGACATCAGTAGTGCGGATATTCAACGTACTGATTCTAAGATTGCTGTGATTCCGAACTCCTCCGTACAAACCGCACGTGGAAGAGCCAGCACGCCTCTCAACCTGAGTAGCTGCAAAAGCCTGCCCCACCAACCGCCTTTGCATGAATCATGCTCGCCAAAATCGCCGCACGACTCAACCAACGATCAGAGCATCCCATGGAACATTCGGACGATGACAATTACCGCGGCGGCAACCATTCCTACAATGGCGAGAAGAACATACAGCAAATAAACCGCGGGGATGTCATCTATGTCATCTTTCATGTTGCTCGTTTCCTTTCCACATCAATCCGAAGCCACAATCGGTGCCCCGGCAGGCTGTTCAAACCATCCGCCACACTTAGTTAGATCAACGTTACGTCTTCAGGATTCTTGATAGATTGCGAAAGTTGCTTAAGAACCTTACGAATGACCTGGGGTCCAGTGCCGTCCTTGGTTCCAGGCCGGCACTGCCTGAAGTCTTCGGTTCATCGCCCCCATCGGAGGCCTCAGCTGAAACCCAACCGCCAACCGGCTGTCATCGCGCCGCAGCGAGCAGGGCGGCATTGGCAGCGTTGCGCAGCACGACCTCGGAGCGCAGACGGTCGAGGGAGCTCAGCATGAAGTCGAGAGTCGGCTGGTCGAGGAAGGCCTCGTCCTGAAATTTGGTGTGAACGCCGCCGACCACCACCTCGGGACCAGAGACAACGTGCGCGAGCAAGGAGGTGAGGGTCTCGCGCAACTGGTACTGGGCGCGGACACCGCCGGTGAAAGCGAGCGACGAGGTAATGATCGAGACCGGCTTGTTCTTGAGCACTGAGTTGAACACCGGCCGCGAGATCCAGTCCAGCATGTTCTTGAGTACGCCCGGGACGCCGTGGTTGTACTCCGGCGTCACGAAGAGCACGGCATCCGCCTGGGCGATCGCAGCGTTGACGACGTCGACAGCGGCGGGTTTGTTGTCGCCGTCGAGGTCCTCGTTATAGAGGGGAACGTCGCGGATGTCGACCAGGGAAAGCTCGATCGCGGGCTCCAGATGTCGGGCGAGGAGCCTGATGAGGGCTGTGCTGAAAGAGGCCTGGCGGAGGCTTCCGGAGATGCCTGCGATCCGAATGGGGGCGATGGTGTTCATGAAGCGTGCTCCGTGAGCGGTACACGTAACGTACCGTTTCGTTTAGTGTTTGAGTGTGGGAGCCGCGTCAGAAAAAACGGCCCCAGGAGGTATTCCGCGTCTCCGCCTGTGCGGGAACGCGGGAGGGCATCAGACGCGGCCCATCTTGCCCGCACGGTAGTCCTCGGCGGCTTGGCGAATCTCGGCTTGCGTGTTCATGACGAACGGTCCATAGCTGGCGACCGGTTCATTGATCGGCTCGCCACTCAGCACCAAAACCAGCGATTGCGCCTTCGCCTCCAGGTGAACTGTCTCACCGGAAGTGCTGAGAGGCGCCACTTGCGCTATACCCTTCAACGTCGAGGATCCGTTCACCACGACCTCTCCGCGTAGCAGCACAATCGCGGCATTGTGTCCGACAGGCAGGCGTAGTTTGCCCGTGCCGCCCGCCTCAAGACGAACGTCAAAGAGGTTGACCGGCGTGAAGGTCCTGGCGGGGCCCTTGGCTCCGTTCAACGCACCGGCGATCACGCGAGCATATGCCCCAGGCCCTAATTCGACGTGAGGAATATCGATGCTGAGGATGCCTTGATACCGGGGCTCCGACATCTTGTACGCCGCAGGCAGATTGACCCAGAGTTGCACCATCTCGAAGTCTCCACCCTTGGCGGTAAAGTCTTTCCCGTGCTTCTCCTCGTGAACCACACCCGACGCGGCTGTCATCCATTGCACGTCGCCCGCGTTAACCGTGCCCGAATTTCCACCGGAGTCGCGGTGATCGATACTGCCCTGATAAGAAATCGTGACCGTCTCAAAGCCCCGATGCGGATGCTCTTCAACACCGCGAGGCCGGTTGGAGGGCTCAAACCGGGCGGGACCCGCATAATCGAGCAAAAGAAATGGGCTCAATTCGGTGACACCGTTGGAAGGAAAGACTGTCCGCACCGGAAACCCATCTCCTATCCAATGAGACGATGTTGCTTCATGAACACCCAGTACTTGTTTCTGTTCTGACATGGCTGTCTCCTTCGTTTAACTTTTCTCAACGGATTTCGTGTCTTCAGCGGTGATCCTCTCGGCTCCATGGCCGAGCTTTCTCAGCAGGCTCGCAAGTGCCTTCCGCTCCGATTCATCCAGGAGCGCGAACACATGTTCCATGTCGCCCTCATGTTCGGCGAAGACCCTGCGGATCAGTTTCGATCCCTCTTCCGTCAGGTGCACGATGCGCGCGCGGCGGTCGGTAGACGTCGCCGCCCTCTCCACGTAGCCACTCTTTTCAAGCCGATCAACGGCTGCGGTCATCGACCCACTGCTCAGCAGGACCTTCTTGCCAAGCACGCTGATGGCCAGGGGCCCCTTATGAAGTAGTGCTTCCAAAACTCCGAAGTCACTCAGACCTAACTCCGTGCCATGTACGCTTCGCCGCGCATGCGCCTCTACCGCCCTGGTGGCCTTCCACAGCATCACCCAGAGATGAACGCCGTTGGTATCTCTTTCGAGTTGGCTCGGTCTCTTCATATCCCTTGATATAGAGATTCTTGATGAAGAGGAAAGGTTCAAGAAAATGAGCACCACAAGCCGGCCAACCTGCAGCCCCCAAGCAAAGATCATCTGGAAGACTCACCGGCAAATGCGTAGGCAGCCCTGGAATCAAGGAATCAAGTTTCACAAGACAGACACCTTACGGATCTTCTGCGCCAGAATCTGAGCATCGCGACGATCGCAGTCAGCCGAATTCCCTCTGTCGGGTTGGGAAGTTTTGCAGTCCACAGGCTGTAAGCAGCGCAAATTTGGTGAAAATTGCGCACGTCTCGTCGCGAGCCCAACAAACCGAAGCACCCTCGATATCATCAACTTACGAGTTTTCAGCTGGTTCAGGAGAAAACTGGCGGCGAATGCAGTGCTAAATCGGGCACGTCGAGTTGGAGAATCGGCTGATCCTGATCGGCGTTAGGCTACCTTATGGAAGACCAAGGGATCTTCTTCGATGCAGCCTAATCATGGATTTTGCCTGGTTGCCCTACTGCCCGGGTCTGGGCCAAAGCTACATGACGAAGCGGTCAGCTTAGACGGCGCGAGCTTTATCTCCTCTAGATTATTCTTGGCCAACTCCGCGTTGAAGCTTTGGACCTGTTGCCGCACGCCGTCCCAGGCCGTCCGCGTGCGATTGTAGTCGGCGCAGTCGCTCTTCCACGTGGCGATCTGCGTTGGCGTGGGCGCCACGTCGAGCCCGACCTGGATCATGCTGACCAGGGTGTTGAAGGCGTTATTCAAGTCGAAGAAAGATTTCAACGCGTTGGGGTCGGGTGGCCCACGGCGAGCATCCCCACCTCCACCGACGGGCATCGCCCCACCAATCTTGGTCAGCGAGGCATCGAGAGTCTTAGCCGCCGCGGCGACATCGGCCGGCAAGTTCCCCTGCACCAAAGTTTGAAGCTGACCCTTCACGGCATCGACCTCGTCATGACCTGCGTAGCTCTGCTCCATCCCTTCAACGGAAAGCAAGCTGAGTTTGTTCTGAGTCCGCAAGGCGGCCATCAGCTCGGTGCTTTGTCCGACGCGCGGATCGTTCACGACGGTGACGTCGCGAGTAAGGACCTGCCCGTCGACCGTCAGCTTCAGCGTATACATCCCTGGAATCACCTGTGGCCCGTGCGGTCCGGGCGTCGCGGAACCCGGCACCATGTTCATCTGATTTTCCAGGTCATGCCGCAGGGCTGGCGGGTCGTCGTAATTCAGGTTCCAATTGATGCGGTTCAACCCGACATGCGTGCTAAGGGCACGCGACTCAGGCGTGGCCACCCAGTAGTGCGGATAGTCCGCATCGTCGATGGAAGGAGGCAACGTGCTGGACATCGTGCGAACGAGCGTGCCGTGCGCATCGAAGACCTGCAGCAGGATCGGTCCCTGAGGTTCGTGGCTGAGGTAATAATCCACGATCGCGCCATAAGGAACGTTGGGAACATGAGGCACTTCGATCGAGAAGGGCTGATCCCAATTGCTATTGATGCGGGCGCGAATGGCATCCTCAGGCTTAAAGAGATAGCTAGAGGAAGAACTCACGGCCGAAGAGGTGGCGGCGATCTCGCGCAGCGGAGTGATGTCGTCGAGAACCCAGAAGCCACGCCCGTACGTCCCGATGATCAAGTCGTTCTGGTGATGATTGGTGTGAACGTCGAGATCACGTATCGATGTGGTGGGCAGGTTTTGGCGCAGGCTCTGCCAGTGATCGCCATTGTCGAAGCTGACGTAGACAGTGGTCTCGGTGCCTGCAAAGAGCAGACCAGGTTGCTCCGGATCCACGCGCAGACTGTTCACCCAGCTTCCGGTGCGCTCGTCACGCGGCAGGCCATCGACGATGCTGACCCAGCTCTTGCCGCCGTCGGTAGTGCGCCAGATGAAGGGCACGTCAGCGTCCACACCCGCAGGCAAGGTGGCACCGCGCGCGGCGCTGATGCGGCCGGCGACATACGCCGTATTCACGTCATGGCCGGTCTCGATGGTGCTGAAGGTCATATGCTCCGGCACATCCGTGATGTTGCTGACGTTGTTCCACACGTTGCCGTGATCCATCGTGTTGTAGATCTGGCCGTTGCTGCTTACCGTCCAAACCACGCCCCGTTTCACCCGGGAGATGGAGAAGTCGGAGATGGAGGGTTCCGGCGGAGGCGGCGGAGCTCCAGCCGCGGGCTTCTCCTGCGGCTTCGGCTTGGACGTACCGCAGGCCACCTGGGGCGCGCCCTTGGCCGTGGTCAGGTCAGGGCTCGCGGCTGTCCAGGAATGCGCACCGTCATGCGTGACCAGCAGGCATTGGTAGGCAACATAGAGCGCGCTCGGATCGAAGGCGATGTCGAATTTCTTCTGGAAGTCCCGGTCGGCCGCGTACTTGGTAGCATCCGAACCAAAGTTGGGTGCGACGTTCTCCCACTGGCCTGTCCGCATATCGATTTTGATCAGCCCGCTGCCGCCGCCGCCCGGGCCGTAGCCGACGCCATAGATTATGTTTGGATCCTTGGGATCAGGCGTGATCACGCCGAACTCCGAAGAAGGAACAGGACTCCAATCGGTGAAGTTCACCTGGCCCCAGTTGCCGCGGTTGCTGATCTCGACGGCGCCGGTATCCTGCTGGGCCGCCATGATCTTGTATGGATATTCGTTGTCGCTCGCGACGTGGTAGACCTGCGAGATCGCCTGGGTGTACCACAGACTCCACGTCTTGCCGTCATCCAGGGTAACGCTCGCGCCTTGGTCGGAGCCGACCAGCATGCGCTTGCCATTGGTCGGATCGATCCACAGCTTGTGGTAGTCCTCGCCGCCAGGCGCGCCCTTGAAAGGTTCGAAGCTGACGCCGCCATCCGTGGAGCGATACATGGCGGTGCTCATCGTGTACACGATGTTCGGATTCTGCGAGTCCACAAAGACGCCGCTGCTATACGAACCCTGCCCATTGCTGATGCGGATGTCCTTCCCCGCCATGTGCTGCCAGGTGACGCCCCCGTCATCCGAGCGATAGAGACCCGAGCCGTGTTCGATGTTGTTGCCGACAATAAAAATGCGCTGGCCCTTGGTGTGCATCGCGATCGCCACAGCCACGCGTCCCTCGAACGGCGGAATTTTAATCTGGGTCCAGGTTTGTCCCCCGTCAGTGGATTTGAAGAC
>JBEKFF010000059.1:0-17320 GCA_050013455.1 Acidobacteriaceae bacterium | reverse complement strand
TTTGTGACCTTCGGCGATGGAAAGCACGCGACCTCCGGCGGTGGCATGGGACAGGACAGCTATCCCGCCGGATTTCCGCCGGCTTACGCTCTGTACACCTCCATGCAGCCGCTGATGTTGCGCACAGGAGCTCTCCGCGCCCCCGGCGACAACGCCTACTGCTGGGTGGCGCAGTCGTTCCTGGACGAGATGGCCTTTGCAGCCGGACGCGATCCGCTTGAATTTCAACTCGACCTGCTGAGCAACAAAAAAATGCCCTGGACTTCCGGAGAGCATGACGCGGTGGGCGATCACGAACCGACCGGAGCTTCGGTTCTGATCCCGGAGCGGTTCAAGGGCGTGCTGGAACTGGTCGCCGAAAAGTCAGGCTGGGCGAAGCGTGAGAAGAAGCCGGGCCGTGGGATGGGAATCGCGGCGTGGTTTTGCCATCTGGGCTACTTCGCCGAAGTCGCCGAGGTGAGCGTGGACGCGAAGAATGCGGTGACGGTGCATCGGGTGTGGGCTGCTGGAGATGTGGGCAGCCAGATCATTAATCCCAACGCCGCCGAAAGCATGGCGCAGGGCGGCATCATGGAAGGGATGGGTCACCTCGGCCAGGAAATCACGTTGGTGGACGGCAGGGTGCAGCAGTCGAACTTCCATGACCACCCCCTGATGCGTATGCCGCAAACACCCGCGATCGAGGTCTATTGGCGCAAGACCGACTACTCACCCACCGGGTTAGGCGAACCTACGCTTCCGCCGATTCTGCCAGCAGTCACCAACGCCATCTTTGCGGCTACGGGCAAGAGGATTCGCAGCCTGCCGCTTCAAAGCAGCGGGTTCAGCTGGGCTTGATGGGAATTGGCAGAGGATCGACAAGCCGTTCCTGAAAACCTGATTGGACTTGCAGGCCGGCACCGATTCGTCGATTGGGTTTGGATACTCTTCGGATGAAGGCGCCAGCCCAATGCGCTCATACAGCTTTAAAACGTGGGGCATCGGAGTGGATCGGTAACGAAAAACGCCATGGGGACTCGTAATCCCGCGCTGGGCGTTCTCCGATTCACGTGAAATCGCCATTTGCGCGAATCGCGCGGCCAGTAGGCGTTCTCTATCCTCTGCTGAACCCGATGATCGCTGCGAAGCTGTAAGGTTTTCCGGAAGCAGTGTATCGCCAGTTCTACCCGCCCAACGGTTGCCGCTGTGACGAAGGGCACACACACCTGCAGCTTGTGGATGGATACTTAGAGTTGAAACTTGGATACTACTAGGATGCATTGGGGTAGAAAAGTCGCGTTGCTCGTGCTGGCTGCCGTGGTCTTATGGACCGCGATGCCCGTGTCCGCTTGTGTGCTCACGATGCAATCCAATGCGCGGGGCGCCTGCTGCGGCGATAGGGCAAAGGGCGGCACGATGGATGGCATGAGGATGATTCCTGCCTGCTGCCGAATCCGCGCAGCAGATCCCGCCGTCACCCCCGTTCCTCCGTTTTCTCCTCAACACTCGCTGGAGCCGCTGTTCGTGGCGTATCCAACCAGCTTGGATCGGTCTGCTACTACCGATGCCGCATGGCGTAGCGCTCTCGAACCTCCACCGCCGAAGTCCTCAGCGGGCCGCATCTCCATTCTCCGAATCTAGAACTCCTTCCTTCTCAGGCTGAATCCTGGCCTTCGTGCGTTCCCGTGCGCCTATGCGCGGAGAGAACGCGCGAATGTCCCGCGAGCTGTGTCTCCGTTGGAGGGAGCAATGAAAGTCTTTGTATGTGCAGTATGTATGGTTGCCTTTGCTGGCAGCGTATCCAGTGCGCAGGCGCCTGCGGGGGACGGTGGCTTTGCCGGCTATGCCGCGTTGTTTCAGGAGTCGCCTCCTCCGCAGGCGGCCGCTGCGCCCCTGACGCTCGACGACGTGGAAAAGATCGCCCTTGCCCGCAGCCCGCAGATCTCGGTCGCTGCGCGTCTCGTGGCGGTTGCTGAGGCGCATGTCCCGGTTGCCGGCGCGCTCGACGATCCAATGGCGATGTATCGCGGGTGGGGAATCCCGCTTCATCAGCCGTGGAACTTCAACGACGCCCAGAACATGTTCAGCATCAGCCAGACCTTTTCAGGCGCGGGGAAACGATCCCTGCGCTCGAGCGTTGCCCAGTCGGATGTGGACTTGGCCAAGGCGCAGCTTGACGAGGTCCGCCTCGACGTTCGGGTGCGCGTGCACAAAGCCTTCGACGACTTGTTGCTGGCTCAAAACGAGATGCAAATTCACCATCAGCATGTGGCGATCGCGCGTCAGGCGATTGAGGCGGCGCGCATTCAGTACACCGTTGGCAAGGGGCCGCAGCAGGATATGTTGAAGGCGCAGGTGGCGCTCACATCGCTCGCGGAACACATGATCCGTTTCGACCACGACGCCGCCCTCGCGCAAGCGCGGCTCAACACGCTGCTCGGTCGCGATCCCGAAACGCCGGTGCGCGTTGCCGGAGAATTTGCGGTAGTGGACGCACTGCCCCAGGCGCGGACACTCGATAACATGGCGCTCCAGACTCGGCCCGATCTGATGGCAGCCGAGCAAGCTGCCGCGCGAAGTCACATCGAGCAGACGCTGGCGAAGAAAGCTTACGTGCCGGACTTCACCGTGTCCGGCGGATACATGCTCATGCCTGCCGGCTCTTCAACGCGCAATGACTACATGGTGGAAGCTTCGATCAATCTGCCGTGGCTGAATCGCCGCAAGCACGATGCGGAGATTGCGGAAGCGACGGCGCGGACCACAGAGCAGGACGCTGAACTGTCGGCGCTGCGCAATGTCGCCTTCGGACAGATTCAGGATGCGCTGGTGGAGGCGCAAGCCGCGCAGAAGCTGGCGCATGTGTATCACGATCAGTTGCGACCCCAGGCCGAAGCCACGCTGGAGTCGAGTGTCATCGCCTACGAAAACGACAAGACGAGCTTTCTCGATTTGCTCGACAGCCAGATGACCGTGATCAACGTTGATCTCACCTGGCTCGCCGCGGTCGCTGATTTTGACACCCGCCTGGCGGATCTTGAACTGGCGACAGGTGCGCCCCTGGAACCATCCACGATTCCTGCAGCGGAGGTGAGACCATGAAGACCCGCACCTATCAAATCTCGTTGGCGGCGGCGGTGGCCGCGAGTATCGTGCTTGCCGCCGCGCTTGCCTTTGCGCTTCTGCACCGCGGTCCTTCGGCCCCGGCAGTGGCATCTTCAACGGACCCCGTGGTGGCGCGCGGTCCGGATCCGGGCTCCAGGCCCGTGCCGCAAAGCAGCGACGTTGATGCCGGAGCCGAACCCGCGCTGGCAACCGTGCAGTTGTCCCCACAACGCCTGCAGGAAATCGGCGTGACCACTGCGACCGTGCAGCGCAAGGATGTCAACGACACGCTGACCGTTCCCGGCAACGTGAACATGGACGAAGAGCGGTTGTCGTATGTGCAGGTGCGCTTCCCGGGCTGGATCCAACAGGTCTTTGCGAACGCAACCTACCAGTACGTGCGCAAAGGCGAGCGGCTCTTCACCATCTACAGCCCCGACCTGGTGAGTAGCCAGCAGGAGTATCTGCTGGCGCGCCAGAATCAGAACACGTTCGCGCCCAATGCGCAGGACATGGCCGCGCAGGAGAGTGGCTGGATGATGCGCGCGGCCCAGGAGCGCATGCGGCAATTCGATGTTCCCCAGCAAACAATCGAGGACCTCGAGCAGAGTGGCAAGGTGCAGCGCAATATCGCGATCACTGCGCCGGCCTCTGGCTACATCATTGAGCGCACCGCTCTTCCCAATGCCTACGTGCAGCCCGATACGAAGTTGTATACGATCGCCGACCTCTCCACGATCTGGGTGTACGCCAACGTATTTCAGAATGACGTCGGACGCCTGAAGCCAGGCGACACGGCACAGGTCACGGTGGACGCTTATCCCGGCCGCCACTTCAACGGCCGCATCGACCAGATCCTTCCCGAGGTGGATACGACGACCCGCACCGTGCGCGTGCGCCTCGTGTTTCGCAACCCTGGCGTCGAGCTCAAGCCGGGCATGTATGTGAACGTCGCTATCTCGGTTCCACTCGGCCAGCGGTTAGTGATTCCCGCCTCCGCGGTGCTGCAGTCCGGCTCACAGGCCATCGCGTTTCTCGATCACGGAAACGGCGTTCTCGAGCCACGCGTGATCGAACTCGGCCCGCAGCTCGACGATTCGGTTATTGTTCTCGACGGCCTCAAGGCGGGAGATCGCGTAGTGAACTCGGCCAACTTCCTGGTCGACTCCGAAGCTCAGCTTCAGGCCGCCATGGGAGCGTTTTCGCCCCTGCCGCAAACAGCCGCAGGATCCAGTAACGCCGTGGCCACACAGATACAGATCGACCTAAGCACGCAGCCGTCTCCGCCCCGCAAGGGCGCCAATACGCTGCAAGTGAAGTTGACCGGCGCCGATGGCAAGCCGGTGACGGGTGCGCAGGTCAGTGTGACGTTTGCCATACCGGTAATGCCCGCAATGGGGATGGCGGCACAGCACGCCGCCGCAACGCTGACCGACAAGGGCAATGGCAACTACGAGGGAGCTGTGCAGCTTCCGGCCGGCGGCACCTGGGCAACCACCGTCACGGTTCGGCGCGATGGCAAGACCGTCGCTACAAAGCAACTGAGCCTCGACGTCACGGGAGGCATCGCGTGATTTCGAAAATCATTGCCTGGTGCGCGCGCAATCCGTTCCTCGTCTTTGCTGGAGCCCTTCTCCTTGTCTTCGCGGGCCTATGGTGCATGCGCCGCGTGCCACTTGATGCATTGCCCGACATCAGCGACGTGCAGGTCATCATCCACACCCCTTGGGCCGGCGAGCCGCCGAACGTGATCGAGGACCAGGTTACGTATCCGATCGTAACCTCGCTGCTCTCCGCCCCCAACGTCAAAAGCGTGCGTGCCCAAACCATGTTCGGCGACTCCTACATCTTCGTCGTCTTTCAGGACGGCACGGACCTCTACTGGGCGCGGTCCCGCGTAACCGAATACCTGCAGCAGATCGCCGGACGTCTGCCGACGGACGTGCATCCCGCCATCGGGCCGGATGCCACAGGTGCGGGCTGGGTCTACGAGTACGCCATCGTCGACCGCACCCACACCAGGAGCCTCGCCGACCTCCGCGCCCTGCAGGACTGGTACCTCCGCTATCAGCTCGAGACCGTGCCCGGCGTTGCAGAGGTGGCCAGCCTCGGCGGCTTCGTGCGCCAGTACCAGGTAAATCTCGATCCCAGGAAACTCTTCTCCTACGGCATCTCCGCCGCCACCGTCATCGATCGCGTACGCCAGAGCACCAACGAGGTAGGCGGCGACGTGCTCGACATGAATGGTGCCGAGTACATGATCCGCGGCCTCGGTTATCTTCACAATCTCTCCGATCTCGAAAATGTTCCCGTCGCCACCAAGAACGGCACGCCGATTTTGATCCGCAATATCGGCACAGTCTCCTTCGGTCCGGACGTGCGGCGCGGCGCGGCAGACTGGCAGGGAGAGGGCGAAACCGTTGGCGGCATCGTCGTCATGCGCTACGGCATGAACGCGCTCAACGTCATCGATGGCGTCAAAGCCAAGTTCAAAGAAATCGCGCCCTCTCTCCCTCCCGGCGTCGAGATCGTAACCTCCTACGATCGCTCCTGGCTGATCGACCAGTCGATCCATACGCTCAAGCGCGACCTCTTCGCCGAGGCGCTGATTGTCTGCTTCGTCAGCATTGCCTTTCTCTTCCACTTCCGTTCGGCACTCGTGCCTATCCTGACGCTACCCATTGCCGTGCTGGCGGCGTTCATCCCGATGTACTTCCTGCACGTCAGCTCCAACATCATGTCGCTCGGCGGGCTGGCGCTTGCCGTTGGCGTCCTCATTGATGCGGCGATTGTCATGGTGGAGAACGGATACCGAAATCTTGCGGAGCGAGCCGATGTGCCGGACAATGCGGAGCGACGCAATATCCTCATTCGCTCGGCGCAACAGGTTGGTCCGGCGCTGTTCTATTCACTCATCATCATCGTCGTATCGTTTCTTCCGGTCTTTTTGCTGGAAGCGCAGGAGGGCCGCATGTTCCGACCGCTGGCCTGGACAAAGACGCTTGCACTCATCTTCGCCTCGCTGCTCTCGATCACGCTGGTCCCGGCGCTCATGCCCTTTTGCCTGCGTGGAAAGCTGCGTCCGGAATCCGCCAACCCCGCCGCCCGCATCACGCAGGCCATCTACCTCCCCGTGCTGCGCTGGTGCCTGAAGCACTGGAAGATCGTGATCGCGCTGAACCTGATCTTTCTTGCCGTCACCATTCCTTTGTACTTCCGCCTTGGCAGCCAGTTCATGCCTGCGCTCTACGAAGGCTCTGCCCTCTACATGCCCAACGCGCTGCCGGGTATTTCGATCACGCAGGCGGTCTCGCTCATGCAGGAACAGGACCGCGTCATCCGTTCCTTTCCGGAGGTCGCCACCGTCTTCGGTACGGTAGGCCGTTCCGATAGCGCCACCGATAATGCTCCCCTCGACATGTACGACACCACCATCATGCTGAAGCCGCGCGATCAATGGCGTGCCGGCATGACCTACGAAAAACTCATCGCCTCGATGGACGCAAAGCTCCAGTTTCCCGGTCTCACCAACACCTGGACCATGCCCGTCCAGAATCGGCTTGACATGGAGCTCACCGGAATTAAGACCGCGGTCGGTATCAAGATTCAAGGTCCTGACCTCGCCCGCATTGAGCAGATCGGCGCGCAGATGCAGCAAATTCTTTCTACCATGCCGCAGTCCGATTCTGTCTATGCCGAGCGCGTCGCCCAGGGTTTTTATCTCAATGTAGAGGTCAACCGGATTGAGGCCGCACGCTATGGGCTTACCGTGGCCGACGTGCAGCGCGTCGTCACCTCCGACATCGGCGGGGCGGACATCGCGGAAAATGTGCAAGGGCGCGAGCGTTTTCCCATCGCCGTGCGCTATCAGCGTGACTTTCGCGACCATCCCGAGGCATTGTCGCAGGCGCTGATTCCAACACCCTCCGGCGAGCAGATCCCTGTCAGCGAGGTCGCCCGTGTCTACTTCTCGCGCGGTCCGTCCATGATCCGCGATGAAGATGGCGCACTCACCGGTTATGTCTATCTCAACCTCAAGACCAATAACTACGGTGGATTTGTGAAGAGCGCGCAAGAGTTGTTGCAACAGAAACTAGTGCTCCCCGCGGGCTATAGCTGGCGCTGGGCGGGAGAATATGAGTTCGAGATGCGCGCCAGGCAACGCCTGGAGATGATCCTGCCCGTCGTGTTCGTCGTTATCTTCCTGTTGCTCTACCTGGTCTTCAAGTCGGTGATTGAAGCGGCCGTGCTCATCTTTCCCACGCTGTACGCCATGTCTGGCGGCCTGTTGCTGCAGTGGGCTCTCGGCTACAACTTCAGTGTCGCGGTTTGGGTCGGCTACATCGCGCTGTTCGGTATCGCGGTCGAGACCGGCGTGGTCATGGTGGTCTATCTCCATGAGGCCTACCAGGAACGTCTCGCGGAGGCCGCGCCGATCACGGAAGCGGCTCTCGTCGAAGCCGTCATCAAAGGAGCGGTTCAACGTCTGCGGCCCAAACTCATGACCGTCACCGCCGTCGTCCTCAGCCTCGCACCGATCCTGTGGGAGACCGGCATCGGTTCCGATGTCATGAAGCCGATCGCCGCCCCCATCGTGGGAGGAATGGTCACATCGACCATTCACGTCCTCATTTTGGTTCCGGTCTTCTTCCTGCTCATCAAACGCAGGTCGATGCGCCAAGCCACGCTCCCTATGGCGCAAGACAAGAGAGGCGCGTGACGGAGATCTACGAGGCGGCGGCGAACACCATTTCAAATGAATGGCCGAAGCAGGTCTCTAACGAGCGATCCAGATGGCTCCGGAGTGACGCTCAATTCGGAACAATCCACGAAGTGCCGCAAAAGTCGTGCCAGCTCAACCGGTCGATGCAACACTGATCTAATCAGGCTGATCCACGAATGCTTACTCTGAAGAATCGATCTGTTTGGCTGATGTGACCAAACCTAGCCAGGGTAAGGTTCCGGCTGATCTAACCCTATCTAGCGCTTTTAGCTTTTGTTTTCAAGGAATGCGGGTCTGCGCTGAGTGTTGCATCGGATACTCCGCTCGTTATCAGAGGAGTAGGCCACATCCTAAAACCATGGAGCGCATCAGGTGCAAATCCTGACGCATGGAAACTCGAAAAGCCTCGTCAATCAGTCGCTTTAACTGCTATTCGGAAAATGCTATCTCATCTATAGCCCAACCCATCTACCTCCATGCTTGCCGAAACGCTATGCTCAAGTTTCTGCGATGAATATCTCGCAAACGGCCGACGCATAGTGAAAACAGCGATGAAAACAAATCGCAGCATGAGATCGCTCTCTAGAGAAGGTGAGCGTCTTCGGCAGTTCTCAGAACCGAAGCTAGCAATTCAGCGGTATCCACGCCGGCAAACAAAGGGTAGGTAGTTTAGATGTCGAAATTGAGGGTTGGACACGAGCGTTTCCTGCAGTCAGAGAAGAGCATTTCCGAAGTATTGAAGAGCAACGTCATAGCGGGGTCCATGTACTGCCCCCGCTATGTCAGCACATGGTGCGCGTCGAAGAGTAAACGCTGCTTTGATCTAGTGCTTGGCACGATTGCTCTCATTTTGTTTGCGCCGATGATGCTCCTCATTGCGTGGTTGATTAAGCTCACGTCGCGGGGGCCAGCCTTGTTTCGTCAGGAGCGGGTGGGGCTGCATCAGCAGACGTTTGTCGTTCTAAAGTTCAGAACCATGCAGAGCGGCAGCGAGCACTCGGATGCTGGCCCAACGGTTACTCGACATAGGGACTCGCGTGTGACGAAAGTAGGGGCACTGCTACGGCGCCTGAAGTTGGATGAGTTGCCCCAGTTGGTGAACGTGGTTCGTGGCGACATGAGCTTCGTTGGGCCCAGGCCGAAGATCGCTCAGCATGAAAATCTCGCCATGTTATGCCGTCCTGGCATCACCGGAGCGGCCACCATTGAGTTTTCTAATGAGGAAGGCCTGCTAACGAATGTTCCAGATGAACTCGTCGAACGCTATGTGACGACGGTTCTCAATCCGGAGAAGTGCAAGCTGGATATTCAGTACATCGAGACAGCAAGGTTCGGGACCGATCTAAAGATTCTGTTCAATACCGTCTTCAAGCTCAGCAATGGATCGAGCCGAACCTTCCCGGCGGAGTCGGTACGCTTTCTTACGGCAAGGATCACCCTGGAGAATGCAGCTTCGCTCACAAGGAATTCCGCGAAGGGTGGAGATTTTTCAACCCAGGACGTTCGGCAGTCCGCCTGAGTGCAACCGGCATCGCTCGGTAATCCTGGCACGTTGAGAGTATGGCCCACGCTATAAGTGCAAGTTTGCTGGCCATCGTGACGATCGGCGTGTTCCGCGGTGTTCTCATCTCAATCGCCGTCATCAAGGGTCCATCCGCCCCACACGCGGTCGTCCACCCCTCGAAGATTCGAGTCACGTGCGCTAAGCCAAATTCAACTCAATCCATTCAGTGGGTGCCAGGCTTCCCGCGCGTATAAATCACCTGTCCACCCAACAACGTCATCTCGACCCTCACCGCATCGATCTTCACCGGATCGATCGTGAAGATATCATCCGAGAGCACAATCAAGTCCGCCAGCTGGCCCGGCGCAATCCTGCCCTTGATCGTCTCTTCGCGCTCCGCATACGCTGCGTTATACGTGTACGCCTTCACCGACTCAGCCACCGTCACCTTCTGCAGCGGCATCCATCCGCTCGGATTTTTCTCGTCAATCGTTCGCCGCGTCACCGCCGCATAGATGCCCGTCAGCGGCACCAGCGGCCCCACCGGCCAGTCCGACCCAAACGCCACCACCGCCCCAGAATCCATCAGCGACCGAAAGGCATACGTGTACTTCACCCGCTCCGGCCCAATGCGCTTCTCCGCCCATCGTCCATCGTCGATTGCATGATACGGCTGCACCGACGCAATCACATGCAGCTGCGCAAACCTCGGAATATCCTCCGGCAGCAATGTCTGCGCATGCTCGATGCGGTCCCGCCGATCGCTCGGCCCATCTTCCTTCTCCAGCCGCTCATACATATCCAGAATCGTATGATTCGCCCGGTCGCCAATGGCATGCGTAATCAGCTGCAGCCCTGCCTCATCGGCCAGCTTGAACTCCGCGTACATCTCCTCCGGATGCTGCATGGTGTCGCTCGCAATCCCATAGTTCTTCGGATTGTCCGTATACGGTTCCGTGAACCACGCCGTGGAAGCGCCCAGGCCGCCATCCGCAAAGCTCTTCAAACACCCAACGTGAACCATCTCATTGCCGAACGGCTCCTCGATCCCCAGCTCCGACATCTGCTTCCCATACGCCAGCCCCAAACACTCCGCCACACGCAGCTTCAACCGTCCCTCGTGCTCCAGCCGCTGCAGCGCCTGCAGCTTCACCGGGCCCGCCGGGTCAGTCGAGCTCAGCGCCATATCCTGCACACTCGTCACGCCATTCTCCGCGGCCACCTCTTGCGTCGCGAGAAGGTACGTCTCCATATCGGCCTCGGTGTCCGCCGGAATCTTCGACAAAATCAGATCCTTCGCCGCGTCCTTGAATATCCCCGTCGGATTCCCCTCGGCATCCCGCAGGATCACGCCGCCCGGAACATCCTTGGTATTGCGATCCACGCCCGCCAGCTTCATCGCATACGCATTCGCAAGAATCATGTGCAAGTCGGTTCGCGAAACCGCTACAGGATGATCCGGGGTCACATCGTCGATCAACTGGTGCGTCGGTAGCGCTACGGGCGACCACCGCTGCTCATCCCACGACCCGTTCAGAATCCACTTGCCCTTTGGAATCGTCTTCGCATACGCTGCGATCCGCTCGCGAAACTCCGCCTGGCTCTTGCAGTCCGTCAAATGCACACCCACGAGGTTCGCCCCGCCAATCTGGATATGCACATGCGCGTCATTGAAGCCCGGCAGTACCAGCCGCCCGTTCAACGGAATAATCTTCGCCCCCGGCACCGCCAGCTTCAACATCGCCGCGCTCGTTCCCGTCGCAAGAATGTGTGTGCCCTGAATGGCCACAGCCTGCGTCACCGGATCGCTGGCCACGCCGGTCCACACCTTACCTCCAACCAGCACTACATCCGCGCCGCCCACCCCAACAGTCTGCGCGCGCGCCGCACTTCCAGCCAGACAAGCCCCCACCAGCATCCACGTCAGCGATTGAGAAATCCACGTCGGCGATAGAGAAGCACTCCTGCGCAAGCCCATCTGATCCCTCCGGCCTTCCAGTTGGTATTCGTCCCACGCGGCCCGCTAACGTTCGGCCTAGCTTCGACCTTCGTTATATCTGTACACCATAGCTCCCAGCACCTTGTCCTGCGGGTTCTCCGACTGCAACAGCTTCTCCGCCACGGCCATCGCATCCCGCTTCGGCTCATCCTGGCCCAGCTTGAACTTCGCTTCCAGCCGTTCGATCGTCAACTCGAAACCAAGAATCGCCGGCAGCCTGCGCACAATCGCCTCATTGGGAATCTCACTGGTCTCCCATCCATCCGGCACGCCCTGCTCGTTGCGCGCCGTCAACGTCTCCACCGCATCGCGCAGCTGCTCCTGATCCTGAAACACCAGCGGCCCATAGCAATGCACAGCGCTGTAATACACCGTCGGAGGCATATCTCTTCCCGGATACCAGCTCGCCGTCACGTAGCTGCTCGGCCCATGAAACACCGCCAGCGCCGGAGTCGTCAGCTTCTGCAACGCCAGCGCCTGCGCATTGGCCCGAGCCAAATGGCTGGTCAGCACACCCTTCTCTCCACGACTCGTATCCAGCACGAACGGCAGGTTGGTAACATCCGGCCCCTCGGCTCCATTCGAGATCAGCAGTCCCCAGGAGTTCCGCACAATCATGTCGTATACATCCTGCTGCGACTGCGGCAGCCAGCTCGGTCTTACAAACATTCGGTCACCAGATAGATCGTGAGAATCACTTCGAGAGGGGCCGCGAAAGCAGGGATGAGTCCTCCGCCTCCCTGCAAACGGTCGCGGGAATGCATAGAATGCCGCGGCCCATAGATTCCCTTATATTCTTCCAGATCATGGTGCCAGTAAAGTGCCAGATCGCGCCGCCCCCACAGTGCCAGTTCACAACATCGGCCGACCCAGGTCACAACATCGGCCGATCCAGCCGCAAACTCAGCATCTTCTCTACCCCCCGCCGGATCTGCGCCGGCGTAAATGCCGTGAACCCAAACACCAAACCCCGCTCCGTCGGCGCGCTCGCATACTGCGACAGCGCCGGAACATCCAGCCCCGCCCTCTTCAGCCGCGCCGACCATACCAGGTCGTCGCAGCTCGCGGGAAGGAATCCCGTCAGGTTCATTCCTCCATCGCGATATCGAAAGTCCAGCGGCAGGCTCCCCTTCGCTATCGCATCAAGAAACGCCTGCTGCCTCTCCGCATAACTCTTCCTGCATCGCCGAATATGCGAGTAAAACGCACCGCTATCCAGAAACGCCGCCAGCGTCGCCTGGTCAATCATTGGCCCATGGTCTTCCGCAATCGTCTTCAGCTCCGTAAACGGGTCCACCAGCGACTTCGGCAGCACCGCATATCCCAGTCGCAGCGACGGAAACAGCAGCTTGCTGAACGTCCCCACATAGATCACGCGATTGCCCGAGTCCAGGCTCTGCATGCTCGGCAGCGGAGGAGCAATATACCGAAACTCCGAATCGTAATCATCCTCCACAATCCACGTCTTGGTATTCACCGCGCCATTCACCAGCGCCAACCTCCGCGCTAACGATAAGGACGCGCCCGTAGGGAACTGTCTAGACGGCGTCACATACACCAGCGACGCCGACGCCTCTTCCAGCGGTGGAAACACCATCCCCTGGGCATCAATCGGCAGGTGCTCCATCGTTGCTCCCGCAGACTTCCACGCGCGCACTGCGCCGCTATATCCCGGGTTCTCCATATACACGCGGTCGCCCTGTTTCAGCAGCAGATTCGCCAGCAGGTACAGCGCCTGTTGCGACCCCGTCGTAATCGCAATTTGCCACCATTCGCACACCACTCCGCGACTATCCCTCAGGTACGCCGCCAGGTTCTCCCGCAGCGGTCGAAACCCCAGCACCGCCTCCGAGTGATAGTGCAGCAAGCTCCGATTCGTCGACCGCAACGCCCTCCCGCGCAACCGGTTCCACAGCGCAAGAGGGAAGAGCTGCACGTCGGGTTGGCACGGTCGAAACGGCTTTGGCCCATTCGAGGAACTCTCCCCCAACGCATGCGCCGCCACATGCACCGCCGGCGCCATCTGCTGCGCCTTGCTTCTCTGTGCCGCCCTCTGCGCAGCCGACCGCAGCTCCCGCGCCGTGTCCGACACATACACCTTCGACCGGCTGCGGCTATTCAGATACCCCTCGCTGATCAATCGCTCATAGGCATACACCACCGTATTGCGCGATACCTTCAGCTCCGCCGCCAACTCGCGGCTCGACGGCAATGGATCGCCCGCCCCCAGCTGCCCACTCTGGATCAGGTCCTTCAACTGCACCGCCAGCTGCACCTGCAGCGACACATCGCTCTTCCGCGTAAGGAACAGAATCTGTCGCCGCTTCACCTGCCGCACGTCTGGACTCAATGAATCTCCTGAATCTGGCTCTTTACCAGAACCACGCTGCTGCCTATGTTTGTACTAACACGGAACAAATTAAGCAAAATTTCATCTGCATGCGGCGCCTATCCCATTCGGAGAAAACACTCCGAAGCTCATGGCAAACCAATATCCGACTAAACTAGTCCGATATTGTGGTACAGTCCAAAAAGTACATGTTCCCCATCGATGCCTCCCGCGTTCTTTGCCGGGGCACCGCTATCTTCCTTCCACAGTCCCCAGAGCTCTTCGGGACCTCGCACCACCACATCTGCATCACGCTGAACACTCTGCACGACGCAAGGGAGATCCTCATGGTCAACCGCCTCCGCCTCTTCAAGAAGGCCGCTTGTTCGCTTACATTTCTTCTTCTCTCGCTGGCCTGTCTTCCCGCCGCCGCCCAGAGCGCCTCCATCAACGGCCTGGTCACAGACTCCACCAACGCCGTCCTCCCCAAGGTCACCGTTGAGCTCCTCGACACCGCCACCCACACCAAGCAAACGGCCGTCACCAACAGCTCCGGTTTCTACACCATCCCCAACGTCATGCCCGGCGAGTACACCGTCAACGTCACTGCCACCGGCTTCGAGACCGAATCCCGCACCAACGTGACGGTCACGATCGGCGCCAAAGTCACGCTCAACTTCGCCCTCAAGGTTGGCTCGCAAACCGAGCAGGTCACCGTGGACGGCAGCCAGGAAGAGTTGAACACCACCGACGCCAGTGTCAGCACAGTCGTCAACCGCAACTTCGTCGAAAATCTTCCGCTCAACGGCCGCAGCTTCCAGTCGCTCATCACGCTCTCGCCCGGAGTCATCGTCGTTCCCTCCGCCGGCGTCGGCTCCAGCGGTGAGATCAGCGTCAACGGCCAGCGTACCGAGGCCAACTACTACACCATCGACGGCATCAGCGCCAACACCGGAGCCTCCGTCTCCAGCGCCGGCTATCCCGGAGGCGGCTTCTCCGGCGCCACACCCCAGGAGAGCGCCCTCGGCACCACCCAAAGCATCGTCTCCATCGACGCCCTCGAGGAGTTCCGCGAGTCCACCTCCTCCTACTCCGCGGAGTACGGCCGCACCCCCGGAGGTCAGTTCAGCTTCAGCACCCGCTCCGGCACCAACACCTACCACGGCACCCTATTCGACTACCTCCGCAACGACGCCCTCGACGCCCAGAACTTCTTCGACCTCACCAAGCTTCCCGAGCGCCAGAACGACTTCGGTGGCACCTTCGGCGGAGCCATCCGCATCCCGCATCTCTACGATGGCCGCGACAAATCCTTTTTCTTCTTCTCCTACGAAGGCCTTCGCCTCGTGCAGCCGCAGGCCGCGCAACTCTACGAGGTGCCGAGCAATACCCTCCGCCAGACCGCCCCTGCCGCCCTGCAGCCCTTCCTCGACGCCTTTCCCACCACCAGCAGCCCCGATGTCGGTAACGGCCTCGCCTACCTGACCGTCGGTTACACCGCTCCCAGCCGCCTCGATACCACCAGCATTCGCATCGACCACAGCTTCAGCGACCGCTTCAAGATCTTCGGCCGCTACAGCTACGTGCCCTCGCAGAGCGAGTCGCGCCAGCCCACCGACCTCGCCCAGGTCAACAACACGGTGCGCAACATCCAGACCTTCGTCTTCGGTGCCAGCTCTATCATCACCCCGAACATCGCCGATGAGTTCCGCTTTGGCTTCACCACCAACGGCTACAACTCCAATCGCTATCTCGACAACTTCGGTGGCGCCACCCCCTTCGACATCGGCTCCGTCCCCGGCCTCAACAACGGCAGCTGGCTTACCTTCTTCATCTTCTACGACCTCTATCCCTACTACCTCATCGAGCCGCAATCCAACACCCAGCATCAGTTCAACGTCGTCGACTCGCTCACCTGGAACGTCGGCCGCCACAGCTTCAAGTACGGTGTCGACTACCGCCTCCTCATCACCCAGGAAGCGCTTCCTCCCCTCTGGGAAGTAGGCTTCTTCACCAGCGAAGCCGCCATCCTCGCCAACAATCCCGCCGGCCTCTACGTCTACACCCAGGCCATCAACATGGATGCGCATAGCAGCAACTTCTCGCTCTACGCGCAGGATGAATGGAAGGCGACCCCGCGCCTCAGCGTCTCCTACGGCGTTCGCTGGGACATCAACCCGCCTCCCTTCGACGGCGCCGGCAACACCCCCTACACCCTCAACCAGATCACCGATCTCTCCACCGCCGTCATCGCGCCCAAGAACACGCCGCTCTGGCAGACCACCTACGGCAACTTCGCTCCGCGCCTCGGCATCGCCTATCAACTCAACTCCAAGGCCGGCATGGAGACCGTTCTGCGCGCCGGTGGTGGTCTCTTCTACGACACCGGCACCACCCTCAGCGCCGAGGGCTATTACGGCGTCGGTACCACCGGCTTCGGCAACTACACCCCAGTACAGCTCGGCTCCCCGGGCTACGTGCCGGGCGCAGATCCGTTCCCCGCAACCGCTGCGCAGGTCCAGGGAGCACCCTTACCCAACGCCCTCTCTCCCTACAACGCCGCCGTCTTCGCCTTCGACACCCACCTCAAGCTGCCCTACACCGGCGAGTGGAACGTCGCCGTCGAGCAGGCACTTGGCACCCAGCAGTCGCTCACCTTCAACTACGTTGCGTCCGCCGGCCGCCGCCTGCTCGCCCAGTTCCTGTACTATCCGGAGAATCTCCCCACGCCCAACGAGAACTTCAGCGGCGGCTCCGGCCTCTACGTCACCACCAACGCCGCCAGTTCCGACTACAACTCTCTGCAGGTCAAGTTCGAGCGTAAACTCTCGCACGGCCTCCAGTTCCTCGCCAGCTACACCTGGTCGCACGCCATCGACAACGCCACCACCAACTTCACCATCTTCCAGCTCGAGCGAGCCAGCTCCGACTACGACATTCGCAACAACTTCCAGACCGCGCTCAGCTACAACGTAGGCGGCCACTACTCCAGCCGCATCGTCGACTACGCCCTCACCCACTGGGCCTTCGATGCTCGCATCTCCGCCCGCTCCGCTCTCCCCGTCGACATCCTCGACGGCCCCAGCATCGTCAGCGCCAGCTCCGGCGCATCCACCAACTACCACCCCGACCGTGTCCCCAACACACCGCTCTATCTCTACGGCCCGCAGTACAGCAGCGTCGGCGGCCGCGTCATCAACTTCAACGCGTTCACTCCCGGTCCCACGGGTGGCGACGTAGACGGCAACGCCGGCCGCAACATCGCTCGCGGCTTCGATGCTGTCCAGACCGACCTCACCCTCCGCCGCGATTTCCCCATCACCCAGCGCGTCGGCCTGCAGTTCCGCGTCGAAGCCTACAACATCTTCAACCACCCCATCTTCGGCGACATCTACAACCAGCTCGCCAGCGGAGCCAGCCTCTTCGGTCAGGCCTATGATACCGAGAGCACCCAACTCGGCGGCCTCTCCAGCCTCTATCAGGTCGGAGGTCCGCGCTCGCTGCAGCTCGCGCTCAAGCTGCACTTCTAGGAGCTTGTTGAAATCCTCCGCTTTGTCGAAGGGGCACGGCTTGAGCCGTGCCGTAAGTGCCGTCTTTGCGTTGCGGCTTCAGCCGCTGAGGTACGCTTTTCGAACTCGGCTCCCATCTTTCAACAAGTTCCTAATGCAGCATGAACGCCAT
>JBEKFF010000058.1:0-17469 GCA_050013455.1 Acidobacteriaceae bacterium | reverse complement strand
GGCGGGATGCGGGATATTTCTCGGGGGGGCGACCTCGATTCTTACGCGGATTGCACGACGCGCCCGCGCCAACAAAGGGTTAGACTAAACGGGAGCGCATTTTCGCGCCCGGAGCCTTCACGACTTGATCCGCAAAGCCTTTCCCATTCTTGCCGCATTCCTTTTTGCCAGCCTCGTTGCCGGGGCACATGCTCAGACCGAAGCACCCCCAGAGACAGCGCTCCAGAAGCAGCTGCACAAGCTGGATCTTTCGATCGCGGGCGTTGGTATTTATAACAACACGGTGTCGGGTACGATCGTCCCCAGCGCGCCGAATCAAGGCCTGGCGATGACGCAGTTCGGGTCGAACACGCTGGGAGCGCTGGTGTCGATTCACTATCCGGCGAAGCCCTATTTTGGACTTGAGTTCAATTACAGCTACGCGCGTTATACCGAGAACTACACAGGCCCGGCGATCGCGAGTTTTCTGCCGAGCGGTATCACGAATTTCCAGGTCCAGACGAAGGTGAACGAATACACGTTTGGGTACCTGATTACGCCGCCGTACACGATCTTCGGGCTGCAGCCGTTTGTCTCGGCCGGCGCCGGTCCGATGGCGTTCAATCCAACGCCGGGCGGCGGTCAATCCCTGCCGGAAAAGGCGCGCATGACGTATTACTATTCGTTGGGAATGCAAAAAGACGTGAGTCCTCACTTCGGCCTGCGCGTCGGGTTCCGCGAGCTGTTCTTTCTGGATCCCGACTTTGGGCAGAACTATTTGACGATTCTGAAACATGCTACGACGTTGGAGCCGATGGCCGGGTTTTATATTCGGTACTAGGTGTTCCCTGCTTGCGGGCTAAGCGATTTCCGGCTTGCCCGCTTAGTGATTTCCAAATTGCCGGCTTAACGATTTCCAGATTGGCTATCTTTATTGTGAGCTTGCCACGATGACCCGACCGGTGTACGAAGACGAAGAAGACCTGAAGCGCGAGCGTGAACTGACGCTTGGTACCGGGGTGATCCTGGGAATATTTCTCGCACTGGTGGTGCTGTGCGGAGCGTTCTTTGGTTTTGGATACAAGATGGGTAGCCGTCAGCCGGTACCGCTGGGCACCGCGGCTAGTTCGGAAGGTGCGCAGCCGTCGTCGGGGATGTTCAGCGGGTTCAAGCCAGCGGCGGGATCGCCGATGGGTTCGAGTGCGGCGAGTGGTTCGCAGCCTGCAGCGGTGACGGCCGGTCCGAGAGAGGCTCGCGGCGGAGCGCCTGCGGCGGCGAGTGCGCCGCCAGTGGCCGCACCTGCTGCGCATGCGGCAACCCCGGTGGTGACGGCGCCCGAGCAGCCCGCAGCAACAGGAAACTTCGTGGTGCAGGTGGCGGCGGTGTCGCATGAGGAAGACGCGCAACTGCTGGTGAGTGCGCTGCGGGCGAAAGGCTATCCGGTGAACGCGCAAACGGAGTCAGCGGACAAGTTCTTTCATATCCAGGTGGGACCGTTTACGAATATGAAGGACGCTGCGGCGGCGAAGCAACGGCTGCTGGCCGATGGATATCAGCCCATCATCAAATAGCAGGGATTAGGGAACAGGGATTAGGGATTAGGTCGAGCGGCTGTGCTGGGCTTAGCCTTGGTTGAGGGCTGTCTGCATCTCTAGCCGGACCGCGTCCATGAGGTCTTCGCGGGTGGTGAAGTCCTGGGGGCGGATGGGGGGGAGGAAGCGAACGGTGGCTACTCCGGGAAAGATCTTGAGGCTTCCCTTGCGCATCATTTGCGCGGTGCCGTGGATGACGATGGGGACCATGGGTGCGTTGGCGTCGGCTGCGAGGAAGAAGGCGCCTTTTTTGAAGGGCAGAAGGTTGCCGTCGGGGGAGCGCGTGCCTTCGGGAAAGATGAAGATGTGCAGGCCGGACCGGAGAGCATCGGCGGCGATGGCTACGCTCTGCTCGGCTTCCTGGCGGGAGTGGCCGCGCGATACGGGGACGTACTTGGCCATGCGCATGGCGATGCCGACGAAGGGTATCTTCATCAGGGACTTCTTGAGGAAGACGCTGCACATGCCGGGGATGGCGGGCAGGAGGATGGGGGGGTCGAGGTTGGAGACGTGGTTGCTGAGGAAGATGCAGGACTCGCCGGTGGGGATGTTCTCGGAGCCTTCGATCACGACGCGGATGCCTCCGGCGCGAATGCCGGCGCGCATGGCGAACATGGCCCAGCCGTACATGGTGCGGATGTTGCCTCGGAGCAGGCTGTACGGAATGCCTACGAGGGCGGCGGGCAGGCCGAAGAGGATGAAGACGAAGAGCATGCGTAGTGCTGAGAACATGGCGACTTAAAGTTCCGTATGCAGCAGTTGCTGTAATGCCTAGCCGAGCAGGCTGTTGGCGAGTTTTACGTAGAGGTCGACACACTCCAGCAGCTCGGACTTGCGGATGTGTTCGTCGGGGGTGTGGGCGACGAGGATGCTGCCGGGGCCGAGCAGGAAGGGCTCGCCCCAGTTGGTGAGTGAAGGGATGTCGGTGGTGAACTTGGCGATCATGGTGTCGAAGCCGGGGATGGCGCGCATGTGCATGTAGGGGAGCTTGAGGGTGAAGTTGACCTCGCAGCGGCCGGCGGCGGCTTGGGTGATCTGTTGTTGGAGCTCTTCGGGAGGGCCGACCAGGCGGATGAGGATGTGGGCCTCGGCTTTGTCGGGAATGACGTTGGGGGCGACGCCGCCGCGGATCACGCCGATGTTGAGGGTGCAGTCGCCGATGCCTTCTACTACGGGCAGGGGGAGGGCCTGGATGTCGTGGAGGGCGGCGAGGAGTTTGTCGATGGCGGAGTCGCCTAACTCGGGATAGGCGGAGTGGGCCATGGTGCCGTGGGCGCGGAGTTCTACGCGCAGACAGCCTTTGGAGGCGAGGGCGAGGCGGTTGTCGGTGGGTTCGCCGTTGATGATGAAGCGCGAGCCTTTGGGTGTCGTGTTGGCGAGGAGCGCGCCGGCGGAGTCGCGCTCTTCGCCGACGACGTAGAGCAGGGCGATGCGCTTGCCGGCGGCAATGAGTTTTTCGGCGGCGGCGATCTGGGTCGCGATGATTCCCTTGGCGTCGCAGGTGCCGCGGCCGTAGAGGAAGTCGGCGTCCTCGCGGCAGGGGCCGAGGAAGGGCGGGACGGTGTCCATGTGGGAGGAGAGGACGAGGTCGGGGGTGACGCCGGGGAGCGAGGCGTAGACGTTGAAGCGAGGACCGGTGCCGGCGGCGGGATTCCTGGCGAGGTCGGGTTGGGGGACCGGCTGACGCTCGATGACGTACCCCTGGGCAGCGAGGTAGGTCGAGAGGAACTCGCCTGCCGGGGCCTCATGGTAAGTGGTGGACTCGAGGTCGACTAGCTGCTTGGTGAGCTGGATGGGATCGATGGGCATCTGGTGTAAGGATAACCGAGGGGAGCGAGTTAGCTAGTTAGCAAGTCAGCGAGTCGGCCTTGGAACTGGCTAAACTGGGGGTGTGAGTAATTCTGTTACCTTTCGATCCCATGTGAAGACGATTGAGGACCTGCGCGGGCCGGCTGGACGGCTGGAGGCGGTGCTGAACACCGGGAAAGAGGACGCGCTGTATGCGGCGGTGGTCGCGCATCCGCATCCGCCCAGCGGTGGAACGATGCATAACAAGGTGGTGTATCACGCGGCCAAGGCGTTCTCGAGCTTTGGACTGCCGGTGCTGCGGTTCAACTTTCGAGGTACCGGGTTGAGCGAGGGGGTGCATGACGGCGGCATTGGCGAGGTGGAGGATGTGCGCGCCGCTGTCAATTGGTTGACGGAGAAGTTTGGGCTGCCGGTGCTGTTTGCGGGGTTTTCGTTTGGCGCGAATGTTGGACTGAGGGCGACCTGCGGCGATGCGCGGGTGCGGGGGCTGGTGGGGTTGGGGCTGCCGCTGCAATCGGCGGGACGTGAATACAGCTATCGGTTTCTGCCGGCTTGTGGGAGCGTCCCTAAACTGTTTGTGAGCGGCGACCACGACAAGTTCTGTCCGCAGGGGGTGCTGGAGGCTACGCTGGTGGCGGCTGCGGAGCCAAAGGAGATTGTGTGGGTGGAGGGTGCGGACCACTTCTTTGCGGGAACGACTCAGTCGCCGGATTCGAAGCTGGGGGTGATGCGCGAGGGCTTGCGGACGTGGGTGGCAGAGACGTTCGCGCTGTAGTGAATGGAGGGGACGGGTACTTCCCTCTCGAGCCAGGTGCGGATGAAGTTGGCTACCAACTCGGGAGCTTCTTCGGCGGGACGGTGGCCTACGCCGGGGAGGGAGATGAGCTCGGAGTGCTCTAGATGACGGCGCAGCTCGGGCGCCGAGTGAATGGGAACGGCACGGTCGCAGTCGCCCCAGATGATGAGGCTGGGGGTATCGAGGTGGCGGCGGAGGGCGCGGCGGAGTCCAGACATGTCGTTGTGCCAGGTCTGGAGGAGACGCAGCAGGTGGGACATGGTGCCGGGGGTGCGAAGGTTGTCGCGGTAGGGCTTAAGGCGATCAGGGGTGTCCCAGCTCTGGGGGCCGGCCATGCTGCGGAGGCCGATCATCTGCACCCATTCGGGAAACCAGGGCATGAGGTGAGCGAACATCTGGCCAGGCGCTGAGAGGTAGAAGTTAATCAGCGGATCGCCTTCGCGGAAGTAGGGATGCGCGGGCGAGATGAGGACGAGCGAGCTTACGGAGTCGCGATGACTTGCGGCGAGGCTCATCGCGACGGCTCCGCCATGCGAATGGCCGAGGACGATGGGGCGGTGCATATGGAGCTCGGCAAGGATGCGGCTGACCTGCTCGGCGGTGGTGGCGAGGCGCGGGTCGATGTCGTCACGGCGCTCGGATTGGCCTGCGCCGGGGAGGTCGAGGGCGATGACGTGGAGGTCGGGGCGGAGCTTCTCCATGAGGGGGACGAAGGTGTCGGCGCAGCCCATGAGGCCGTGCAGGAGGACGAGCGAGGGCTGATGCTCCACCGCCCTTCCCTCTTCGAGGTACGAGAGGCGAAGGCCATCGAGCTGTATGTGACGGCGCTTCATCATGGTGCGGGATTCCCCTATTCGCTTCTGGTTCAGCTAACGAGCGGTAGCTTCGGCTGGTCCATTGATCGTTGGATCAAGTTTGGAGGGCTGAAGGTCATGCATCGCAGTGTGCCAATTGTTAAAGATACGTGAAATTTCGCAGAAGGTAGTCTGTGGCCCTGGATTTTAACAATTGGTTGTGGCGCGGAAGTAATCTGAGCCGTGAAGTCGTGGACTGTGCAGGCTTTTTCAGCTGAACGCGGTGATAAGACAGGCCGATTTGATCAGGCAAATGGCGAGTAAGCGCGGAACCGAGCTATTCTGAAATACGTATCTGCCTATGAATTCGTGCATTTGAAAGGTCCAGATTTCCTCAACCTCCTTCATTCTGCTGGGTTATCGGCGGTATTCGGTCCGATTCGCCCTTTGGCCGCTGATTTGCATGCTTCATCTTTGAAAGATGGTACTTCCCCGTGAAAAGCGGTGCTCAAACCCGGTTGCTGGCGATTGTCCTGGCGATTTTCACTCTGGCCGCCCTTGGACTTGCGATCGCGAACCTGGTGCAGGAGAGCGACTACACTCCTGCAACTGACGGCGCACGGTGGACAGAGACAATCGGGGGGTTGCGCGCCTACGTAGTACCGCCGGATACGCCAGCTTATCGTGCCGGGGTGCGCACGGGGGACATTCTGACGTCGGTGGGGGATGTTCCGACGATGACGTTGGCGGCGCAGGAGCGCCAGGTCTATGCGAACGGGGTTTGGTCGAAGGTCAAGTACACGCTGCTGCGGCGGATGAGCAGCGGTGCCGGGCAGGTCGCGGTGCCAGTGTGGGTATACCTGGAACCGGTGGACCGGACGGATTGGCAGGTGGAACGGCTGATTGCGCTCGTCTACCTGGCGATTGGATTGTTCGTGCTGCTGCGACGCTGGACAGCTCCGAAGTCGACACATTTCTTTGTCTTCTGCCTTGTCTCGTTCATCTTTTATGCGTTCAAATACACGGGCATTCTTGACGGGCTCGACATAACGATTCTGACGGGAAACATTATTGCGACGGAGCTGCAGCCGGCGCTGTTTCTGCATTTTGCGATCAGCTTCACCCAGGAGGGATCGCGGCGGCGCAGACTGTTGTACCCGCTGATCTATCTGCCGGGGCTGGTGCTGGGGATTTTGCGGTACCTGTCGTACACGTACTGGCAGTCGACTGGGGCAGTGCAACTGCGGCTGGACAAGTTCGACTACGCGTACCTGGCGACGTTTTACGTGCTGGCGGCGATCGTGTTCTGGGTGCGCTATCGCGACGAGGTGCAGCCGCTGCAACGTCAACAGCTGAAGTGGCTGTCGCGCGGAACGGTGCTTACGGTCATTCCCTTCACCACGCTGTACGTGATTCCGTTCCTGTTCGACGCGTATATGCCGAGTGCGCTGACCAGAGTGGCGCTGCTGTCGCTGATCCTGCTGCCGTTGACGTTCAGCTGGGCGATTGTCCGCTATCGGCTGATGGATGTGGACCTGATCTTCAAGCGCGGCGCGTCCTATACGCTGGCGACGGCGGCGCTGGTGGGCGTTTATTTTGGTGTGGTCGCGCTGAGCGCGGAGATGGTGCACACACGGTTTCAGCATCTCGGCGAGTGGGGACTTATCGCTACGGTCATCGTGACGGGGCTGTCATTCGATCCGTTGAAGCGGATAATCCAAGGACAGTTGGACCGGGTGTTCGATCAGAAGAGCATCGACTACCGCGAGACGCTGGTGGAGTTTGGCAGCGAGTTGAATGCGCAGACGGATCTGCGCGCGCTGGTGAACTCGATTGTGGAACGGCTGCCGCAGACGCTGCTGGTGACGCGCGTGGCGGTTTTCCTGGCGCAGGAAGAGACAGCGGGAAAGAGCAAGTTTTCGCTCGCGGCGTCGCATGGACTTTCGCAGCAGGTGCTCTCGAATGCGGACTCGCTGGAGCTGGGATTTTTGGACTTCGATAATCGCGACAGCAGCAGCCATTTATTTTTTGAGACGCCCAATGCGATGCTGCGACTTCCGGATGAAGAGCGGCAGACGGCCGCTGCACTGGATCTGAACTATTACGTACCTTGTCGGGCCGCAAGGCATGAGGGCACGGGGCGCAGCACGATTGCGGTCCTTGGTCTCGGCCGAACGGGGGAGGGTGACTTCCTGTCGAGCGAGGACATGGAGCTGCTGGAGAGCCTGGCGGGATATATCGGGATCGCGATTCAGAACGCGCAGCTTTATCGCCGGCTGGAGCAGAAGATTCAGGACTTCGAACGGCTGCGTGATTTCAACGAGAACATCGTGGAGTCGATCAACATTGGCGTGTTCGCTGTTGATCTGGAAGACCGGATCGAGAGCTGGAATGCAGAGATGGAAGTGATGTATGCCACGCCCAGGGCCGACGCGCTGCGGCATCCGCTGCGCGATGTGTTCCCGGTGGAGTTTCTGCAGGAGTTCGATCGCCTGCGCGGCGAGCAGGGAGTGAGCACGCTGTACAAATTCCGACTGCCAACGCCGACGGGCGAGGCGCGCACGGCGAATATCACGATTGCGCCGCTATTGAACCGTGAGTTTCAAGCTGTGGGACGGATTGTGATTGTGGACGACATCACGGACCGCATCAACATGGAAACGCAGCTGACGCAGTCGGAGAAGCTGTCGTCGATTGGACTGCTGGCGGCAGGCGTGGCGCACGAGGTGAATACGCCGCTGGCGGTGATTTCGAGCTATGCACAGATGCTGGGCAAGCAGTTGCGGTCGGATGAGGCGACGCATGCGCGGCTGCAGCCGGTGCTGGAAAAGATTACGCAGCAGACGTTCCGTGCTTCAGAGATTGTGAATGGGCTGTTGAATTTTTCGCGCATGGGCAGCGTCGACTTTGGGCGCGTGGACGTCAATCTTATGGTGAGGGATACGGTGTTGCTGCTGGAGCACCAGATGCGGTCGGCGGGCGTGGCGGTAGCGACGGAGTTGCATGAGGATCTGCCGCTGGTGTCAGGAAACCGCGGCAAGCTGCAACAGGTGTTGGTGAACCTGGTATTGAATGCAAAGGATGCGCTGCAGGAGAAAGGCAGCGGCAGCGTGCGCATTTTGACAGCGAGAACGTCCAAGGGAGTGGAGATTCGCGTAGTGGACGATGGTGTGGGTATGTCGCCGGAGGTGATGCGCAAGATCTACGACCCGTTCTTTACGACCAAGAGCAATCCGCGGGAAGGTCAGCGCAAGGGCACGGGGCTGGGCCTGGCGGTGACGTATGGGATTGTCCAGGAGCACGCTGGGACGATCGAAGTGAGTAGCACGCAGGGCGAGGGCACGGCCTTTCGCCTGGAGTTGCCTGCAGTCGATACAACGGGACCGCGCCCCCAGCACAAGACGCAATCCGGCAGTGAGCCTGCCGGCGCAGAGGGAAAGGTAGTCCATGTCTAAGGCAGCCGTGAGTGACGCGACCGACGAGCCGAGTGTAGCTGTTCATCCTTTGGGTCAGAGGATCCTGATTATTGATGATGAGGCGGGTATCCGCGATTCGCTGGAGACGCTGTTGACGCTGGAGGGATTTCGCGTCGACCTGGCGGGCGATGGCGTGGCAGGGCTGGACCAGCTGACGCGCAATGCGTATGACCTGATGCTGCTGGATCTCGCGCTGCCGGGAGAGAGCGGTATTGATTTGCTGCCGCGGATTAAATCGCTGGTGCCGGATCTGCCGGTGATCATGATTACGGCGTACGGAACGGTGGGCAACGTGGTGGATGCGATCCGCGCGGGCGCGTCGAACTTTGTACAGAAGCCGTGGGACAACGAGAAGCTGCTGGCGGATATTCGCATTGCGATTGGGAAGAATCGCGCCGAGCAGGAGGTTGTGCATCTCAAGCGAACGCTGAAGCAGCGGGTTTCGTTTGAGAATATTGTGGGCAAGAGCGAGCCGATGCTGCGACTGTTTGATTTGGTGGCGCAGGTGGCTCCGAGCCGCTCGACCGTGTTGATCCAGGGCGAGAGCGGCACAGGCAAGGAGTTGATCGCGAAGGCGATTCATGCGCACTCGCCGCGGCGGGATAAGCCGTTTATCCCGGTGAATACGGGTGCGGTGCCATCGGATTTGCTGGAGTCGACGCTGTTTGGCCATGAGCGCGGGGCGTTCACGTCGGCCGTGGCGGCGAAGAAGGGCCTGTTTGAGGTCGCGGACGGCGGAACGCTGTTCCTCGACGAGATTGGCACGATGCGCATGGATATGCAGGCGAAGATTCTGCGCGTGTTGCAGGATCGTCGGTTTATGCATGTTGGCGGAACGCAGGAGATCCAGGTGGATATTCGAATCGTTGCGGCGACCAACGTGAACCTGGAGCAGGCGGTGAAGGAAGGAAGATTCCGCGAAGACCTTTTCTATCGACTGAATGTGATCTCGCTGGAACTGCCGCCGCTGCGGAATCGCAAGGAAGATATTCCTTTGCTGGCGAATCACTATCTCAAGTTCTATGCGGAGGAGAACGGCTTTCCGCCACCGGAGCTGTCCTCGGAAGCATTGCGATTGATGATGGACTATGAGTGGCCGGGTAATGTGCGCGAGCTTGAGAATGCGATGGAGCGCGGCGTTGTCCTCTCCAATGGGCCGACGTTGAGCCCGGATTTGCTGCCGCAACAATTGCGCGGCAATACGTTTTCGACGGCGCTGTTGGAACAGAGGCCAGACGCTTCCCTCTTCGACGTGATCGAGGACATAGAGCGGAGAATCATCGCGGATCGGCTGGAGCGCTGCAACTGGAACCAGACGGAGGCGTCGGAGTTTTTCAGGATTCCGCTTTCGACGTTGAACCAGAAGATCAAGCGACTGAACATCGTTTTGAAAAAGCGCGGTAAAGAGTAGTGAACCTTCGATGATCGCTTTGAGTAGCTCTCGATGGTTGAGCAGGAAGCGGTGGGCCGCGATGTTGATCGTGTGCACGACCCTGGTGTCGGCGACATGGGCGCAGCAGGCGGGGGCCAAGAAGCCTGCTGCGGCGGTTCAGCCTGGGACGGCGGCAGTGAATGATCTTCCGCAACTGGTGGACATCACGGCGAAGACGGGGATTCACTTCACTCATCTTTCGTCGGAGACCAAGAAGTATATTGTGGAGTCGATGAGCGGCGGCGTGGCGCTGATTGATTATGATCGCGATGGCTGGCCGGATATCTTCTTCACGAACGCGCCGGACGTTGATATGTCGCTGGCGGGGACGAAGGCGCGAAGTGCGCTCTACCATAACAATCGCGATGGCACGTTTACCGATGTGACGGAGAAGGCTGGTGTGGGGCATCCGTGCTGGGCGATGGGCGCGATGGTGGGGGATACCAACAACGACGGCTGGCCGGACCTGCTGGTGTCGTGCTTTGGCGGCGTGGTGCTGTATCGGAATAATGGGGACGGGACATTTACGGATGTAACGAAGTCGTCGGGGCTTAGCAGCGATGCGGGTTGGGCGACGGGCGCGGCGTTTGGGGACTATGACAACGATGGCTATGTGGACCTGTTTGTTCCGCACTACGTCGATCTGAATCTGAATGACCTGCCGACGCTGGGATCGAAGAAGACATGCATGTATCACGAGATTGCGGTGCAGTGCGGGCCGCGCGGATTGGCGGGTTCGCCGGACAATCTTTATCACAACAATGGGGATGGGACGTTCACCGATGTCTCGAAGCAGGCAGGCGTAGACGATGCGCAGAAGTACTTTGGATTGACGTCGGTATGGTCGGATTTTAACGGGGATGGCAAGATCGATTTGTTTGTGGCGAACGACGGCGAGCCGAATTATCTGTATCAAAACGACGGCAAGGGGAAGTTTACGGATGTGGCGTATCCGTCCGGCATTGCGGTTAATAAAGACGGCTACGAGCAGGCGAATATGGGCGTGGCGCTGGGAGATTATCTGCATGCCGGGCGCTTTTCGGTTGCGGTCACGCATTTCAGCGAGGAGTACACAGCGCTGTTTCGCAATGATGGGGATTTGAACTTCACGGATGTGTCGGACCAGGCGGGACTGACGGTTGCGACTTCGCCTTATGTTGGTTGGGGGGACGCGTTCTTCGATCTTGACAATGATGGCTGGGTAGATTTGTTTCTGGTCAATGGACATGTGTATCCGCAGGTGGACACGAGAGACATTGGAACGAAGTATCGAGAGCCGAAGCAGATGTTTTTGAATCAGCATAACGGCTCCTTCCGGAACGTCAGCGAGTTGGTAGGACCGGCCATTCAGATTCCGCAGGTGAGTCGCGGCCTGGCGGTGGGCGATCTCTTTAATGACGGGCACACAGAGCTGGTGGTAGAGAATCTTGAAGGGAGCCCGATGATTCTACGCACCGAGGGTGGTCCGAAGAATCACTGGATCAGCTTTGAGTTGGCGGGGACTAAGAGCAATCGGCTGGCGTTGAATGCGAGAGTCCGCGTGACGGCGGGCGACCTGGTGCAGCTTGATGAGGTGCGGAGCGGGGGCAGCTATCTTTCGCAGAATGATGTGCGGCTGCACTTTGGCCTGGGAGCGCACGAGACGGTGGACAGCGTCGAGATCACGTGGCCCTCTGGGATGAAAGAGACACTGAAGAATCTGACGGCGGACAAGTTTTATTGTGTACTCGAAGGTCAGGGTGTGGTGTCTCGCGAGAAGATTGTACCGGCCGCTGTGAAGCATTGATGGGAATGTGGGCAGTGTGGAATTAGTGGGCTGCCGTCGGACCACCGGCGTCCGCGAGTTCTTTTTGCAGGGATTGGTTTCCGGGTTCCAGCTTCAGGGCTGCTTCGAAGTGGGTGATCGCGGCCGTCTTCTTTCCTTGCGCCAATTGAAGGCGTGCGAGCGCGATGTGGGCTTCTGCATCGGAAGGGTCGAGGCGAATTGCGGCCTCCAGTTCGGCTGCCGCGCCTGGAGATTTCTCTTTTGCGTAGGCTTCGCCGAGTGCGCGGTGGACTTCGCCGACGTTTGGATTGGTCTTCTCCAATGCCAGCAACTGCGCGACGCCGGTGCTTGTGTCGCCGGTCTCAATCAAGGATGCAGCGTAGGCGAACTGGAGGCGTGGAGCTTCGCCTGGTGTAGCGTTGAGGGGCTGTAAAGTTTGGCGCGCTGCGGCGTAGTCCTTGATGGAGAACTGGCTTAGGCCGAGCTCGGCGCGCACGTCGTTGTCGGATGGGTGGGCTTGCAGGTAGTGGCTCAGTGGAACGACGGCTTGAGCGAAGGCGCCTGCTGAAAATGCCGCGCGGCCCCAGTTGATATCGAGGCCTGGTAGCGCGGGGTTCCACTCGGCGGCACGTTCGAAGGACTGCAAAGCGGAGGCGTAGTTGCCCTGGCTGCCGGCGATCGCGCCGAGATTGTTGTAGCTGTCGGCGATGGCGGGACCAAGCTGCTTTTCGAGCTGCTCCACCTGGTGTGCGGCTTCGGGATCGACGGTGTGATCGTCGACTGTCATGGGCATTTCGGGGGCCAGGGCGGAGGCAGATTGTGCGGCTCGCTTGGTCTGCAGATAGTCGGAGAGCTGATTCTGGTCGCGCTGAAGATTCTGCTGCAGAAGCGATTGAGAGATTGCGATCTCCTTCTTCCCTTCCTCGGTCTGGCCCGTTTGCATGAGGAGACGCCCGAGAAGATAGTGCGCCTTCTGCACCTGGTACGCATTTCGCGAGACGTCAGTGGTGAGGGCGATCGACCGACGAAGAGCGGCTTCGGCTTCGGGGAGCTTGTGTGCGTCAGAGTAGAACTGACCGAGATAGAGGAAGCCGTCGGGACTGGTGGGGTCGAGCTCGGTTGCGCGCTTGAGATTGGTTTCAGCTTCGGCCTGGGTGGCAGGGTCATGCTGTTGGGCGAGCAGATGGCCGAGGGCCGCGTAGGCTGCTGCGTACTTTGGCGAGATGGCGATCTCTTTCTTCAGCTCGGCTTCGGCCTCGGGCAGCTTGGAATTGCCGGAGGTGGAGAGATAGGCGGCAGCGAGGGAGTAGTGGACGCCGGGCAGCTTGTCGTCGGCCGCGATGGCCTTCTTGAACTCGGCTACGGCATCGTCTTGAAAATCAGAGCGGCCGTAAGCCTGGCCGAAGTACATGTGGATGGGGGCGGTATCGCCGAAGGAGGCAAGCATTTCGGAGAATATCTTTGCCGCGCCTGGGCCGTCGCCGAGATCGAGATCCGCAACGGCCAGCTCGTAGCCATTTTCGAAGGTCGGGTCTAAGGCTACGGCTGCTTCGAACTCCTGCTTGGCCTTGGTGTCCTCGTTGGTTTTCAGAAGGACGCGGCCGAGGATCGCGTGGGCATCGGCTGCGACCTTCGGATTGTTGGGATAGTCCTGGATTACGCCGTAGGCTAGAAGTTTTGCGTGGTCGAGATTGCCGCTGTCGAGGGCGACGCGGGCGTATTGAATCTTCATTGCCGGAAAATCAGGGACAAGGTTGAGTGCGGTATCGAAGTCGTTGGCTGCCTTGTCATACTGGCCGGCGCGGGCGCGGCCGAGGGCGAACTCACCCAGCGCGTCGGAGATGAAGATCCTGTATTGCTGTGCGGCGTGGTCGAGATCGTTGGCTGCCTGGAACTTCTGCGCAGCGTCGTAGCGGCGTTGCAGGATGGAGTCGTCGTGTGCAGTGGAGGGCGCCTGTGGCTGCTGTGCAGGAGTGGGAAGGCTGCCGATGAGGACCAGGAGGCTCGCCAATAAGGCGCGCTGCGGGCTCATCTTGACGAGGTTCATCGAAGGGTCCAATTCGGGGGGCTAACTCATAGATCGTTGGGCGGTGTCGCCATGATGCATGGCTTGGCGAAGCCAGCTTCCACCATTATCTTACGCGACAAAAAAAGGAAGGTGGCTGAAGAACGCCACCTTCCATATGGAGGCACTGAATGGATAGCGGGTGCTTGGGTGGCCGGTCGAATGGCCTGCACCTCTGAAAAGTCTGGCCGGGAGGCATTGAGCTGCATCCCGGCCACGAGGTTAGGGTTAGAAGGTGTACTTCACGTTGAACTCAAAGATACGCGCGTACGGATAGGCGGTCTTCGTGTCCATGTAACCGAACGTGGAAGAGGTTCCGCCATTCCCGTTTGGAGGTGCTCCAGGATTGAGCGTGATGGCCTTGCTGTTGTAGTCGACGAGGTACCGCAAGGTAACCTGGTTCGCCGAGCTGAACTCCGGCAACGCATGATTCAGCCAATCGAAGGCGGAGACGCGGAACTGGACGTTCTGTGAGTTGTGGATGTGGATGGTTCTGTAGAGAGCAAGGTCATTATCGAAGTACGAACCCATGCTCATGCGGGGATAAGCCTTACCGCCGAACTCGCCGATCTGGTTATTCCCAGCGATCGTAGGTGCTGCAAAGCAGCTCACCTGGAGGCGCTGATACTTTGCCAGTCCCTTGTTCGGATTGCAGGTGAGCACTGGCTGGACAGCCAGGGAGCCCTCATCGGTACCGTAGTAGGTCGCCTGAGAGATCCCGGAAGTGACACCGTTCGTATTTGGGCTGTTGCTGTAGGCCTCCGACAGACCGAAGTTCGGAACACTGTTGCCGAGATCTGCCAACAAGCTGCCGCCTGCCTGCCAGGTTGAGATTCCAGAGATGGTCCAACCACTGAGGAGGATATGACCAATGGTGCCCCAGTGAGTGAAGTTTCCAGTCTGGTAGGTGTAGGACGCGTTGAAGACAAAGGGACGGTCGATGGAGGCTATGCCGTAGTTCCCTGGACGAACGGCGTAGGGGTTTGCCTGCAGTACGGTTCCCAACGTCTTCGACCACGTGAAGTTGAAGTCGAACGTCAGCTTACCGGTCTCCTTGAGATAGGCGGCCTGGAAACCGTTGTAGTTCGAGTACTGGTTGCTTTGAGACATGTGAGGGGCGTTGGTGCCATAGGCGTAGCCGAAGGGATGGTAGTCCGCCAGCTGGTTGCCGGTGGGTGCACCGGTGGTGGGGTTGACGGCTACGTTTTCCGGGTTGGTGGAGGTGACACCCGTGAGCGGATCTGGCAGGAACAACGCCCCGATCGGGGTCTTGTTCTGATTTGCGAGTTCGGAGAAGCCGCTACCTTGGATCGTCTCGCCGTTATCGAGGATCTGGCTGCTGGTGTTGCCGACGTAGGCGACATCCAGGAGCGTGTTCCACTTGAAGCGATGATCGATCGTCAGGTTCCAGGCATAGGTGATTGGCACGCCGTAGTCGTTGGCATCCAAACCATTCTGCGAGCCGCCGATTCCACACCCTCCCTTTGGATTAGTCGTTGTTGGATATGGGCTAGTGCAAGGCTGAGACTTCAGACTGCCGATCTGACTGAGCTGAACGGTCTCTTGCCCAGGCAGACTGTAGTTGGTGACGTTCTGCGCGGTGGTCAGCGCGGCGGCGTAATCGTTGTATTGTCCAGCAAAGCGATAGACGCCCCAACCTCCGCGGACCACGGTCTTGCCGGTTCCGAACGGATCATAGGAGACACCAAAGCGAGGAGAGACAAAGGCCAGACGATTCGGCTGTCCGCTGAGCGGGATGGATGGATCGATGGAGTGCCAGTAGTAGCCCGGGTCGGCCTTGCCGGAATAGTAATCCGAAAAGACACGGCCTGGAATGAAGACAGCCATACCAGTGCCTTCGCGATCGTACCAGTGACCTACATGCTCGATACGAGCGCCGAGTTCGACGTTCAACTTTCTGTTCACCTTCCAGGAATCGTCAACATACACGGCCGTGTTCTGGTAAGCCATATCGCTAACGGGAGCCGAATTGCTTTCCGTGTAGCTCGAGACGTTGCCGATGACAAAGTTCGCGTCTGGATTGTTCGGAGAACCAACGCTGATTTTGGTGATGGCGTTCGGGTTCTTTCCGCTGAAGCTGTTGATGATTCCGTTCGGGCTCACACCATCGTTGCCCTGCAAGTTGCCAGTGTTCTGGGTGTAGGCACCGAGCTTGAGGGTGTGCGCACCCCAGACCTTGGTGAAGTTATCCGTGAAGCTGGGAACTTCCTTGCGGACCAGGTAGTAGCCGTTGGGCTCGAACCAATCCCCTTGCGAGAAGTCGGGGAAGGTAAAGTTTCCAGCGGTACTGTAGGACGGAATCAGCTGCGAAGCGTTGAAGACAGAACCGTAGGTGTAGCCGAGTGTGGTCTTATCCGCGGCCTTCGGGTTTGGAGGTCCGAAGGGGAAGCTGCCGAAGCCCCAGGCTGCAATGAATTCGTTGGTGGTGGTGGAGGAGAAGGTGTGAACAAAGTGACCCGAGATCGACTTGGTAAATACCTGGCCGACCAAGCCACCGCCGGGGGCAGGAATCGAGTTCCCGGGGGTCCAGTAGATGTGAGCGCCATTGCCCTGAGCGAGCGTTGAGCTGTAGGCCTGTTGATAGGAAACGTAAAACTTGTTGCTGTCGTTGAGGTTGTAGTCCATACGAATGCGATAGACCCAACCATTGTTCGGAGCGACGACGGGCGCGTAATAGTTGTAGCCGCCAGCAGTGGTTGCGGGGTTGGCGTTGGCTTTCGGCCAGAAAGAGGCCAATGCTGCGGCGCCCGGATCAATGTATTGCGAAGGGATGATGGAACCGCTGGTGCCGGGTCCAGGGGTGATTGCCGTGCCGTCCGGAAGTACCATGCCGGCGAGGTTGTTGCACCAGGTGCCGGTTTGGCTCGCTGAGAAGCCATTGGGGCAGAGGGCATTGTTGTCTGCGTTGTCGGTGCTGAAGTCACCCTTCATCATCTCCGGTGTGGGGATGTACGACTCCAGGATGTTGCCGTTGCCCGGGTTCTGCAGGAAGCGCTCATAGCCGCCCCAGAAGAAGACCTTGTCGTGCGTGAAGGGGACAGGGCCGCCGACGTTGCCGCCGGGATAGTAGTAGTGGGCACCCGCCTTGGGGATTCCCTGATGGTTCTGCTGCCAGCCGTTGGCGTTGAAGATATCGTTGCGGGCAATGAAGTACGCGGCGCCGTGGTAGTGTGTCGTGCCAGACTTGCTGATGGCGCTGACGACGACTGGGCCGTTCTGCACATACGCGCCGAAGTTCGAGGTCTGGACGCTGACCTCAGCCGTCATTTCAGGGTTGATGATGCCGATCGAGCTTGCCATGTCGCCCGGATCGAGAACGCTGACGCCGTCCGAGAGGAGAGCCGTACCGCCGCGGTTCGGGACGCCATTGATGTTGATGCCGTTGCCGATGGCGCTCTGGTTCGCCGAAATACTGAGATCGCTGAAGGAGGGATTATTTTGTGTGAGGCCACCTGACATCGTGGTCGCGCCCGGAAGAACCTTCAAGAGTTCCGTCGTATCGCGGCCTTCGAGGGCCAGGTTATCGATGTCTTTGGAGGAGAGAACGTCGGAACGTGCGCCGTTATCCTGCGGGATCATCTCGCCGGCGGCTTCGACGGTCACGGTCTGTGTCTCCGAGCCGATGGCAAGGGCAAGCGCCGGGACCGCGCGCTCATCGCCGGCATGCAGGACGAGGCCAGTGAGGCTCTTGGGTTCAAAACCCTTTGCCGCAACCTTGATGGTGTAGGAGGAAGGCAGCA